>CAZZAO010000011.1:49114-60495 GCA_964652205.1 uncultured Anaerolineaceae bacterium | reverse complement strand
GGCGCTGTTGATCATTTTCCCGGCGCCGGTATACGCCTTACCCTGCGCGTCGTCGGGGTTTTCCGGCTCGATGACCGCGCGAATCGGCAGATTGTATTTTGTGGCGAAGGCATAGTCGCGCTCGTCGCCATACGGCACGGCCATGATCGCGCCGCTGCCATAGGTAATCATGACATAGTCGGCCACCCAGATCGGGATGCGCTCCTGATTGACCGGGTTGATGGCATAGGCTCCGGTAAAGATGCCGGTCTTTTCGCGCTCGTCGCTGCTGCGTTCCAGTTCGGTCGAAGCGGCGGCAGCGGTCACGTAAGCCTCGACGGCAGCGCGCTGCTCCGGCGTGGTAATCTGCCCGACGAGCTTATGTTCCGGGGCCAGCACCATGAAGGTTGCGCCCCACAGCGTGTCCGGTCGAGTCGTGAAGATTTCGATGGCTGCGCCGCTTTCGGTACGGAAGGTGACGTGCGCGCCTTCACTGCGACCGATCCAGTTGGTCTGCATAATCCGCACTGGCTCCGGCCAGTCCAGACCGTGATAGCTCAACAGCTCGTCGGCGTACTTCGTCACTTTGAAGAACCACTGGGTCATCAGTTTCTGGACGACCGGCTGGCCGGTGCGCTCGTCCTTGCCGTCGATGACCTGCTCGTTCGCCAGCACCGTCTGAAGCGTCGGCGACCAGTTGACCATCGCTTCGCCACGATAGGCCAGCCCGTTCTCATAGAACTGCTTGAAGAACCATTCCGTCCAGCGGTAGTACTCCGGCTCGCAGCTCACGGCTTCGCGCTGCCAGTCGAACATCGCGCCCATGCTGCGGAGCTGCTGGCGCATCCGCTCGATGTTGGCATGTGTCCAGATGTAGGGATGGATGTTGCGCTGGACAGCGGCATTTTCGGCGGGCAGGCCGAAAGCGTCGAAGCCCATCGGGAAAAGGACGTTGAAGCCCTTCATCCGCATAAAGCGCGCCCGCGTATCGGATGGCGTCATGGCGAACCAGTGGCCGATGTGCAGGTCGCCGCTGGGATAGGGCAGCATCGTCAGGGCATAGTGCTTGGGCCGATTCCAGTCAACGACCGAGCGGTACAGACCGTCCTGCTCCCACCGGGCCTGCCACTTCGGCTCAATTTCCTGTGGAATGTATTGATCTTTGTCAGTCATAACTCACCGTTTCAAGGACTGAGTGCTGAGTAAGGTGTGGTGCGCGTTGATAGGAAACTGCGTTCCCGCCGCCGAAGGCAAAGGCGGAGACAATATCAGTCTCGCATAACGGCTGAGTGTCGAGCAGCGCGTGAAAGAGCCGAGCGAACCCACCTGGGTTTTATCAGCGCTCACAGCACTCATGCCTCGGCACTTCGGGCTGATTGTAACACGCAAAAAACACAAGCGCGTAGGGCCGAGGCTCGGCCTTGCGCGCCTGTGTCAGTAGTCAGATTGTCAACAGGCGGCGAGCGTCCACCGCCTGTACCATTGAAATGTTTAGCGGTCGCTGTTCCGTAACGGACGACGCGGCGCGTTGACCGGGACTGGCACGCGCACCGGCTGAGGAACGGGCTGCGGATTAAGAAGGCGGTCCAGGTCCTGAAGCAGGCCGCGAACCCGTGAAGCTAAATCGTCCAGAGTGCTTCGCTTTTGCTTCTTCGCCACGAGCTTCACCTTTCTTATCCCTGCTCTCGCCTGCCTAAAACGACTGAGCAGATCGGCCTGGTGAACAAAAAAGCCCCACGTCTCAACAGACTGCGGGGCTTTCTGACTGCCATTCAACTCTGATTTTGCTGGCCTGGGAGTGTGGACCTAAAGGGATTCGAACCCTTGACCTCTTCAATGCCATTGAAGCGCTCTCCCAACTGAGCTATAGGCCCGTAGTTGGAGCGCAAAATCAGGGATGTTCAAGCTGCCAGTGGTGAGGCATTTTAGCCTCGCCCCTCTGCACTGTCAAGACTAAGCATACCGGACTTTTATCAATCTGAACATAGATTCGCGCAACCTTTAACGAGAGATTTATGTTGGCGCACATTACGGATCGCCGTTCGGGGCGGCTAGGAAGCGGTTTCGTCCGCGTTCGCCTTCGGTTCGGGCAGCCAGCCTGTGACCAGCAGCATCATCCGCAGCGTCTCGGTCGGCAGGCCGACGACGTTGTTATAGCTGCCATCGACGTGATCGACCGGGTGGAAGTCCTCGTTCTGAATGGCATAGCCGCCCGCCTTATCGGCAGGGTCGCCGGTCGCCACATAAGCAGCGATTTCCTCGTCGCTATAATCGCGCATCGTGACGATGGTTTTGGTCAGCCGGGTGATCTGCACGCCAACCAGGCCGTCAGTGACGTTGATGAGCGTCGTCGCGGTGCAGACGAGGTGCTGGCGGTTACGCAGCTTACGCAGCATGGCGGTCGCCTCATCAGGATCACCCGGCTTACCGAGGATTTCGCCGTCTTCCGGGTGATCGGGATCGTCGGCCAGCAGGACGACGGTATCCGCGCCGAGGATGACCGAGTTACCGTCGCTGGCCTGCGCGACGACCAGCGCCTTTTCGACGCTCAGGCGGCTGACATAGTCGAAGGGCGATTCACCTTCATGGCGCGACTCGTCGATGTTCGGCACGACGACGGCGAAGCTCCACGGGAACCAACTGAGCAGCTCACGGCGGCGGGGCGACCCGGAAGCCAGAATGAACTGTGGCGTTTGTTGTGTCATGAGAAAGAGCGTCCCTCACCCCCGGCCCCTGATTAGGCTCGCTCGACCGGCAGGGCGAGCGAGGCCGTAACCACTTCGTCTCCCGATGGGAGAGGGGCGAAGCGTTGATAGTCAGTGGATTAGTGCGATAGCAGCAGCAAAGAATGGAAAACATTCCAGCGCCACAAGTCTCGATAGACCGCAGCAGTCGTTTACGCCGTCCGCTTCTCCCCTCTCTCGGCGGGAGAGACAGCGCAGGGGTCGGCAGCTTTTAGCCGACCGTAGTCGAGCGAAGCGCGACCCCTGGCGAGTGGAGTGAGGGAGAAAGCGCTACTCGAACTCTTCGTCGTCTTCGTCTTCGTCGCCCATGCTGTGCGGATGGCCGTGCGCCAGCTCTTCATCATCGGCCTCGCGGATGGCGAGGACTTCGACCTGATAGGTCAGAGTCTTGCCCGCCAGCGGCGGGTTATAGTCGAGCGTGACGGTGTCGGCGCTGACTTCGCGGACGAAGGCCAGATAGACGAAGCCTTCCTCGTCCTCGACCTCGATGACCATGCCCTTCTCAAGCTCGTCGGCCTGAGGCACGTCCTCGCGGTCAAGCTCCTCGACATTGTCCTCGTCGTACTCGCCGTAAGCGTCGCCCGCTTCGAGCGTCACGCTGAATTTGTCGCCGACTTTCTTACCCGCCAAAGCGGCTTCGAGGCCGGGGACGATGTTCTCTGCGCCGTGCAGGTAGTCCATAGTTTCGCCCGGCTCGGTGCGGGCGATTTCCTCGCCATCGACCGTGAGCACATAGGCAAGGCTGACGACGACGCCGTCCTCGATACGTTCAACTGCCATTCTGGTTTCCTTTCAAGACCCGGTCGGAATAGGGCCATTAACGGCAGGTATTGTAGTGGAACGTAAAAGAAATTGAAATGGCGGGAGTACGCAGAATGGACAACGAAAATTGCAGCGCTTTTGAGCGGAAATGCCCCAAAGGCTGATCGCCCTGGCACGCTCTAGAGACGCAGACTGAATGAGGATAGTCAGCCGAACAGGGTGAACGATTCAGGCGCTTTCATCGGTTGGCCTTCATCGAAGCGCCCCGGTCGCAGCGGCGCGATCCATTCCGCCGCCTGCACATCGCCCGCGATCAGCCCCGCCAGCGCCTGCCCGATGGCGGGCGCGGTCTTGAAGCCATTCAGAACACCCGCCGCGATGAACAGCCCTTCGACCGGCAGCGCGCCAAGCAAAGGCTGTCCGTCCGGCGTCAGGTCGGCGATGCCGGTGTAGGCGCTGCGCAGCCCGGCCTCAGCCAGCGCCGGGAAACGCTGAACGACCCGCTCCCACGTCGGCAGCATGATCTCCTGCAAGTTCGGCGGATCGCCCGCGTCCGGGTCGAGAACGTCGGCAAAGCCGCTGCCGAGCGAGGTCGCGCCGAACAGGTATTGTCGGCCCGTCTTTTCCGGTCGGCTGTAAAAACCAGACAGGGCGTCGAGGATTGAATGGCGCAGGGGATTGTCCGGCATGTCGAGGAAGGCGACAAAATGCCGCAGCAGTCGAATCGGGATTTCGAGGCCGAGCTGGCTCAACAGCGGTTGAAACCAGTTGCCGGGAGCCAGCACCACCGTCGAGGCGAGAAGCCGCTCGCCGGGGACATCGACCCCCGCCACGCGCCCATGATCGAGGTGAATAGCGAGCGCGGGCGTGTTCTGGCGAATCGTGACGCCGAGCGACCGCGCCGCGTTGGCAAAGCTCGACAGCGCCAGCCAGGGATCGGCGTAACCCGCGTCGATTGAATAATAGACGCTGCTGACGTCGTCGAGCCAGGTTCCCGGCTCCTCAGCGGCGAAGGCTTCCGGCGTCATCTCGCTGATCTTCGACCCGGCCTGCTGCGCCAGCGCCAGCGCGCAGCGCATCCCGGCCAACTGTTCCTCGCCGACCAGCAGCGCCATCGGCAGCGGGACAAAGCCACACTCGCCGCCGACCAGCTCCGAGAAATGCTGGTAGACCTCGATGCTGCGCTGCTGCAAGGCGGTCACGCTCGGAAACAGCGACAGCGTTTCCATGCTGGCGACCGAACGCCCGGTCATCCCTGAGCCGAGCGTCGAGCGCTCCAGCAGCGTGATTCGTCCGGCGCGCCGCTGCGCCAGCGCGTAAGCAATCGCCGTCCCGACAATGCCGCCGCCAACGACGACGATGTCGGACGAATGATGAGCCTGCATCACTGTAACTCCTTCGGGTAGTGAAGCGGCGGCCTATGGCAGGGCAATTGCATCAAAATCGCAGCTCAGGCTATAAAAGGTCATGAGGGTTTGTAGGGGCGACCCGGCGGGTCGCCCCTACGTTACCGTTGACCCTGGATAAACCGATATGAGCTTTCTTGAAACTCCGATCAAATTTGATGCGTTTGCCCTGCGGCCTATTGAGCCTCAGCCTTTCACAGGTGAAGGGCGTCGCTGGCGCAAAGGCCGCTGCGGACGATCATGGCATTCCGTCAGTGTAGCCGAGCCTGACCATCATCTCACCGTGGCGCTCCCAGAACAGCCGATGAATATCGTCAGGCAGCTCCTCGCGCCAGCCCCCGACACGACCCGCGCGAAAAAACTTCGGGTACTGCTGATGCAGCTCGTCAAAGGTCGGCAGCGCTCCAGACGGGGTTTCGGGCAGCCCATAGCCGGTGGCATCCAGCGCCGCGCGAACGGTCTCCAGCGGCGACTGAATCAGAGTCTCAAAGCGGACAGGACAGGTACGCTCACGGCGCGTCCAGGCCTCGATATGAGCGCTCCAGTCCCCATAGCGATCATGATCGAGGATGGCGCGAAGAACCTCAACCAGTCTCTCCGGCGTGCGTTCCTCAAGCGGCAGATTCATCTTTTTATTGAGGCGGAAGTAAGCGTAAGAGACCAGCGCATCACGGCCATCACGGATCAGATAAATGGCCCGCTGCTCGTCCTTCGGCCTGCCCTCATGCGTTTTCACGAAATAAACCCGCCGTCCGGTGGCCGGGCTGCGCGCAATCGGGCCATCGGTCAGGCCCATTTCCTCGCTGACATCGCCGCCGCTCTGCGGTTTACGCAGATGGTACAGGTCGAACGATGGAATACCGAAACCATATTTCAGCACTGAGCGAAAAAAGGTGTTGCCTGATCGCGGATAGGATGCCAGCCAGATGATGTCTGGCTCTGGCCCGAGATGCCGTTCCAACTGATAGCGCAGGCTGTTCCTGAAAACCCGGTAGCTCAAGCGCCTCATGGCAGAATTGTCAGGTGGGCGAAGCTGGCTGCCAGCGTCTTGATGCCGATTCCGCCGCTAAAGGCCACCGTCACGTCCTCGTCGTTGCCGGACTGTTTGCTCTCGATGACCGTACCTTCGCCAAACTTCGCGTGGCGCACCTTCTGGCCGCTGTGGTACTTGAGGGCGGGCGCAGGCGGGCGAGCCGCCGACTTCGAGGCTGGACGCGCGCCGCTGCCGCCGTTGAACGGGATGATCTTCGGATTCGCGCTGCGTGTCGGCGTCCCCTTCGGCTCCCAGTTGGTGTCGCTTTCCCACGACGTCTGCCGCTGGAAACTCATTCGGTCGCGCTGGTTGCTGACCTGCGCCGAGACGCCCTCGGTCAGCGCGCCGGGAATATCGCCGATGAAGCGCGAGGGCTGGCCGAGCAGACTGTCACCGTAGAGCATCCGCCGGAAGGCATAGGTCAGGTAAACGTGATCCTTGGCCCGCGTCAGGCCGACATAGAACAACCGCCGCTCCTCGGCCATCTGGTCGGGATCGTCGAAGGTACGGGTGTGCGGCAGCAGGCCATCTTCCAGCCCGGCGATGAAGACGATGTTGTACTCCAGCCCCTTGGCGGCATGGAGCGTCAGCAGCGTCACCGCATCGACATGCTCATCGAGCGAGTCGACGTCGGACACGAGCGATGTCTCGTTGAGGAAATCGACCAGCGACAGCTCGCGGTTCTTCAGCACCAGCGCGCGCAGCTCGGCCAGGTTTTCCAGCCGCTCGGCCACCTGTTCATCGGTATCGCTGATCTCGTGGATGTAGAGGTGATAGCTGACGTCGGACGAAATGGCGTCGAACAGCGCGATCAGGTCGCCTTTCATCAGCGTCACGCGCCAGTCGTCGATCATCTGGCCGAAGGCGGCCAGACTCTTGCTCGCGCGTCCGGTAATCGGCGACGGCTCGCCGCGCGCCAGCGCCTCAAGCGCCTGCGCTGTGCCGCCTTTGCCGACCGCCCACTGCTGGAAAGCTTCGAGCGAGGTCTTGCCGATGCCGCGCGCCGGGACATTGACGACCCGGTTGAAGCTCACGCTGTCGTCGGGGTTGTTGACCAGCCGCATATAGGCCAGCAGGTCGCGGACTTCGCGGCGCTTGTAGAAGCCAACGCCGCCGATCAGCTTGTATGGCACGCGCTTGCCGATAAACGCTTCTTCGAGCGCCCGTGACTGGGCGTTGGTGCGATACATCACCGAGATATCGCGGTAGTTGTAGCCCTGACGGCGCAGTTCGGTCACTTTGCCGACGATGTACTGGCCTTCGTCGGCCTCGGTGTACGCCTCGAAGATCGTCACCAGCGGCCCGCCCTGACGGTCGGTGAACAGCGCTTTGGGCGTGCGGTGCTTGTTCTTGTCGATCACCGCGCGGGCGGCGTCGAGCACGATCTGCGTCGAGCGGTAGTTCTGCTCCAGCAGAATCACATGCGCGTCGGGGTAATCCTTGCGGAACTGGAGCACATTGCGATAGTCCGCGCCCCGGAAAGCGTAAATCCCCTGATCTTCATCGCCGACGACAAAGACATTATTCTGCGGCAGCGCCAGAATCTGCACCAGTTGATACTGCGCCGTGTTAGTGTCCTGAAACTCATCGACCAGAATGTGCTGCAAGCGCTGCTGCCAGCGCTCGCGGACGCCGTCGTTGTTCCTGAGCAGGAGCACCGTCTGCATCAGCAGATCGTCGAAGTCCAGCGCGTTATTGGCGAGCAGCAGCGCCTGATAGCGCTCGTAGATACGCCCGACGATCTCGCCGAAATAGTCACGCCCAACGTAGGCTTCCGGCGTAATCAGCTCATTCTTCTGGGCAGAAATCGCGTTGAGGATGCGCCCCGGCGAATATTTCTTCGAGTCGATGTTGGCCTCGTTGAGCGACTGCTTGATGAGCGACTGCTGATCGTCGGTGTCGTAGATGGCGAAGTCGTCGCGGTAGGGAAGATGGTCGGCCTCGCGGCGCAGCAGCCGGGCGCAGATGGCGTGGAACGTGCCGATCTGTAGACCATCGGGACGCCCGCCGAGCAGGTTTTCGAGCCGCATCCGCATTTCGGCAGCGGCCTTGTTAGTGAAGGTCACGGCCATGATGTGATACGGGTAAATGTCGCGCTCGCGGATCAGGTAAGCGATGCGGTGCGTCAGCACGCGCGTCTTGCCGCTGCCCGGCCCCGCCAGCACCAGCACCGGCCCCTCGCCCGCCGTGACCGCCTCGCGCTGCTGCGGGTTCAAGCCCGAAACCAGATCCGTAACTGTTGCCATACCCTGCTCCGACTTTTCGTACAACGCTGATTGCGAACAATTGTAGCAAAAAAGTCGGGCTAAGGAGACTGATCTGACGAATCAGGCTTCAGTCCGGCTGACGCGCGCGCTGACGATGGCGATCCCTGAAGGCAGCACGCGCCCGGCATTCGGGCCGGTGAAATAGCGCTTTCCCAGTTCCGTCAGCGGCAGGTTGCGAATATCGTGGAAGCCACGCTCGGTCAGGAATGTCTCAATCTGGCCTTCGCCGATGCCGAACAGATAGGCTTCCCCCGTCATTCTGGTGACGCGCTGCATCATCTTCACGTCGGGGCGACCGGTGTCGCGCAGGGCTTCGGTAGTGTAATAGTCGAAGATCACCGCGCTGCCCGGCCCCGAATGCTGCGCGATAAACGCCAGCGTGTTATCGACGCCCTGAGGCGTCAGAAAGTAGGTCACGCCCTGCCAGATGAACAGCGTTTTGCCGCGCTCGTCGTAGCCAGCAGCCTGCAGGCGCTCGCCGAGCGACTGCCTATTGAAGTCGATCCCCACGAATGTCACCTGCGCGGGTAAGGAATCAATGACCTTTTTCAGGCGCTCGCGCTTGACGGCCTGCGTGGCGGGCTGATCGACCTCGAACACGCGCGTCTTTTCGATGCCGGGGATGCGGTAGGCTCGCGTGTCGAAGCCCGCGCCGAGCAAAACGACCTGATCGAGTCCCTCACTCAGGCAAGTCTTGAGTTGATCGTCGATAGCGCGCTCGCGGACGATGACAAACTCGACCGCCCCCGGCGCGAGCCGCGCATAAAGGCCGGAATCAATCACCAGCTTGCTCAGGGTGACTGAAAGCCCGCTGACAAACGCGCGGGCATAGGGATCATTGCAAATTCGCCTGTCTGCCGGTCGGCGCGTTTCAATCGCACGTACCAGCGCCACGCCCTGAGCCGTGCGGCTTGACCGGGTGGTTGTCATAGTATATTCCTCATCCTGCAACCCGCGCGCTGACGATGGCGGCCCCCGGCGCGGGCGAGCGACTCGCGTTCGGCCCGGTAAAAAAGAGCCGCCTGAGTTCATCGGTGGTGTAGTTGTGAGCGTCGGTGAAGCCGCGCTGGCGCAGGAACAGTTCGACGCCGCCTTCGGGAATGCCGAAGACAATCCGCTCGCCGACAGCTCGCGTGATGCCGCGTGCGGCCCGCATTCCCGCGAGCGTCTCGGTGTAAAAGTAGTCGAAAATAACCGCGCTGCCGGGAGCGGAATGATGGGCAATGAACGACAGCGTGTTGTCGACCCCTTCGGGTGTCAGATACATGATAACGCCCTGCCAGATGAACAGCGTTTGTACGTGTTCATCATAGCCTTCGCTCAACAGCCGGTCTTCGAGCGTCTGTGTGTTGAAGTCGATGGCAACGTAGGTGACGTTACTCGGCAGTGGATCGACGGCTTTCTGGAGACGCGCCCGCTTTTCCGCCTGCGTCGCCGGGTGATCGACCTCGAACACGCGCGCGCTGCCCATCTCAGGAATGCGGTAAGGACGGGTATCAAAGCCCGCGCCGAGCAAAACGACCTGCGTCATACCCTCATTCAGGCAGGCTTTGAGAAACTCATCGATGACACGCTCGCGCACGGTGATGAACTCATACGCGCCTTTGTTCATTCGCCCGTACAGACCCGAATCAATGATAAGGCCGCTCAGAAAGGTCTTGACCGGGCTGACCAGTTTGGGCGCGATTGGGTCATAGAACAAGCGGCGTTCGGCAGGCCGTGACGACTCGATGGCGCGTACAATCGCCATGCCTTCGGCGGTTGTGCTTGATTGTTTGGTTGTCGTTTTCATGGCTGACCTCTCACCAGATTCCGGGGATCAAGCGATAACGCACCTGCCCCATATAAGCCTCGTAGCCCTGAAGCTCGGCGCGCAGAGTCTGTTCTTCGAGGACGGCCCGCCGCGCCATCATCACGACCAGCAGCGCCGCGCCGAGCAGGCCGAGCCACGAGCCGAGCAGCAGCGGCGTCCCGATCATCAGCAGCAGCGCAGCAGCGTACATCGGGTGACGGACGTAATGGTACGGCCCGGTCGAGATGACCGTCTGCCCGCGCTCTGCCTGAATACGAATGACCGGCGAGAGATACGAGTTCTCCTGAAAGACGCGGAAGAACAGATAAAATGAGCCGAGCAGCAGCAGCGCCCCCGCGACTTGCAGCGCAACCGGCAGATGCGACCAGCCGAAGCGCACCGCGTCGAGCGGCATGATCGCCAGCCAGCCGATGAACAGCAGCAGCATCACGGCGAAAAAGACCTGATCCCAGGTCTTCTGACCGGACTTCTTCCCGGCCATCCGTTCGTTGAGCAGCGCCGGATTATGCCGATAGAGCCAGGCCGTGATGGCCGCGACGAAATCGAAGAACAGCGCCATAAACACCCAGCCCGCCGCCCAGGCGACCGTCCCCGCTGCGACAAACAGCGGCAGCGCGAACATGAAAAACAGCCAGACTGTCTGCGCGGCCAGCGCCTTGAGATTGACCGTCATCCGTCACCCTCTCACCATAAGCCCGGAATCAGACGGTAGCGAACGCGGCGGGCATAGTCACGGTAGCCATCAAGGCTGTTTTGCAGCATCCGATCCTCGATCATCGTCCGGCGGACGACGGCCACGGCAGGCAGCAGCGCGGGGAGCATCGATACCCACGAGCCGAGCGCGATCCCGCTGAAGATGAAAAACAGCAGCCAGCCGACATAACCGGGATGCCGAACGAAGCGATACGGCCCATCCGTAATGACGGTCTGCCCGCGCTCCTTCTGAATTCGCACGACCGAGGAATAGAACTGGTTGATAATGGTCGACCACGCGACCAGCGAAAAGCCAACGCCGAAGCCGATCAGCCCGACGATCTGCACGCCGACCGACACGCCGCTCGACCAGTGGAATCGCCCGACGTCCAGCCCGGCGATGATCCAGTGCAGCAGAAAGCTGGCGACGAACAGCGGCACAGTGACGCGATCCTGACCGCGCTCATGGGGCTGCATCTGCTCGTCGAGCAAGTCGGGGCTGCGCCTGAAAACGGCAATCGCGGCGACCATCGTGATCGCCCCCATGACGACAACGTAGCCCCAGAAGAAGGGCAAATCAGTGCGCCCCGCCGCCCCGAATAGGATGGCGGCGACGACCGCGTGATAGACGACCACCAGAACAAGCCTGAGCAGAAACATGCGCATCTTCCGATCCCCCTATGC
>CAZZAO010000011.1:8980-49104 GCA_964652205.1 uncultured Anaerolineaceae bacterium | reverse complement strand
GCCTGACAATAAACGCCTGAATCTCGTCGGCGGCCTGCCGATAGCCGCCGGTCGCGCGGAGCGATGCCTGAAGGCGTTCGGCAGCAGCGCGGTAACTGGTCTGGCTGCGAATGCTGTCGAGCGCCTGCCGCAAATCTGTCGCTGTAACCTCGCGTCCCGACATACGCTGACGCAGGACGATGCCCGCGCCCTGCCTGCCGACGCAAACGGCGTTCAGCAACTGCTCCGCCTGCTGCGGGATCAGGATCAGCGGGACGCCGTCGTACAGCCCCTCATGGACGCTGTTGATTCCGGCGTGAGTGATAAAGACGTCAGCCCGTTCCAGCACTTGAAGCTGAGGGACGGTCGGGCGCACGATGAAGTTAGCCGGAATCGCGCCGAGCGCGTCGAGCTTCGTCTGCCTGCCGACCGACAGAATGAAGCGCGCCGGGACGTCGGCGAACGCCTCAAAGCAGGCCTGATAAAACGCAAAATGGCCGGTATGGACGGTTCCGAGCGAGATATAGATCAGCGGGCCTGCGCCGTTCAGATCGAGGCTGGAATCGTCATCACGCCTCTGCGGATCAATCGACGGGCCGACGAAACGAAACGTCGCGTCGATCAACGGCGACGGCGGCTGAAGCTCACGCGAGCTAAACAACAGGTTCAGCCCACCGCGCACCGGGAACAGCGGACGCCCCGCCGGAAAGGCCGCTTTGCCATACCTGCGGATCAGGCGCGAGCGCACCGACAGGATGGCTGGAACGGCGGGCAGCACCGACCACACCAGCCGGATCAATTCGCCCGGAGCCATACTCCGGGCTGGCGTATCGAAGACAAAGGTCGTAATCGAGCCGACCGCCGCGAGATTCAGGAGCGTCGCCGCCATCCGGCCCCAGAGCGCCGTCGAGTCGAAAATGACGACGTCGGGCTGCTGCTGCTTCAGGTCATCGAGCAGGAAAGGGATCAGCACCTCAGTCACGCGCAGCAGCAGCAGCGGCACATTGGCGAGGTTGCCGCTCTCGACCGACTGATTGATTTCAGCGGCGCTGATCGCCGCCGCCGGGTAAGCGCGGAAAGCTGCGCCGGTCGGTTCGATGACCGGGCGAAACTCCTCAGCGTTGTAATAGATGACCTGCTCGCCGCGCCGTACCAGTTCGCGCGCTATCGGCAGCGTCGGGTTGACATGGCCGTAAGCTGGAATCTCGATGAAGGCGATTTTACTCACAGGCTCACTATCCTTTCACGCTCAGGAGCGCGATCCACTCGCGCAGCTCGTCAGTCTGCGTCAGCGTCAGCGCGCCGGACGGCGTCCCCAGCACCCGCTCCAGCGCGTCGGTATAGGCGGCAATCGCGCGTTCCAATTCCGGCAGAATGGCGGGCGTCAGGCCGGGCGCGAGCAGCCGCCGCGCCAGCGTCTCGTTGATCCCCTGCATCAGCGCAAAGACGATCCCACCCACCTGATCGGGATAGGCGGAGCGCATCACGCCCTCGCCAATTCCCTGCTGAATGATCGCGTTGAGCAAAGCCACGACGCGCTCGGCGCTGTGCAGGCGCACTTTCTCGCGGACGATGGCGTTTTCGTCGGTGTACCAGACGCGCAGCAAAGCGACGAGAAACGGCTTATGTTCGGCTTTCAACTGCATCATCGCGTCGAAATAGCGCTGAAATTTCTCCAGCGCGTTCAGGTCAGCGTTGGCGATGATCGGCGTCAGCCGCCGCTCGACCTCGTCGATCAGCCGGTCGATGACGGCTTCGAGCAGGTCGGTTTTCGAGCCGAAATAGTGATAAAACGCGCCCTTCGAGATTCGGAGTTCGTCGAGAATGTCCTGAATCGTCATCCGTTCGTAGCCACGGGAGTAAATCAGCCGCTGTCCGGCATCGAGAATTTCGTCGCGCCGCAGCGCCGGTTCCTTGACCACTCGCATCACAGACTTCTCCGCCCTATTCCAGACCGACCGTCGGTCGGTGGCGGCTTGAATCTTAGTCTTCATCGCCCTGACTGTCAAGCGGCTGCCGATACACAAAGAAAGTCGTACAGGGTACAATTGTCTCGTCCGCCAGCAGGAGACTTCCGCCGCGATGATCCAGCAAACCCGTTGGTCGAGCTTCGACCTGATCTTTTTCGACTGTGACAGCACGCTTTCCGCCATCGAAGGCATCGACGAGCTGGCGCGCTTCAAGGGCAAGGAATGGCGGATCGGCATCCTGACTCAGAAGGCGATGGACGGCGACCTTGACCTGCGCGAGGTCTACGGCAAACGCCTTCAGGCCATTCGCCCGACGCGCGGTCAGTTGAAGGCTATCGAGGAGCGCTACTGGGAAGAGATTGTCCCCGACACGCTGGCGACGCTGGCCGCGCTGCGCTTCCTCGGCAAGCAGGTCTTCATCATCAGCGGCGGGCTGGCCGAGCCGGTGCGCGGCTTCGGCAAGCGGCTCGGCGTGCCGCCAGAGAACATCCGCGCTGTCGAGCTGGAGTATAACGAGCTGGCCGGGGACTGGTGGCGCTATTACGAGCCGCAGACCCGCGCCGACCACGCTTACCTCGACTACGACGAAGGCCCGCTGACCGGTTCTGGCGGCAAGCCCGACATCATCCGCGAGCTGGCAGGCGACCGCCACGGTCGGCGGCTGATGGTCGGCGACGGCAGTTCCGATCTGGCCGCGCGCCCGGTTGTCGATCTGTTCGTCGGCTTCGGCGGCGTGGTCACGCGGCAGAAAGTCAGGGATGGCTCGGACATTTTCGTGGGAACTAACTCACTCGCGCCAATCCTGCCGATTGCGGCTGGCCCGTCGGGTTACGCGCATGTCCTCGGCACGGAGCATCAGGCCATCTTCGAGCGCGGCCTGTCACTGGCGCGCAGCGCCGATTTCATCATCAACCAGCCTGATCTGGAGCGAGCCTTTGAACAGGGATTTGCGACGACACCATGACGATTAAAGCGGTGATTTTCGATATGGACGGCCTGCTGGTCGACTCCGAGCCAGTGTGGGCCATTGCCGAAACGGCGATGCTTGCGGCGCGCGGCATTCAGCGCGATAACGCCATTCAGCATAAGCTGATCGGTCTGCGCTCGTCGGATTTTCTGGCCGGAATGTGCGCAGGCTACGGGATTACCGAGCCGGTTGAAGCGCTTCAGGCCGAGATGCTGGAGCAGATGGTTTCGCTGATCCCGACCGAGGTGCTGGCCCGCCCCGGCGCGCCGGAACTGCTGGCCTATCTGGAGCAGAATCAGATTCCGTGCGCGATTGCGTCCAGCTCGCCTAACCGGGTGATCGACGCAGTCGTTGACGGCCAGAACTGGGGCCACTACTTCAAGGCGCGCGTCTCCGGCGACGAGGTGACGCACGGCAAGCCCGCGCCCGACGTCTATCTTGAGGCGGCGCGTCGGCTCGGCGTGGTGGCGGCGGATTGTCTGGCGCTGGAAGACAGCGTCAACGGCGCGCGGGCGGCAGTCGCGGCCAGGATGCTGACTTACGCTATCCCGGACAATTACCATACGCCGCACTCCGCCTTCGACGGCGTGACGGCCAACGTCTATGACAGCCTGTACGACGTGGTGGCGATGCTGTCAGGAAAATCCAGTATCGACTAGCTCTGAGGAGTGCTGAACATGGCCGCCACCTTCGATGAGGTCGTCAGGCTGGCCGATCAGTTTTCACCGAGTGAAAAGCAGGCGTTGATCGACCACTCGCAGAGCGCCCGCAAGCGCCGAAAGAAACGCCCCTCGGAGATACTTCATGTATTTCATGTAGACGTTTGGCCGGAGAATATGACGCTCCGCCATGAGGATGAGTATGGTGACGATAGTCGCTGAACAGGTTTTCGTAGACATGAACCGCATCGTCGTCTAACGATTTCGAGAGAAGGCACTATGTCCGTTGCTGAACCAATCGCCGCGATTGCGGAAAATAAGTTCGACGTCCTCGTGGCGACTGACCTGACCGAGGACAGCCTGCATGTTCTCAACAGCGCCGACGACGTCACGCTGCATACTATCGCGCCGAACCTTCAACACATCCGCGATGGCCTGCTGACCGCTCACGCGCTGATCGCCCGCGACGATGTCGTGATCGACCGGGCGCTGCTCGAAGGCGCGCCCAACCTCAAGGTAATCGCCCGTGTTGGCGCGGGCCTGAGCGGGATCGACCTCGACGCGGCGACCAGTCGCGGCATCATCGTCATGAACACGCCCGGCGTCAACGCGATTGCCGCTGGAGAACACGCCCTCGCGCTGATGCTCGCCCTCAGCCGTAAGCTGATCGTCGCGCACAACAGCCTCAGGGACGGCTGGTGGCTGCTCGACCGCAAGCAGCAGGCCGGGACGCAGTTGTACGGCAAGACGCTCGGCCTGATCGGACTGGGCCGCGTCGGGCAGGTGGTGGCGCAGCGGGCGCTGGCTTTCGGCATGACCGTGCTGGCCTACGATCCGTACCTGACCGAGGATGAACTGAGCGATCAGCGCCTGCTGCTCGTCGGCCTGCGCGAGCTGCTCCAGCGCAGCGACATCGTCTCGCTCCACGTCCCGGCGACAGCCGAGACACGCGGCCTGTTCGATGCCCGTGTCATCGGCCAGATGAAACCGGGCGCGAAGCTGATTAACACCGCCCACGGCAGCCTCCTCGACGAGGACGCGGTGGCGAAGGCGCTCAGGGACGGCCATCTGAGCGGCGTGGCCGTCGATGTTTACCGCGAGGAGCCGCCGTACAACAGCCCGCTCCTGAGCCTCGATCACGTCGTCCACACGCCGCATATCGGCGATAACACCGTCGAGGCCACGCAGGACTTATCGATTCAGATCGTCCGGCAGGCGCTCGACGCGCTGCGCGGGACCGATTACCGCAACGTCGTCAACCTGCCGTTCGTGCCGGGCAGCGATTACGAAGACCTGCGCCCCTATCTGGTGCTGGCCGAGCGCATCGGCACAGTCGTTCACGCGCTGGCGCGCTGCCCGATTCGCCGGATCGCCGTCGAGTATCGCGGCGAGGAAGTCGCCGGGCTGGTCAAGCCGCTGACGGTCGCGCTGCTCAAGGGGCTGCTCGCGCCGGTACTGGGCGACCACGTCAATTACATCAACGCGCCGGTGCTGGCGGCTGAGCGCGGCATGACGGTGACGCAGGCCAAAGGACTCAAGACCGCCGACTATGCCACGCTGGTCTCCTGCCAGATCGAGCTTGAGGACGGCGAGCAGATCGTCATGGCCGGGACGCTGCTCGACCGGCGCGAGCCACACATCGTCCAGATCAACGACTACAAAGTGAACTTCGTGCCGGAAGGGACGCTGCTGATTATGGGCAGCTTCGATCAGCCGGGTGTCATTGGCCGCGTCGGCACGATGATGGCGACCAACGGCGTCAACATCGGAAGCTGGCAGACGGGGCGCTCGCAGCGCGGCGGCCATACGCTGACTGTGCTGACGGTCGATGAGCCGCTGTCCGACGCCGTCCTCGACGAGCTTCGCCAGCAGGACTTCGTCCGCCACGCGCATCAGGTACAGTTGTAAAGCCTCTGTGACGACCTCACCCCCCGCCCGCCTCTCCGCAAGCAGAGAGGGGGAGAAAAAAGCGCCTCGCTGGCTCTCTACGCTCTGGCTGATTGCGTTGAGCATCTACGTGCTGGCTGGCGTCCCGATGACCGTCTTTCATGGCGACGAAGCCGAGCAGCTCACGATGAGCCATGATTTCGTCACGGCGTTCGTCGATCATCAGCCGCAGAAACTGATGGTCACGCCGCCGTATGATATCGACAGCGATGGGCAGCTTCGCATCCTCAATGGCTCGGTCAACCGTTACGCCATCGGCCTGAGCTGGATGCTGGCCGGTTTCAGCGCCGACGACCTGCCGCCGCGTCCGGGCTGGGACTGGGGCCTGAGCTACGCCCGTAACGTCGAAACCGGCCACCTGCCCTCACCGGCGCTGCTGCTGGCGACGCGCCTGCCCTCGGCGCTGCTGCTGTGCGCCAGTATCGCCTTCCTGTTCGCGCTGGCCTCGCTGATCGGCCCGCGCTGGCTTCCCTATCTCGTGACAGCGCTGTATACGCTCCATCCAGCGGTGCTGCTCAACGGGCGGCGCGGCGTCCAGGAAGGCGCGATGCTCTGTTTCGGCCTGCTGATCGTCACTCTCGGCGCGGCGATTGCCCAACGGCGCAAGGCCGGAACGCCGGTCGCGCCGGGCTGGTGGCTCGCGCTGATCGTCGCTGGCGGGCTGGCGCTCGCCAGCAAACACACCGCCATCGTCTTCGTCGCCGCCGCCTTCGGCTGGATATTCCTGACCGACCTTGCTCACAAGCGCCGCGCGCTGCTCGGCGCGACGTTCCGGCTGATCGCCGCCGGGCTGCTGACGCTCATGCTGGCGGTCGCGCTGCTGCCCGCCCTCTGGAATGACCCGATCACGCGCCTCGGCGATCTGCTGCAAGTCCGCGCCACGCTGCTCGAAATTCAGATCAGCCTCGACCCTGCCGCGCCGATGCCGCTGTTCCGCCGCGTGACCGAAATCGTCACCGAGCCTTTCATCCGCGCGCCTCAATATTATGAGCTGTCGTCGTGGTCGAAAGATCCGACTATCGCGGCAGAAATCGCGGCCTATGAGGCGTCACCGCTCGGCGGCCTGCGCTACGGCCTGCTGCTCGGCATCCCGCTGACGCTGCTGGCAGCGCTCGGCATCGTCGAGGCGCTGCGCGCGCGCCAGTGGGGCCTGCTGCTCTGGCTGGCGCTGACCGTCGCCAGTTTGCTGGCGAACCCGCTGCCGTGGGCGCGCTATTACCTGCCGCTGATTCCGGTCGCGGCGCTGCTGGCGGGACTCGGCCTGCGTTTTTGTCTGCAAACTCGAACACGCACCGACAAACCTCAACTTGCCTCATGACCGTCCATCGGTGACACTAAAGGGGTGTGAATTGTGTATAGGATGCCTGACGCAGGGTAAAACCACGGGCATGAAGATGCCGGTTTAGCGGATTAAATCGTTCATTCGCCTCAGGGAACTCGGCCTAACGGGAGCGCGACTTCCGTATTGAGCCAGCGTCAGCCGGGTTGATTTTTGTAGCCAGCGAGCTTCCAGTCGCTGGTGCAACGAGTTACGAAGCCAGTGGCCGAAGGAGCAAGACCGATGAAGATTCGCCTTCTCTGCGCGCTGATGGCCGCGCTCACGATTGCCGCCTGCGCCAGCCAGCCCACGCCGACCGCGACGACTGCCCCGACAGCCGCCCCAACGGCGACTGCGCCGGAAGCGACTGCCAACGTCGTGATCGTGCCGCCGCCGTCCGCAACCGCCGCGCCGTCCGCGACGCCCGCGCCGAGCGCCACCAACCCTGACCCAACCCAGGCCGCCGTTCAAAGTACGATTCAGTCGTTCAACGCGCCGACGCTGCCGCCCCCCGGCACGCTGGTCGTCGGCTCGTCGTCGTCCTCGACAGCGTCGTTCAACACCATCACTCTCACGCGGACAGGCGGCAGCCCGCGCACCGTCCAGACCATTCTGCTCAGGTCAGACGGCACGCTGACGCGCGACGGCCAGACCTCAACTGTCCCCGCTGAGGTCGTCGCCCACGTTGATGACCTGCTCAGGAAGATCGACTTTTTCAACATCAGCGGCCAATTTACCGGCCCGAACGCTTCGCCCGGAACCTACCAGTACAGCCTCGACGTCGAAACCAGTGACGCAGGCCGGACGATCTTCGCGCAGGACGGCCTGATGCCGCCGGAACTGCTGGCGCTGTTCACCGAGATCAGCCAGCTCGGTCTGACGCCGCCGGGATAGACAGGGAAAGAAGAACTGAGAACTTCAGGACTGAGGACTGAGTAAAAGCAAAAAGAGCGTGTCCGCTGACCCGGACACGCTCTTTAGTTTTGGTTTTGACTCAGCACTCAGCACCTGGTTAGTAGAGCTTGTCCGTGTCGAGGACGTTACGCATCGGCTGACCGCTGAGGTAGCGGCGCAGATTGTCGATGAATAAGGCGACGATCTTGCCGTTCTCGCTGACCGCCGTGCTGGCTGAGTGCGGGCTGACGATCACGTTTGGCATGTCCCACAACGGGCTGTCCGGCGGCAGCGGCTCTCTGGCGAAGACGTCGAGCGCTGCGCCGCCGAGATGACCGCTGCGGAGCGCGTCGATCATGGCAGGCTCGTCGATAATCACGCCGCGCGCGATATTGATGATGACCGCGCCCTGCGGCAGCAGCCCGATTCGCTCACGCGTAATCAGTCCTTCAGTCTCCGGCGTATGCGGCGCGCACAGCAGCAGAAAATCCGCCTCGCGCAGCAGGTCATCAAGCTGGTCGGGCCGGTAGAGCGTGTCCACGTCCGCCGTCGTCCCCTGCTCGGTATCGCGGCGTGTGCCGACCACGCGCATCTCGAACGCTTTCGCCAACCGCGCCGTCTCGCGGCCAATCTTGCCCAGCCCGACGATGCCGAGCGTCTTGTCTTTCAACTCGAATCCGGCGTAGCGCATCCAGTGATGCGCCGCCTGCTCGCGGCGCAGATAGACGAAGTCTTTAGCGAACATCAGCATCGTCATCAGCGCGAACTCGGCCAGCGGGCGGGCATGGACACCGCTCGACGTCGTGAAGACCCAGCCCGTTTTGTCAGCGTAACCGAGCCGCTTGACGTACTGGCCGATACCGGAACTGGTTGACTGAATCCACTTCAGGTTAGTCGCCAGTTCCGGCAGTTCGGCGGCGTTCTCGTGGTCGAAGTCCCAGAGGATGTCGGCTTTCGCCAGCAGCGAGCGCCACTCGGCTTCCTGCTCCGGCGTGCGAACGGCCTTCGAGCTGTGGTCGGCGGCGAAACGCTTCGGGCCGAGCAGGTCGGGTCGGTTGATGATCTCGATCTCCGGCACCTCGCGCTGAATCTGCTCCACCAGCTCCGGCTCAAGATAGGTGGCGATGAGGACGACAGGTCTGGTGGTCATTCGTTCTCCGTAATCGGTTCGTAAAGCAGCGCCAGCAGCAGGCTAATCGTCGCTTCGAGGTCGTCTTCGTGCAGCATCTCGAACGGGCTGTGCGTGTAGCGCGTCGGCACGCCGAGCGCCGACGCCGCCACGCCCTCGCGGATCATGCCGCCCGCGTCGGTGCCGTAAATCCCCATCGCCGCGTGCTGGAGCGGAATCCCCGCTCTGGTCGCCGCGTCAACGATGTGATTGTTGAGCCGGAAACTGTAGCCGTACAGGTCTTTATGGATGAGGATCGGCCCGCCTTGCAGCACCGACGAGACGCTGCGGATGTCCGCTCCCGGCACGTCCGCCGCCAGGCCAGTGTCGATGGCGATGGCGTACTCACAGCCGATGCCGTTGTTGATCGACTCTGCGCCGTACAGGCCGCTCTCTTCCATGATCGTCGAGCCGACGTACAGATCGAATTTGAGCTTCGACGGATCGACCCGCTTGAGCACTTCCTCAATCAGCAGCAGCGAGACGCGGTTATCCATCGCCTTGCCATAGAAATATTTGCCGCTGCGGCGCGTCGGCGGGTTCCAGATGACGCGCGAGCCGATCTGAATCCCGGCGGCTTCGACTTCAGCGCGGCTGGTCATACAGACATCCACCCAGATGTCGTTCCAGTCAAGCTGCGTCTTAGCGCGCTGTTCGAGCGTGGCGATGTGGCCGGTGATGGTGGCGAATGTCCCTTCGACCAGCGCCTCGCGCCCGATCACCAGCGCGTGCTGGCCCATCGGGTTGAAATACATGCTGCGCAGGTCGGGGCGTCCGCTGCCCTCGCGCTGGCCGGTGGTGATATAGAGGAAGCCATCGTCTGAGATGTATTTGACGACGAAGCCGATCTCGTCGCCGTGGCCGACCAGCATCAGCTTTGGCCCCTGCCCGCCGAGATGGCCGACGAGGTTGCAGACCGGAGTCAGCCTGACCCAATCGAGCCTGTCGCGCCAGCGTTCGAGCGCCGCTTTATGGACGCGCTCTTCGCGCCCGCCGGGGCCGGGAAGTTCACAGTAATATTTGAGCGTCTCAAACATAAGCCTTTACACCATCCCTGAATAATTCGCCCTGACTGAGGCGCCGACTTTAACAGCCCGCGGGCGAATCACGAAACCAGTGGCTATGCCCCTGCGCGGGGAATGGACTGCGTCATGCGAATTTCGTCCGGCACGACGGCAATCGCGTCGACCTGCACCAGCAGGTCGGGGTAGGCCAGCCCGGAAACGAACGCCACGGTCACAGTCGGCATGGTGGCGCGGTCGCCCCACTTGTCCAGAAACGCCTGGAACGCCGGGCCGAGCCGCTGCCCCTGCACGAGGAAGACATTCCACTTGACGACGTGTTCGAACTTCGCGCCGCCCGCCGCCAGCGCCCGCTCGATATTCTTGAGCACCTGAATCGACTGCGCCTCGATGTCGCCGAGGCCGACGACCATGCCGTCCTCGTCGAACGCGCCCTGCGAGCCGATGTAGACTGTCTTGTAGCTGCCGGTCACGACAATCACGTTGGTCGTGGTCGGAACCTGATAGAGGTTATCAGGAGTCAGATGCCATACCGGACTCATGAAGGAATTTCCTTTCGGGACTCCACACTGTCGGCATTGATCTTAACCGGAAATCCCTCTTATTGCCCGACAATCTATCTGTGCAATCTGCAAAAAGCCGTTTATTTCAGACGGGCGCATTTACTCCGGCACGACGGCGACGGCATCCATCTCAATCAGGAAGTCGGGATTCGCCAGCCCGGCGACGTAGGCAAACGAAATTGTCGGCGGGTTCGGGCGATTGCCCCAGAACTTCATCGCCGCAGCGAACCCGGCGCGCATATCCTGTCCCTGAACAAGATAGAGCGTCCACTTGACGATATGCTCCGGCCCGGCCCCGCCTGCCGCCAGCAGCGTCTGAATATTTTCAAGCACCTGCGTCGTCTGCGCGCCGATGTCGCCCCTGCCGACGATCTCACCTTTGACGTTGACGGCGTCCTGCCCGCCGATGTACAGCGTCCGATGATTACCTGTGACCGAGATCATCTGCGTAAAAGCGGGGTTGCGATGCATCGTCTCCGGGTTAACATATTCAATCGGACTCATGCGTTGACCTTCCTCCTCTACGAAACCAGCGAGTCTGTCAGGTGAGACAGCGGATATTCTGATGAACAAAAAGGCGAGAGCGGGCATGGCGCATCATGTCCCGACGAAATCCCTTATCTCATCTTTCACCCCTCGCCATCCGGGAGAGGGGCCGGGGGTGAGGGATCATCCTCCGCCAGCGTGCCGCTGTTGATGAAAGTCAGCATTCGCTCGGTTTCGGCGTCGATGCCCTTCTGAACTTTTTTGCTGACCGGCTTGAACAGATCAACCTCAATTGCCGCCCCGCCTTTGCCTTTCTTCAGGCTCCAGACGCCGGCCACGCGCCCATTGACCAGCACGCACGGCGAAATCCAGCCCGCCTGACGCCAGACGCGCGGCTTATATTCGGCCTCGACGATCTGGCGGTTGTGCCGAGCCGAGCCGAGGATATAAGGATCGAAGTTCGGAACCATCCGCACCGACTCGCGCGGATCAGTCTTTGCCAGCGCGTCGAGCGAGCGGGTCAGCGCCCAGACCGTCCAGCCCTCGACGGCCACTTCGGTGATCTCGTCGCCCAGCTCACGAAACAGCCGTTTGGAGCGCGCCTCGTTCATGCCGAGCCAGCCGCCGAAACTACCGGGTGTCGCCGGGCCATAAGTTTCCAGATAGCGCCGCGCCACTTCGCGCAGCGCCTGATCCTGATCGAGGGCGACGAGCGGGCTGCCGAGCCATTTTTCCGGCGCGACAAAGGTGACATTCTGGCCCTGACTCGGCGCGAAGCACAGCGCGCCGACGTGAGCCGACGGCTTGAGCAGCGATCCCCAGCCTGAGCGCAGCAGTTCGCCCAGATGCGGCGCGTTCATCTTCGCCATCACCGCATTCGCAAGCTGCTCGCGCGTCATCGGCTCCGCGCCGAGCGCCGCTCGCACGCCTTCGATGATGGCGTCGTACTCCTCAAGCGTCACGCCGCGCGCCTTGAGCCAGCTTTTGCTGCGGTAAAACGGGCCGATGGCCTTCGGAAGCGCAGCGGCATACAGCGGCAGCTCATCCGCCGCCAACAGGTGAAGCGTCCCACGGAACTGCCACGTCTTGAGCAGCGTCTTCTGCTTCCAGAGCGCGCTGCGGATGTCGTCCAGCGTCAGGCCGTCGACCCGCGCGGCAAGCTGCATCTCAGCAGCCGACATCACCTGCGCCTGCGCGCCGCCGAGCCGCTGCACCACCCGGAGCAGGTCAGCGCGCGGCGCGCGGTCGAGCAGGAAGTGCCGCGACAGCCGCCAGGTCAACACCTGATCCTGCGTCAGAGCGAGCATGGCGATCTCCAGACGACATGAAGCCGATCAAAGCGTTATTTTTAGCACGATTGTTCGCAATCTGTCAAATACCGGGCTGGCGGGGAATCAAACGGCGGACGCGAAGGCTGCGCCCGCCGTGACCGAAAAAGCTAGGCTTTGCTGGCCGTAAAGCGCCCGACTGCGATGGCGTCCATTTTCGTCCGCGCGTAGCAGTCGATGGCCTCGGCGGGCGTGCAGACAATCGGCTCGTTCTCGTTGAATGAGGTGTTCAGCACGAGCGGCACGCCGGTGCGCTCACGGAAGGCGTTAATAAGCGCCCAGTAGGTCGGAGCGTAGCGCTGATCGACCGTTTGCAGCCGCCCGGTTCCATCAACGTGGGTGATCGCCGGGACTTCCTTCTGCTTCTCCGGCAGCACGCCGTAAACCTTGAGCATGAACGGGTCGGGATAAGTCTGGTCGAAGTAGTCGCCGACCGCTTCGAGCAGCACCGACGGCGCGAACGGGCGGAACTTTTCACGGTGCTTGATGCGGGCGTTGAGGATATCTTTCATGTCGTCGCGGCGCGGGTCAGCGATGATGCTGCGGTTGCCGAGCGCGCGCGGCCCCCACTCCATCCGCCCCTGAAACCAGCCGAGGATGCCGCCGCTGGCGACGGTGTCGGCGGCCCATTTGACCAGCGCGGCGTCGTCCCTTTCCGTGCAGATGATGCCCGCCTGATCGAAAGCCGTCCTGATCTGCGCGTCGGTGTAGCCGGGGCCGGTGTAGGCGTCGTTCATGACGTAGCTGCGCGGCTTGCCGAGCAGTTGATGGTAGATGTAATAGCAGACGCCGAGCGACGTCCCGGCGTCGCCCGCCGCCGGTTGAATATAGAGGTCGTCGAACTTCGTATTGGGCAAGATCATACCGTTAAACACGCTGTTGAGCGCCACGCCGCCCGCCAGACAAAGCACCGTCGAACCGCTGTCCTGCTGAATCTTTTTGACCAGCGCCATCTCGGCCTCTTCGAGCATGGCCTGAAGCGAGGCGGCCACGTCCATCTGCTTCTGCGTAATCTCGCTGCGCGGCACGCGAGCTTCGCCGAGCATCTCGATCAGTCTGGGCGAGTAAAGCGTGCCGATAGTCGGCTCGCCGCCATCCCAGGTCATCGCCGCGCCTTCGGCGTGATGAACGAAGTAATCGAGGTCTAGCTCGAATGTCCCGTCCTGCTGGATGCGGACGAGCTTACGCATCTGATCGACGTAGAGCGGCTGGCCGTAAGGCGCGAGGCCCATGACCTTGCCTTCGTCGCCATACTTGACAAAGCCGAGCCACTGCGAGACGGCGCTGTAGAAGATGCCGAGCGAGTGTGGGAAATTGATCTCGTCAGCGACGTCGATTCGGCTGCCGCTGCCGGTTCCCCACATCGTCGTGACGAAGTCGCCCGCGCCATCGACCGAGAGGATGGCAGCGTTCTCGAACGGCGAGACGAAGAAGGCGCTCGCCATATGCGCCCGGTGATGCTCGACATTGTGGAACTCAGCCTTCAGCTCGGTCGGCTTGAGGCCCATCTGCTCGCCAAAGACCTGCTTGAGCGAGCCGACCTTCATGCTGTTGCTCAGTTTGTCGCGCACCATGCCGAGCGTCGGTCGGTTGCGGAAAGCGAACAGCGCCGCCTGCATCATGTTGGCCTTCGGGTTGCGCGAGATGCCGATCTGGTCGAGGTCGTTGGCCGTGATCCCGGCGGCTTCCAGCACATAGCGGATCGACTGCACCGGGAAACCGGCCCAATACTTCGTCCGGTTGAAGCGCTCTTCTTCGGCGGCAGCAATCAGGCGACCGTCTTCGATCAGGCAGGCCGAAGCGCCGCCGTGATATGCGTTAATGCCCAGAATGTACATGAAATGCCTCGAATGTCCTGCAAAGTCAGAGCGGCGCTGTGGCGCTGGTCTGATGCCGGAATTATAGGGAACGGCGCAGGGGATAGCAATTGAGGACTGCGACCTCAGCCTTCTATCAGACGGATTTCGACCCGCCTCTTACCCTGCCGATCTTGTCGCGCTTGAGCCGTTCATCCGCCGCCGATCATGAGCGTTCGCTGAAACCGGATGCAGATCATGCCAAAGATCAGTTACACTTTTCGTCATGGTAACTGTAATCAAATGGATCAACCATGACGCCGTATCGCGCGGTCATTCTCGACATTGACGGCACGCTGATCGACAGCAACGACGCGCACGCCTGGGCCTGGGTTCGCGCGCTCGAAGCAGCCGGCTTTAACGTGCCATTCGAGCGCGTCCGCCGGATGATCGGCATGGGCGGCGACCATCTGCTGCCGGAAGTGACCGGCCTGAGCGATCAAAGCGACGCGGGCAGACAGATCAGCCAGCGGCGCGGCGACATCTTCAGGCAGGATTATCTGCCAACGCTCAAAGCTTTCCCGGATGTGCGCCCGTTGATGGAGCGCATCAGGGCGCAGGGACTGAAACTGGTCATCGCCACATCGGCCAAAGGGGACGAACTGGAGCCGCTCCTGAACGTCGCAGGCGTTAGCGACCTGATCGAGCACAAGACCTCATCCGACGACGCCGAGCAGTCGAAACCGTCGCCGGATATTGTCCAGGCGGCGCTAGAGCGCTCGAAAGTACCCGCCGACGAAGCGATCATGCTCGCCGACACACCGTATGATGTGTCGGCGGCGCTCAAAGCCGGAATCCAGATGATCGCCGTGCGCTCCGGCGGCTGGTCAGACGCCGACCTGAAGGGCGCGCTGGCGATCTACGACAACGCCGCCGACCTGCTCGCCCACTACGATCAGTCGCCGCTCGCTTAAAGATACAACCGAACGATCTCCATCAACTGGCGGGCGCGGTGGCGGAAAGTGTGTTCCTTGAGCACGCGCTCGCGGGCCGCCGCGCCGACCGCCTGACGAACGGTGTCATGTGCCAGCAGATAGCGGTAGCGGTCGATGGCTTCTTCCTCGGACGTCACCACGATCAACTCTTTCCCCGGCTCGAACCAGACTTCGATGCCGCTGTACGGATTGGCGACGATGCAGCAGCCCATCGCCGCCAGCTCGAAGGGCCGCGCCGACGACGAGGCGAAGACTCCGGCGTGAGCCGCGCGGGTGATCGCCAGATTGATCTTGCTGCGGCAGGCGTATTCGCGCAGCTTGCTGAAGCTCAGATACGGCAGCATTTCCGTCCTGCCGAGGTCGCCGAGCCGCGTCCCGCGCGCGGCGAAATGCGCGTCAGCCAGCGTCCGCGACGGCCCGGCCAGCATGGCGTCAATCCATGACTCGCGGTACTCGCGGCCATGCCCGTAGAACAGCACGTCGATGTCCTGCGCCGGGACGGCAATCGGCGCGAATACGTCCGGGTCGGCGGCGTAATAGAGCGTGTGGACGTGCTGCGCGCCGAGCGCGGTCAGCGCGTCTGCGCCGCCGAAGCTGTTGCTGATGAAAGCAGTGTACTCGGACGGATCGGCCCCCTGATAAATGCGAAAGCCGGACTGAAAGCCAGCCATGCTCGGCAGGCTGGCAGGCACGTCGCCATCGTAGTAGAAAATCGGCTTGTGGTGTCTGGCGATCAAGTCGCGCGGGACGCCGGTCAGTTGGTTGAGCGGCGCGGTCAGCACGATCAGCGCGTCGATGTCCGGCTGCTCGGTCAGAATCCGGTCGAGATGCCGATGCCAGATCGGCGCGATCAGCGTTTGAGCGGCGCGGCGGACGAGCCTGTCGCTCGCAGCTTCGCCGGCGCTGGCCGTCGAGGGCTGGCCGCCGGGCAGGATTTTGCGAACCGTGTCGCGCGCCGCCTTGAAGACGTCGCCCTGAAGCTGCGCCGGGTTCGGCTCGGCGCGCCACCAGAGCGACTCAATCGCTGGCCCCTGGTAGGGCGTGGCGACGACCTCGACGCCGACCTCGTACAGCCCCTTCATAAGCTGCCACCATGAGGGCGTCGCGCTGAACGGCTGCGCCAAATCGAGCGATGAGACGAGAAACAGGAGCTTCATAGCACAATTCAACCGTGTCTTATGGACTACCGATTTATGATTCAAATAAAACAGGCGGTGCATACTTGGACAACCAGCGGAAGGGAAACAAGTGCGACGATAAGAAGTCGAGAAACTGCTGACGGAGATGCGGAAAGCTTGGGCAGGTATGGTTGTGACTGACTGCCGCCCGCGCTTGTGACCAAACATGCTCCTGCGGGTTCAGGTGCGGACTGGCAGGCGGGAAAAAGACCAGCTGCAGGCGTGGATTGTTGGCAAGCACTTGCTTGACCGCTTCGCCCTTGTGCCAGTTGGCGCGATCCCAGAGCAACAGGAGGGGTTGGGTCGGGTAGTAAAGCAGCAGGTCGCGCAGAAAAGCGGCGGTTGTCGCGCTGCTCATGTCCAGCGTTGGTAGCGCAAACTCATAGCCGGTTTGGAGGTTAATCGCACCGTAGAAATGCACGTGGTCGCGCTGCGGGCTGACCCGCACCACCGGCGTTTGTCCGACAAGTCCCCACAGGCGCGTCCTGGTTGCCTGAAAATACAGGCTCATTTCATCGAGTGCAACCACTTGCCCCTCAGGATGGTCTTGCAAAAAGTCGGTCACTTTTTTCCAGTTCCGCTTCGAAACTGGCTAACGTCGCCTCGCTTGGACGCGAACGGTAGACCTTGCTGGTGCGCTGGTAGCTAAACCCACTCTGATGCAGCAGCGTTTGGTAACTGGTCTCATCGGCGTACACCACCCCAAACCACTGCTCAACCGCCGCTCGTAAGTCGCTCACCGTCCAATACTCCCCTGCGCTCAGGTGCAAGTCCAGCGGACGGTATTGCTGGAGGCGTTCCTTGATCTTGTGCCGCTGTTCATCCGTCAGTTTGTTGGCGTTCTTCCCCTGCCACTTGGAGCGCAGTCCTGCCAACCCTTCGGCGCGGTACGCCATCGCCCATTGACGAATCGTGCTTTCGCCCGCGCTCACCAGCGCCTGGATATCCGCCAACGGGATGCCGCTGCCGTACAAGCGCATCGCTTGCAAACGCTTCAGTTCATGAACGTCTCGCGTTTGTGCTTCTGCCTGCCGAAACTGTCCGATTTCTGCTGCTGTCAGTTTGACTCGTCGTTGTGCCATGTTTCTATCCTATATTATTTGTCTCCCTTTTCGGAAGTCCATGAGTATTATATGAACCGTTTGGATCAAAACTATTCTGAATTGCAGGAGGATCAACGCTATGCGGTGCGTCACTCCAACGGATTTGCGCAAGTGCGTTATCGAGCGCCCTCTTGATATCGCCTAATGCGGAATCCTTGTTAGCTTTAATTTGTCCGAGAGCTCCATCACGCGTTTCGATAATCGCATTCAGAGATCGATCTCTCGAGTCCGATATATTTTCAATAGCAGTAATACGATGTTCATCAATTCCTAGTAGTGCAGCTTCAATCCGCCCAGCCACAATTTGAAGTTCGAGCAGAGCCCCTAGGATAAGTAATCCTTGGCTCAGAAGGTCTGCTGCTCCAATCGATTTGTTTGACGAGGTATTATTCCCACCATTGTTCGTTGCTGTTTGTTGATTTGAGGGCTGATTATTTGGTGATTGTGAATTATTACCTGTTGTAGCCATATGCTATTTTCCTTATATATCAGATAAATAATTAGCTTGATCTTCTAGAGCCTTTATTACCTGGTGAGCAGATTCGACTACCATTGGATTAGGATCTTTAAGCAGGGGTCTTATGTGGGGAATTAGTCGTGGATCATGAAAAGTAAATAGCTCATCAATCACTGTATCTCTCACTACATATGAATGATCCGTCAACGCTTGAAGCAAGAATGGGATTGCGAGCTTGCGATCAACTTTCGAAATATAGCTAACAACACTGCTTCGCACATACTCAGATACATGATTTGCGTATTTGAGGATTTGTTCTCTAGGTCGGTTATCGGAATAGTTGCCAAGCCCATTTATGGACGCAATGAGAATAAGATCAGAATAATTATTAAGATATGCCATAAGTTGCTGACAAACAAATTCTTGTTCCTGTGAGTCCAATGGTTCAAATTCGTTCCGCGAATTATTCACCACAATAGAAAGTGACCATATTAATGCTCTTAGATGTTCCTCATCACTATTTAAACCGTCGTCAGCTATTGCCCGAAAGGTGTCAATTAGAAACTTATTCCCTGGCTGCCCTTGATCTCGAATCAATCCTGCTAACCTGTCATAGTAATCATATTCTTCACCTAGATTTGGTCCTTTAAAGTAATTGATAAGCTGTGAAAGTTTTAGCTTATCCAAATCTGTATCATTGCTCATGACAGTACCTCCGGCATTTGATCTCTTATGGCATGCGCGCAATTTGTTTTATTAACTCCTTTATTGCACCTTTTAGGGCTTCCCTTAATTTGTTACATTCTTTTTCCATTTGGTCAGGTGTAAAATCCCACCATCTTTCCGGGATCAGTTTCATGGTTGACGCATTAAGAAGCCAAGCAGTTATTGTTCCAGCAGCTACAGCGGCCTCTAGCTGCAATCTTTTAAAGTCACTGATTTTGCCACCGTTGGCCTTTTCCCAGTAATAGACAGCACGATTGAGAAGTTTACCGTGATTGCTGGTTGAAGTCGTTCAGGCTGTTCTCGCTAAAATGGGAGTTACCAGACAACCATTGAGTGAGGAACAGCCATGAACGACACGGATATTGTAACCAGCTATGTGGTGATTGATGACCTACTCCGTGATATGGGTTTCAGAGGATAGCCGCAGCCGCAGTAGTGCCGCCGAAATCCTGACGGTCGCAGTTCTGGCGGCTAAATATTTCCAAAATCATCATGAACGGGCCTCAGGTATTCTGGTCAAGCTGGGCTACATTCGACCCGTAAGCGTCTCGCGCTTCAGTCGGCGCTTGCACGCGCTCGGTGACTGGCTGTATGGGATCGTTTGCCTATTGGGTGAGGTTTTTACTCAGGGAACCGTCTATCTCATCGATAGTATGCCGCTGCCGGTCTGTAAACGCGCCCGCGCTGGCCGCTGTCGCAAAGTCGGGGGCAAGGCGTTTTGTGGCTATTGTGCGGCCAAGCGTGAGAAATTCTTTGGCTGGCGCTTACATCTCATCTGTACTGAGACGGGCATCCCGGTCAGTTTCGACCTGTTGCCAGCCTGCGAGCATGACTTGACGCCCGTTCATGAACTGACGCTGGTGCTGCCGGAAGGAGCGACGCTCTTTGGTGATAAAGGCTACGTGTCTGACCCGGATGCGGTCAGTCTCCTGGCCGCCTGTGGCGTTCGGCTCGTCTCGGCGCGGCGTAAAAACAGGTCCCCTAACCGCTGGGCCGACGACTACGATTTGCGTCACTATCGCAAGCGGATCGAGACCGTTTACAGTCAACTCGAAGCGATGGGGATCCAGCGCCTTCATGCGCGCACCAACGTTGGTTTTGACCTCAAGACCTGGGCCAGTCTACTCGCTCTGACTTTTTCCAATGTCACAGCTCTCTAGCAATCACGGTACTATGCGGTTCGCGTTCAGCGCCTTGCCATCGCCGTCACGCCGATCTTCGGGCATAGATCATTAAGCGGGCATGTCGGGCAGCGCGGGTAGGTCGGCAGGCAGATGTTGCGCCCGAACATGACCATCAGCGCGTTCCAGGTCGGCCACATCTCGCGCGGCAGCACCGCCTTGAGCGCGTCGTTCATCTTCGGCGGCTGTTTGATCGACTCCGGGATCAGGCCGAGCCGCTTGCCGATCCGCCCCACATGGACGTCAACCGTGATGTCCTCGGTGCGTCCGTAGCCCATCGCCAGCGTCAGCACGGCCACCTTCCAGCCGACGCCCTTGTACTCGATCAGCTCATCGACGGTTTCTGGCACTTTGCCGCCGTTGGCGACCACCCGCCCGGCAATGTCGCGGACGTAGCGCAGCTTCGACTCGGCGTACTGCACGCCTTTGATGGCATCCCAGATTTGCGCGTCGGTCAGCCCGACCATATCGGCGGCGTTATCGGCCAGCGCAAACAGCCTGTTAGCGGCGGCGGTCGTCTGCTCCTCGCGCGTCTGGGCGCTCAACATCGCCGCGATCAGCGCCTTGAACGGCTGTCCCTTGAAGTACGAGAGGCTGGTCGGATCCCAATGCGCGGATGCGCGCGTCAGCCGGTCGAAAATCTCGCGGACGCGCGCCTGCTCCTCAGACGTCACGTCGGCGGGGATCAGCTCCAGTTGTTTACGCGCCATGTTTTATCCCCCGTTTCGAGTCATCTCGAAGAATTGCAGTAACATCCTTCGGCCTGTTTTTCACCCCTCGCCCTGAGGGAGAGGGGCTGGGAGTGAGGGTGAAGGTTTACTCAAGATAGCCCAATGCCCGAAGCTGCTCCTCGACCGCCGGACTGAAGGCGGTCGGCTCTGCCGTCCCGGCCTGATCGCCCGTCGCCGCCGCCACGAACGCGCTGATTTCCGCCTGAAGCGCCTGCGCTACGGCGGGCTGCTCGGCGGCGACATCGCGCGCGTCGGCGGCATCGCGCGCCAGGTCATACAGTCCCTCGACGCGCTCGCCGACCACGGCCAGCTTATGCGAGCCGCGATAGAGGCCGCGCCGCGTCTGCCGCAGCATCAGCCGCGAAACGGCATCAGGGTTGCGATGCGCGATGACGTGCAGAAAGGTTGTCGGCGGCACCGCCTCTGAGAACGCAAGATCGCGCTCGCGCTGCCGTCCGCCCTCGACCGCCGTCAGCAGCGACAGCCCGGCTACGTCGGCGTTCGGGTCGGCGGCATCGAGCGGCGGCTCGACTCCTGCCAGATCAAGCACCGTGTGGAACAGCCGCCGGGTCGAGACGCTGTCCGTAAATTCACGCCCACGCGGGAAATACTCCGGCGCGTGAATGATGAGCGGCACATGCACCAGTTCCTGATAGACGACGAAGCCATGTCCGAACAGGTCATGATCGCCGTGCGCCTCACCGTGGTCAGCGGTGACGATCACAATCGTGTCATCGAGCGCGCCGGACGTTCGCAGCGCCGCCAGCAGTCGGCCAACCTGCGCGTCCTGCCGGGCGATCTCGGCATCGTAAAAGCCCAGCAGCGTCCGGCGCTGCCAGTCGGTCAACGGCGGATCAGTCGGGCTGGCCCAGGCGGCGGCATCGGCGTTCCAGCGGCGCATGAAGGCGTGCGCCTGTTTGTCGGCGCGCACGTCGGGCGCGACTCGCTGAAGCGCATCACGCGGCGGCTGATAAGGCAGATGCGCGCCCATCAGGTTGACGAAGGTGAACAGCGGCGCAGCCTGCCCCCCGGCGCGGCGCTCGGCCAGCAAGTCGATCAGATCGCCTATCGAGTTCTCGGTGCTGCCCTTGAAGTTGATGCCGCGCGCCCAGATCGGCGTCAGCAGCGGATGGAGCGACAGCCGAAACAGCGCGTCATGGCGGGCGAAGGCGTTGCCGATTTTGCGCCCCGTCGGGCGAAAGCGGCGCGAGAACTCGCGTCGGACGAACGGCCTGCGGCTGTCGAACGGACGATTGGGGACGGCAGTCGAATAATTGTAAAAGTGATCGAAGCCGCGCTGCAAGCCATGATCGAGCGCGCCGACCAGCGGATTGTTGCAGAAGGCGACTGTCTCATAGCCCGCGCCGCGCAGGATTTCCGCCAGCGTCGGGTAGGCGCCGGAGAGCAGGCCATTGCCCTGCGTCAGTCGATGTTCGCTCGGATAGAGGCCGGTAAATAATGAGGCATGGGCCGGAACCGTCCACTGCGCCGGAGCGATAGCCCGCGTGAACAGCGTGGCATCGGCGGCGAAACGGTCGAGCGCGGGCGACGTTTCCGCCGTGTGGCCGTAGAGCGAGAGCCGGTCGCGCCGCAGCGTGTCGAGGATGATGAGCAGGATATTCGGTTGTCGCCGCGCGTTCATGGTCGCATGTCACTCGCTAGTCAGACGCCCGTTTATTGTAACATAGTAGGCGCATCGGGGTGTAAGGCTCGTTGAAATTCATAACCGTCGCTGAGAACCGGCTGCCATCGCGCGAAAGCAGCGGAGAAGCGGAAATTTGAGCGACTCAGCCCAAACAACAGCGCAGCAGATCATGCGGATTTGTAACTAACGGGTTGCATTAGAACAAATTATCGAGTATTGTATCTGCAACCGGACGGTTTCACATGAAAGGCAATCTGATGGACAGGATCGCGGTCGAGCGCAGCATCTGGATCAAAGCTTCGATTGAGCGTGTCTGGTCGGCTATCACTGACCCCCAGCAGCTCAGCCAATGGCTGCTGCCGCCTGCGTTAGGCGCGCAGTTGCAGCAGAATGGTGACACGCTGGCGGTCATGATGGGGCCGATGAGCATCGAGCTGGCCTTGCTCGAACAGGTGGACAGGCCGCGCAGGGTTTCACTGCGCGGCCTGCCAGATAAGCTCATCAGCGCAAATTTCGCGCTCGACTCCGAAAATGGCGGCACGCGCGTGACCGTGGCGCTGAGCGGCTTCGAGATGCTGCCGGAAAAAGCCGCGCAGGAACGCTTGAGGCCGAGCGGCGCGGGCTGGGAAAAAGCGCTCCAGAATCTCAAAGCCACTATCGATGGCGCAGCCCTGCCCTACCCTGAAGGCTATTTGACTGAACTGCTGGGCTATCGTCGTGAAACAGACGAACGCCTCGCGGTCGAGCGCAGCATCTGGATCAAGGCGTCCATCGAGCGCGTCTGGGCAGCGATCACCGAACCGGAACAGCTTGGCAAGTGGTTCTCGCCGGGGGTTGAGTGGCGCGGCAGCGGCCTTAAGGTGGGCGGAGTCGTCTCGATTTACGACCCCGCAGCGGCGGTCGAGACGCCGCTTCAGGTGATTGACCTCGTCGAGCCGCCTCATCGGCTGGTCACACACTCGACGCCAGAATCGACCCCGACAACCTTCATCACCGAATGGACGCTGGCTGAAGAGAACGGCGGCACGCGCCTGACGATTACCTATTCCGGCTATCAGCACGAGGCGCTCGACACTCGTCATAACAGTATCGAGCAGACTGGCTTCGGCTTCGGCATGATGCTGGAAAACGTCAAAGCCAGCGCCGAAGATCAGCCGCTGCCCTATCCCGGCGGATTTTAGGCCGCGGCCTGTCAGCCCGCCGAGGAATGTCGCTCGTCACGTAGCTCAGAAAAAGGAGATTCTAATCCGATGGACGCGCCGATCTTCGCCGCGCTGGCCGACCCGCTGCGCCGGAGCCTGCTGGTGAATCTGGCGGAACACAGTCCCCGAACGGCGACGCAGCTTGCCGCCGACTACCCGATCACCCGGCAGGGTATCCTCAAGCACCTGACGGTGCTGGAACAGGTCGGGCTGGTTGCGGTATCGCGGCGGGGCCGCGAAAAACGCTACACGCTGACACCAGAACCGCTCAACGACGTCGAGTTGTGGCTCAGGGAAGTCACGGCCCTCTGGGATCAACGGTTGCTGCGGCTGAAAACCCTGCTCGAAAACGAGCCGCCTGATGTGTAAATAACCCTCAGGGCGATGCTAATACGCAGTCCGTTCCCGGCTCGCCTGACGGCCAGCGCGCCCTGGGCCGTCAGGCGCCGCATCACTCCCTGAACGAAAACACGCTACAATCGCCGCCGATGACGACTGAACTCACCCTCATTCCCCCCGACGGCTTCCACTACTGGCCGACCGTCACCAGTCATGGCTGGCGTGTGCTGCATCCTTTCAGCAGCAGCGCGGCGGAGCGCGCGCTGGCGACAATTGTCCGACTCCAGAATGGCGAGGTCGTCCGGCTCGAAATCCGACCGTCCGGCCATGCGCTGACGATCACAGTCGCTGGCCTCGCGTCCGCGCCGACCGACGCGCAGACCGCCGAGATCGGGGCGATCTTTAAGCGCGTGCTCGGCTTCGATCAGGAGATACAGGCGTTTTATGCCCTCACCCGCAGCATTCCCGGCTACGACTGGATCGAACCGGCAGGCGCGGGGCGGATGCTGGTTTCGCCGACAGTCTGGGAAGACCTCGCCAAGACCCTGCTGACGACCAACACCACCTGGGCGATGACCCGCCTGATGGTGGCGCGGCTGGCTGCGCTCGGCGAGCCGTACAGCGGCGGCGGGAACGCCTTCCCGTCGCCGGAGCGCGTCGCCGCGCTGGGCGTGGATGCGCTCAATATCCACGTCAGGGCGGGCTATCGCGGCGCATTTCTGCACGCGCTGGCGCTCGACATCGCCGAGGGCCGCTTCGACCCGCAGGCCCTGCTCGATCCCCATCATGCCGACGCCGACATCTACGCGCGGCTCAAGCGGATCAAGGGCTTCGGCGACTACGCAGCAGGCGCGATGTCACGGCTGCTGGGTCGCTTCGAGGCGCTCGGCCTCGACAGCGTCTGCCGGACAATGTTCAGGGAAAATTTCAACGGCGGCCTTCCCGCGACCGATCAAGCGATTGCGGCGCACTATGCGCCGTTCGGGCCGTGGCGCGGCCTCGCCGTCTGGATGGACGTGATGAAAGCAGACCTGAGTTAAGGCGCGCAATGAATAAGATCAGCACCCAAGCCGAAAAACTGCGCTCAAACCGGCGATCCATCGGCGAAGGCGTGTTCGCGTTGCGTTAGCGCCTCACTGCGCGTCGAACACGGGCGCGTCAGCGGCGCTGAAGCTGCCGGTCGCCTGGACATCGACGCGGACGCCGTCCAGTTCGGACGGAATTACGTCTTCCGGGGCGAGCTGCGCCAGCGGCAGTTTCTGCTCGACCATGACGACGAGCGCAACTTCGCGCGTCGGCTGGCCGTTTTTGTGGGCGAAGCCGACGCCGACGCCGACGACATTCGGCTTGCTCAGGAGCATGTCGGCATAGCGGGCTTCAACTTCCGTCGCGCGCGCGATCTGCCGGTCGAGATCAGATTGAGACATGGACATTCTCCAGAACCGAGAGCCGAGAGCCGAGAGCCGAGAAAAAGATAAATCAATCGCTGTAGCAGGCTTTATCTCGGTTCTCGGCTCTCGGTTCCCTTCTCTAATCAGAGGGTGATGTTGAGCGCCGAGAGGACGGTGTCGATGGGCGTGAAGATCGTCGCCAGATCAGAACCGGCGAACAGCAGCCCGACCGCCTTCGCTTCCGCCGTATCGACGATCAGCGAGCCGGAATCGCCGCCCTGACTGAGCGGCTCGGTGATGACCTGCCCGACCAGCCGCGCCGTCCGCGGGCCAGCCGAGGTCGAGTAGCCGACGTTGACGGTCGCGTTGAGCAGCGTGATCGCCCCTTCGGTGTAGCCGCTGGTGCGGCCATACTTGCGGACTTTCATGCCGAGCGTCGGCGCTGTCGTCTCGCTGATGATGCCGATGTGCGGGATTTCGCCGCTGAACATATCGGGGTTCGTCGGGCGCGCGAGGGCGCAGTCAACGCGGTTTTCCGGCACGAGCGCGCCTGCGCCGATGCTGGCTGTCGAGGCCGGGAACGAGCGCGGGCCGACCGGCGCGTTGTGCGCGGGCGAGGCTGCCGACGCCGCAGGCGTGACCGACATCCGCGTGGCCGCGCCGGACAGTCGGGCGATCAGGTTGACGATTCCGGCGACGATGCCGAGCAGGCTGGCGCAGCCCTGCGGACTCGGCTTCGCCCCACCGCTGTTGTCAGGATAGGGCAGCGGCGGCGGGCTGATCGGCGGCGGGTTCGGGTTGAGCGGCGGGTTGACCGGATCGGTCGGCGGTGTCGGCGGCATCGGCGGATTAGGGGGAATCGGCGTCGGCGGAGTCAGACCGGGCGGATCATCGACGAAGCGCAGCGGAATGAAGCGCTCCAACTGGGCGATGACGTCGGCGGGCATCTCGCCGCCGTCAATCGCGCCCGGCTGCAGAATCGCGTCGCCGATCTGCGCCTCGTTGCCGTTCGCCAGCACATGATTGTTCGAGAGAATCAGCCGGTCGCCGGTCGCACGATCCTTAACCATCGTGCCGAGCGTCCCGGCAGTCACCTTGTAGTGACCGATGCTGACTCCATCCGGGATGATCGGGCGAAAGCGTCCGCGCGGGTCGGCTTCAGGCAGGCCGGGCGGCTGAAGCGGCGTCCCCGGATCAGACGGCGGCTGCGGCGGGTCGGGAAGCTGGTAGGCCCGCAGAAAGCCAACCTCGTAGACGTCGGTCCGCATCCCATCGACTTCCTTCGGAATGACATCCTCAGCCGCCAGCGCGGCCAGCGGCTTCTTCTGCTCGACCAGCACGACGACCGACAGTTCGCCGGTCGTCGCGCCCTTCGCGTTCTTGAAGCCGACGCCGACACCGACCACGTTCGACTTGGCAAGCAGCGTGTCCTGATGGATCGTCTGTGCCTTGATCGCCTGCGCAGTTGACATGCCTTATCCTTGTCTGAGAAACCATCCGCCTGAATTGCCAGCGTTGAAAGAGGCCGCTGCCCTGATTCACCGCCGGGCGAGCGTAAACCAAAAACCAACATTCCTGCATTGTACACCGGATTAGCTGTCGATGAGTGTTGATTGGGCAAGCGCGACTTTTGCCGTGAAAATAGCGATATTACGCCTGTCGGCGCGAGCGCAATCTTCCTGCGCCCTGCCGACAACCTGTGGTAGAGTTGAGGCATTCAATCGCCGGACGCGCCAACGCGATGAAACGGAGCGCAGTGTGAGCAAACGGACGGGTTATCTTGCAGCAATCCTCGCCTGCGCGCTGCTGGCTTCGTGCCGGAGCGCCGGGCCAGTCAAAACCTTCGTCAAGGGCGACGAGATCACTTATTACGATTTCTCCGCGTCGAAGCAGTTCGAGCAGGGGACGTATAACAGCGCCAGCCTGCTCGTGCGCAGCGGCGTCTATCGCATCGACGTGCGCTCCGGTGACGACGAGTTGTGGTGGGGCCAGGGCGGGCCGACGCTCAAGGACGTCGTCATCGACGTTGACACCCGGCAGTTGAGCGAGCGCAATGAGAACGCTTTCGGCGTGATGTGCCGCGTGCGCGGTCACGTCGGCCAGCCAACCACGGCGGCAGATAGCAGTCCTCAGGCAGCCGTCGAAGCGACAGCGCAGGCCAGCGCGACCAGCGCAACCACGGCTGAAGCGACGGCCAGCGCAACCGGCGCGGCAACCGCCGAAGCGACGGCGAATGCGAATATCGCGGCGCAGGGGCTGGCGCAGATGATGGCTGGCGCGACCGCCGAGGCCACGGCTGAAGCGACAGCCAGCATAACCGGCGCAGCCACTCAGCCCTCGACTGCCGAAGCGACCGGCGCGGCAACCGCAGCGGCCAACCCGCTGGCGGCGGAACTGGCTGAAGTCCCCGACGACGCCACCGCCGAAGCGACTGCCGAAGCGACTCTGCCGCCCGCGACAGCGCTCGAAGACAACAACGGCGACGGCTACCTGTTCCTGATTCAGGGAACTGGCTCATTCGCTATCTTCCGCTCACGCGGTCGCAGCCTGACGCCGCTGGTCAACTGGACAACGTCGGACAAGATCAAGGTCGGGCCGGACTCGAACCATCTGCGCGCAGTCTGTGTCGGCACTTATCTCGCCTTCTACGCGAACGACTCCTTTCTCGGCGATGCCAGCGACGATGCTTACGATGAAGGTCAGGTCGGGCTGGCGGCCAGCGCGGCCAACCGGCTCGGCGTCCGCATCGACTTCGATAACCTGTCGATTGCTGCGGCAGCGCCGGGATAAAGACGGCCTCACACCAAATCCTCAGCCGTTCCTTTTCCTGTCCGGGGCAGGAAGGTCAGCAGAGGTTATAGCAGAGTGACTTCAATGGCCGACGACATCCAGCCTTTCTATCAGATTCACCTCTATGTGCCGAAAACCGGCACGCTGACGCCGTCGATGCTGGCGTGGCTCTACCGTGACAGCCAGACCGGCCCTCAGCCGGAGAAGTTCTGGCCGGTACGCAGGCTCAAGCCGAAGGCGCTGGCCCGCCTGCTGCTGCGCCTCGACCCGACGCTGATTCCGTCACAGGGGGAGCAGGGCGCGGTGCTGCTTCGCTATCCGCATCCCGAACTGAACATCAGCCTCTACCTGCATGACCGGGGCGTGATAATCGCCTTTCCGCTGGTCGGCAGCCTGCTGGCGCGAATCGTCCTCGGCATCAGCTACACCTACATCCGCTTCCTCTATGACTCAGTCGGCTTCTGGAGCTATGACCCGCAGTTGAAAATCGTCTCGTATGCCGACGATTACCAGTCGATTGACGAGACAGCGCGGCTGATGGACGAACTGCTGCCACGGCTGCTGAACTGAGCTATCGTGCCATTTTTGCCGAAGGCTGAAGCACTCCGGCAAGAGAATTGAAGCCAGCCAGAAACTGGCTAAAAATCGCTGTCGTCCCTCAATATTGATGGGCAAAGATGGGGAGTTTTGAGCTGGTTTTCAGACTCCGGCAATAACACCTACTCCGGCACTTCGCCATATCGAAACGCGCCGGGGAAATCAGCAGGCGCAGCATCGCGTTTGCCGCTCCACGACTCGATGGCGAGCCGGTAGACAGCGGTGCGCTTCAGTTCATCGTCAGTCGTCGGGCGATAGTGGACGCCGGGGCGAAGATGCGGCGCGTACTTATCAAGCAGCAGTTGGAACGCCTGTTTGCCACCGTCAGTGGATGACCGACTGATGCGCGTAGATCGGCGTCGGTCGGCCATCCTTGCCCTCGACGGTCGCCGCCAGCGTGTAGCCATGATCGGGCAGATAGGCCGGGTCGTCGAGCAGCATCTCGATCAAGCCGTAGCCGTCGGGCGCGGGATCGAGCACGATCACATCCGGCTTAAGCGAGAGCCAGAAATCGGCGCGCGACGGATACGAGTCGAGCACGGCCTGCGACACTGGCTCGGTGACGTGCGGCGAGATGAACGGGTAATCATAGAGCCAGAGGTAGTAATAATTCTCACTCAGGATGGCGCTGCCGGGAGCGACGTGCGCCTGCACCCACTGCGCGGCAGAGGGCGTCGGCGCAATCACCGGACGGCGGGCGATGACGGTTCGCAGCGGCGTCCTGAGCGTCTGTCCGAACGACGGCATCAGAAAGCACAGGCCAGCGACCAGCGCCAGTCCGGTCATTCGGGCGCGGCGACCGATGACCGTCTCGCTCAGGAACGCGCCGACCAGCAGTGCGTAAACCGGCGTCAGCGGGACGAGGTAGACCTCGCGGGCGCGGGATGCCAGCCCCGGCAGGGCGAGCTGCGCCAGTACGAACAGCAGCACCAGCGAGGCGTCAACCGCGCGCCGTCGCCAGAGCGCCGCGATCAGGCCGAGGGCGATCAGCAGCAGCTCGAACCACGAGACAAGGCCGATCTGCTGGAGATAGAGCAGCGCCAGCCGCAGGTATTCGGGAATGGTCGTCGGGTTACGCGGGGCGCGATTCGCCAGAAAAGTCGCTGCGTCGGGCAGCACCTGAACCGCCGCGACACAGCCGAGGCCGACGATCAAGCCGAACAGGTAAAGCCACGCTCCGCGTTCGGGCATCCGGCGTCCGGCGCGCCACCGCGCAAGATAGCGCGGCAGATAGAGCGCGACGAAAGCGGCGGGCGCGAGGCCGACGACGTGATAATGGGCGAAGCCGCCCCAGCCCATGACGATTCCCGCCAGTAGCTGCAGCCAACCGCGCTCCCGTTTGAGCGCCTCGGAGTAGAGCCAGAGTGAAACTGCCAGCGCCAGCCCCAGGCCGATATCGTGGCGCAAACGCAGCCCGGCCATCAGCAGCGCGCTGGCGAACAGCGCCCCGGCGGCGAACCATGCGGCGCGTCGTCCGTAGAGGTTGCGCGCCGCGAGCGCCGTCGCGCCGATCAGCAGCAGCGCGGCGATCAGGCTGAAGAGCCGCCCCTGCCATAAGCCGATGCCGACCGCTTGCAGCCACCACGACACTGGAATCACCCAGCGCGGGATGTAATAAGTGCTGTAGTAGGTCGGGTCGCCCGGCTGTCCGACCCGCGTGATTTCACTGACGTGGCCGGTGTGCAGGTAGGTCACTGACCAGCTCAGGTTCCACGGCTCGTCGATATAGTCCGGCGTCGGGTAGTAGCTCAGGGCGTAGACGCGGGCCAGCAGCGCCCCGACGACGACCGCGATCAGCAGCACGATCCACCCTCGCGGACGACTCAGCGGCCTGTCCGAAGGCAAGAATGTCAGCAGCGTCAAGGTCGCCGTCAGCGCCAGCGCCAGCCCGGCGTGACCGTAGACCAGCTCCGGGCGCATCGAGATGCCATAGACGAACAGCCCGGCGAGCGCGAGCGGCGCAAACGTCCATCGCGCTGGATGCATTCGGGCGCGCGCCCGTTCCAGCCGCGCCTCGGTCAGCAGCGCTGCGACAACGCTCACAGCGACGGCGATCACAAGCAGTCCCGCGCCAAAGGCCAGCAGCGACCGGCTCGGCCTGCCGTCGCGCTGCGCCAGATAGACGGCGAAATCGGCCAGCACCGTCAGGTGAACCAGCGCCAGAAGCCACCACGCGCGGCGCAGCATCGGGAAGGCGCGCAGGGCGTCGATCATCGTCTCGCCGTGTCGCTGCGCGCGTAGATCAGAATCGGCGCGGACTTGCCGGGAATTTCGGCCACACGCTGATAGCCGCGCGCGGGCAGATAAGCTGGATCGTCAAGCATGACCTGAAATAATCCGTAGGTGCTGATATTCGGATCGAAAATAATGACGTCTGGTTGGAGCGACATCCAGAAATTGGCCCGCGAGCCGTAGTCTCGTTCGGCGCGTCCGTTGTAAAAATGATCCATCGCAAACGGCGAGATAAAAGCGTAATCGGTCAACCAGAGATAATACAGGCTTTCGGCCAGCACGGCTTTCCTCGGCGCGACATGATCGCGCACCCACTGCGCGGCAGGCAGCGGCGGCGTGATGATCGGGCCGCGCGAGACGGTGTAATGAATCGGCGTCCGCAGCGTCTGGCCGAAAGCGGGCATCAGCAGGCAGAACCCGGCGACCACGGCGACCGCGCTGTTCGTCCAGCGGCGCGCCGTGAACGTCTCGCTCAGGAAGGTACCGACCAGCAGACCGTAGATCGGCAGCAGCGGCACAAGGTAATGAATCGTCACCAGATCAGTCACCAGCGCCAGCGCCAGATGCGCCAGCACGAACAGCAGCGTCAGCGTCCAATCGACCACCCGCCGCCGCCAGAGCGCCGCGATCAGGCCGAGCGCGATCAGCAGCAGTTGAATCCACGCCACCGATGGAATCAGGCCGATGAAGCCGACCGCGTCGCGCAGATATTGCAGCGCGCTTTCCGGGTTGCGCGGCGCGCGGTTGACCAGAAAGCTGCTGACATCGGGCAAAATCTGGACGGCGACGAACGAGGCCACGCCGAGCGTCAGACCGAGCGCGTAGAGCCACGCGCCGCGTTCGGGCATCCGGCGTCCGGCGCGCCACCGGGCGAGATAGCGCGGGAGATAGAGCGCGACAAAGACCGCAGGCGCTAACCCGGCGACGTGATAGTGACTGAAGCCGCCCCACCCCATGACGATTCCCGCCAGTAGATGGAACCAGCCACGCCCCCGTTTGAGCGCCTCGGAGTAGAGCCAGAGCGAGAGCGCCAGCGCCAGCCCTAAGCCGACGTCGTGGCGCAGGCGTGACGCCAGCACGAACAGCGCGCTCGTGAACAGCGCCGCCGCCGTGAACAACCCGGCTCGCCCGCCGTAGAGGTTGTGGGCGGCGCGCGCCGTTGCTGCCAGCGCGACCAGCGCCAGAAGCAGGTTCAGCAGTCGCCCCTGCCACAAGCCGATGCCGACCAGCTTCATCCACTGCGCCTGAAGCACGGCCCAGCGGGGGATATAGGCGGTCGTGTAGTAAGTCGGGTCGCCGGGCTGACCGACGACGTTGAACTCCGACGTCTGGCCGGTGCGCAGGTCGCTGACGATCCAGCTCAGGTCCCACGGCTCGTCGATCAGATTGACAGTCGGATCGACGCTCAGGGCGTAGAGGCGAAAAAACCCCGCGACGACTGCCGCCGCGATCAGCGCAGCCAACCACAGACGCGGGCGGGGCAACGGCGCGTCCGCCGGAATCAGCGTGACGAGCGCCAGCGCGGCGGTCAGCGCCAGCGCGAGCGCTGCGTGCGCGTAGATCAGTTGCGCGCGCATCCCCAGCCCAAAACTAAACAGACCGAGCAGGCACAGCGGCGCGAGCGCTCCACGGATAGGGCGAAGCCAGCGGCGCGCCCGTTCCAGCCGCGCCTCGGTCAGCAGCGCTGCGACAACGCTCACGACGACGGCGATCACAAGCAATCCCACGCCGAAGGCCAGCAGCGACCGGCTCGGCCTGCCGCCGCGCTGCGCCAGATAGACGGCAAAATCGACCAGCGCCGTCAGATGAATCAGCCCCAGAAGCCACCACGCGCGGCGCAGCATCGGGAATGTACGCAGGGCATCAATCACGGCGTCACCACGCCGTCGCGGGCATAGACCAGCGCCGGGCCAAATTCAGCGACGCGCCGATAGCCGTGCGCCGGGAGCCAGGCAGGATCGTCAAGCATCGGTTTCAGGACGCCATAGGTGCTGACGGCAGGATTGAATACAATCACGTCCGGTTTGAGCGAGAGCAGGAACTCCTCGCGCGAAGGGAAGGTTTCGAGCAGCCCCGGCGGGACGAAGTCGAGCAGCCATAACGCCTGATAGAGATACTCATGCAGCCACAGATAATCGGCGTTCTCGCCCATGATCGTAGAGCGCGTCGGCACGTGGTCGATGACCCATTGATCGACAGCAGGCGTCGGCGTGATGATCGGCTTGCGGGCGATCAGGTCGCGGATCGGCGTCTTGAGCGTCTGGCCGAGCGTCGGCATGACGAAGCACAGCCCGGCCACCAGCGCCACCAGCCGATTCGACGGCCTCGGCCCGACCAGTGTTGTGCCGAGGAACGACCCGATCAGCAGGCCGTAAAACGGCGCAATCGGCGTCGGGTAGGAATCGCTCAGGATGCGCGTCATCAGCGCCAGCGCCAGATGGCAGAGGATGACGCCAAGCGCGAGCGACCAGTCCGCCGCGCGCCGCCGCCAGAGTGCGGCGATCAGGCTCATGCCGATCAGCAGCGTCTCGAACCACGACAGAAAGCCTAACTCACCGACGTAGCCAACCACGCCTTTGAAATAGTCGCTCAGGCTGGTCGGGTTGCGCGGCTCGCGGTTAACAAGGAACGTCTGCACATCCGGCAGCACCTGAACCAGCACGACACAGCCGAGGCCGACGATCAGGCCGAACAGGTAAAGCCACGCGCCGCGTTCGGGCGTCCGGCGTCCGGCGCGCCGCTGCGCGAGATAGCGCGGCAGATAGAGCGCGACGAAGAGGGCAGGCGCGAAGCCGAGCGCGTGATAATGGGCGAACCCGCCCCAACCGACGACCAGCCCGGCCAGCAGATGGAGCCAACTGCGGTTGCGTTTGAGCGCTTCCGAGTAGAGCCAGAGCGAAAGGGCGATAGCGAGGCCGAGGCCGACGTCGTGGCGCAGGCGCAGCGCGACCGCCAGCACCGCGCTGGCGATCAGCGCCCCCGCCGTGAACAGCGCCGTCCATCTCCCGTAGCGGTTCCATGCGGCCAGCGCCGTCAGCACGATCATCGGCGTCAGGGCAGCGAGGCTGAACAGCCGCGCCTGCCATAACCCGACGCCGACCAGCTTCATCCACCACGCCACCAGAATCGGCCAGCGCGGGATATAGTCGGTCGTGTAGTAAAGCGGATCCCCCGGTTGACCGACCCGCGTGAACTCGCTCACCTGCCCGCTGTGCAGATAAGTCACCGACCAGCTCAGATTCCACGGCTCGTCAATCACGCTGACGTTTGGATAGCTATTGAGCGCGTAGACGCGCAGGCCGACGACGACCAGCACGACGGCGACGAGGCCAATCCCCCACTCACGCTGCTGCCGCGCCGATAGTTCCGGCGGCGCGAGCGTGATGAAACCGAGTGCCGCGCTCAACGTCAGCGCCAGACCGGCGTGGGCGTAGACGAACGGCGAGCGCATCACCAGCCCGTAGGCGAACACCGCCGCCAGCAGCGCCGGGCCGACCAGCCCGCGCAGCGGCGCAAGCCAGCCGCGCGCCCGGTCGAGCCGCTCGCGCGTCAGCAACGCGGCGATGCCGACGACGATCCCCGTCAGGCCGACGAACCCGACTGCCAGCGCCAGCAGCGCGCGGCTCGGCGGGCTGTGACCGACCAGCGACAGGCTGAAATCAGCCAGCACGGTCAGATAGAACGCGGCCAGCGCCCACCAGCAGCGGCGCAGGCGCGTCAGGGAGTCAGCGCCCGCAGCGCGCGAGAGAAACAGCGAGTCGATCATGCGACAGGCCCTGTCAGGACAAACGCGCTAAAGATAGCACAGATTTCGGCAACCAGACGTCAGCATTACGACGCCGGACACGCGGAATCCGAGGACACATAGAGGTCGATGGTCAGCAGTCGATCCGGTGGGCCGGGACAGCGCTGAAACGTCGGCGCGAGATCGGCTTGCAGCGCGGCCAGCGACCGTGACGGCGCATCGCGGCGGTAGGCGACCCAGACGCGCTCATGCGTCAGGATGACCGGCAGCGCCATCTCCCCCTGCGGGCTGCCGCTGTCGTCGGCGTAGACCATCGTGTAATCGACCTGATCGGGGGCGAAATAGAACTGCTCGGTTTTGCCGTAGAAGCTCGTCCACGGCTCGTCATCAGCCAGCGAGCTGACGACCAGATCATGAGGCTGCGTGTGACCATCGAGCGCGCTGGCGACGCGCTGGAGCGGAAAGGTGACGTTGCCGCCGTCGAGGTTGACGGTGAAATCGGTGAACAGCGTCGCCCACAGGCCGAAACCGACCCACAGCGCCAGCAGCGCCGCCATCAGCGCGGGCCAGCGCCGAAGCTGGACGATGCCGAGCGCGACAATGACGGCAAACAGCGGCCACAGCGGCATCAGGTAGCGCAGGCGTCCGCCCTGAATGATCTGAAGGGCGTGATTCACGCCGAGAATGACGATCAGCGCTGCGCCCGCGATCAGGCACAGCCCGCGCACGTGGCGCGTCCAGCGGTCGTGTCCACGAATCACGGCTAACCCGGCCAGCAGCAGGAGCGCGGCGGAAAAGACGAGGCTGCCATTGCCGAAGGTCGTCAGGAAGCCCTTGACGACGCCGGTCAGCGAGAGCGCCGTCTCATGCAGGCCATCGCTGTCGGCTGCTTTGCCGAGGCCAGACAACATCGCCGGAACCCACGGCAGATAGGCTGCGGCGGCCAGCGCGATCACGGCGACGATCTGCCACCAGCGGCGCTGCTTCGGCACGAACAGCAGATGATAGAGCGCGACGCCGACCAGCGGCACGGCGGCGAGGTAGTGGCTGTAGAGCGCGGCCACGACCGAAAGAAACAGCAGCAGCCACAGGCCGCGCTTCGGTCGCGTCGAGGATGCCAGACTCAGATAGGCCCAGACGGCAGACACCGACGCGAAGGCGATCAGCGCATAGACGCGCATCTCGACCAGGTAATGAACGTAGAACGCTGACGATGCCAGCGCCAGCGCGGCGAACAGACCGACGCGCGGCGAAAGCCAGTCCGCGCCGAGCCGATAGGTCATCGCCAGCGCCAGCAGACCGAAGCACAGCGACAGCGCTCGCAGCGCCGCCTGATTCCAGCCGACGGCGCGGCCCCACAACGCAAGCGCGAGATAGTAGCCGGGAGCCTGCCACGGGTCTTGCTCAGCCTTGAGCGTCCAGATCGCTGCCAGCGAGCGCGCCTGCCCCGCCTCGTCGCGGATCGTGCGGATCGAGTTGATCTCGTCCGACCAGACCGGGCGCTCGTTCAGGCTGCGCGCGCCGAGCCACGCCGCCAGCAGCAGCACGGGAATCGCCCACCACCAAAAGAGCGCGCGTGAACGAATCACAGCCATTCGCTTTCACCCCTCGCTCTGAGGGAGCGGATCCGGGGGCGAGGGCATTTTCTCATACACCAGCACTGGCTGGCCGCGACCGGGGAACGCCGCCACCTGCGTATAGCCGTGAGCGCGCATCAGGCCATCGTCGAGCAGCTCACGCAGGTCGCCAAAGCTCGACATCCCCGGATCGAGGATGATGATATCGGCCTTGAGCGCGAGCCAGAACTCACCGCGCGTCGGGTACTGCGCGTAGATTTCATCCGGCGTCGTCTCGCTCATGCTGGTCGAAATGAATGGATAGTGATACAGCCACAGGTAGTAGTCGTTCTCGGCCATAATCGAATGATCGGTCGAGACGTGATCGAGTACCCACTGCGCCGCCGGAAGCGCGGGCGCTTCGAGCGGGCGCTGGGCGATCAGCGAGCGCGCCGGCGTCTTGAGCGTCTGACCGAGCGTCGGCATGACCACGCCGAGGCCCGCCATCAGCACGATCAGGCTGCCGCGGCGCTGGCCGCCGACCAGCGTTTCGCTGATGAGCAGGCCGACGCACAGGCCATAGAGCGGCGTCAGCGGCACGAGATAATGATCCTTGACGGCATTCGTCACCAGCGGCAGCGCCAGATGGCCGAGCACCAGCATCAGCAGCAGCGAAATATCGAACGAGCGCCGCCGCCAGAGCGCCGCCAGCACGCCAAAGCCGATCAGCAGCGCTTCGTACCACGACACCTGCGTGATCGCCCGCAGGTAGCCGCCAGCCATCTCGAAGAACTGCGGCACGTCGCCGGGATGGCGCGGCACGCGGTTGGTCAGGAAGGTCTGCACGTCAGGCAGAATCTGCGCGGCGACGAACAGCGCCAGCCCGATCAACGCGCCGACGGCGAACAGCCACGCGCCGCGCTCCGGCCACTTGAAACCTGACCGCAGCGCCGCCACGTAGCGCGGCAGATAGAGCGCCAGCAGCAGAATCGGCCCGAAGATGGTGACATGATAATGAGCGAAACCGCCGCAGCCAATCGCCAGACCGGCGGCCAGATGCAGCCAGGCGCGCCCTCGTTTGAGCGCTTCCGAGTAGAGCCAGAGCGAGAGCGCAATCGCCAGCGCAAGGCCGACGTCAGGGCGCACGCGCACGTCGAGCATGAAGACGGCGCTGGCGATCAGCGCTGCCGCCGTAAACAGCCCGGCCTTGCGCCCATAGAGATTGCGCGCCGCTGCCGCCATCAGCGCCGTGATCCCGACCATCACCAGCAGATCGAACAGCCGCGCCTGCCACAGGCCAATGCCAGCCACGCGCAGCCACCACGCCACCGGAATCGACCAGCGCGGGATGTAGTAGGTGCTGTAGTACGACCAGTCGCCGGGGCTGCCGAGGACGGTGAACTGGCTGACCGACCCGGTTTCCAGATAGATGATCGACTTGCTCAGGTTCCACGGCTCATCAACGATGTCAACGTTGGGATAGTCGCTCAGGCCGTAGGCGCGCAGCGCGAAAACCGCCAGCAGCGCGATCACGACCACGCCGAGCCACAGCCGCGAGGAGTTCACGGGGTTATCGGCGGGCGAAAGGGTCAGCAAAATCAGCGCCGCCGTCGCCGCCAGCGTCAGCCCGACGTGGGCATAGAGAAACGGCGCGCGCATCACCAGCCCGAAACCGAACAATCCGGCCAGCAGCAGCAGGCCGATGAGCGCGCGCGCGGGTCGGAGCGCCGCCTGCGTCCGGCTCAGGCGCGAATCGTCGAGCAGCGCAGCAGCGCCAGCTACGATCACCGTCAGGCCAACCAGCGCCACAGCGAGCGCGAGGGTTAGCCGCGACGGCGGCTCGCCGCGACCCGACAGACTCATGCCGAGATCAACGAGGGCGCTCAGGTAGAGCGCGGTCAACGCCCACCATGCCCGGCGCAGGCGGCGCGTAAACCGAAGCTTCTCTCCCGACTCGAAAAACCGCTCGATCACAGACTCCTCCTGAACAGCGTCACTAGGATAGCACGCTGCCGGGGAACTTGCCTGCAAACTGGCCCTTGACGATTGGCCCTTCATGACCCATCATAAACCCCTGGAACGCACGCGCTGGATGCGGGCCTGCCATCCGTAAGAATCGAGCAGCCATCATGATCCTGTTTCGCCTCAGAACGCTGAATAAACGTTGACCGCTGTGTAAACGTTGCATAAGCGTTGGCCGGGAACATTGCCAGCAATCGGCGGAATAGGCTATAATGGGGGCCAATGAGACGCCATCAGTTCCATCGACTACTCACCCCAACCTCGCATTTCCGCACGCAGTGGCCGCTTCGACCGGATCGGCTCTACGTTCACTCCCGTTCAGGATGGTTAGACACCTAACGCCGCTGCAAAGGAATAAGCTGCCTATGCCCAGCCCGGTTTCCGACACGCGCTTCGCCAGACTCAGAGACATTCCGCTCGTCAAGCGGCTGGCAGAGCACGGAACGGTACTGGATAGTGAAATGGGCTGCACGCGCGAAACTGGTGGCCCGAACAACGCCCTGCTCTCGAATATCGTCTTTCCGCAGCGCAGCCTGCATACGCTGGTCGCCCGCTGTGGCGACGATGCCGCTGTCGGCCAGTTCCGGCTGAAAACCAGCGATCATCTGGCTCAGGCGGTCTACCTCGCGCCGCAGCTCGACGACGGCATGAGCGACAGCCCGTGGCTGCACCTGCTTGATGGCATGGCGGCGGAAGCGGGCAAGCGCGGCGCGCACATGCTCTCGGCGGAAGTTGACGAACACAGCCCGCTGTTCAAGACGATGCGGCAGGCCGGGTTTGCCGTCTACGCGCGTCAGGAAATCTGGCGGCGCGCGCCGGGGCTTCCGGCCCTGCCGCCGCCGATCACGCCAGCGGAACTGAGTGAAGAAACCGACGCCGACGCGATGGACATCCAGTTGTTGTATGCCAACATCGTCCCGCGCCTCGTTCAGCAGATTGCCGTCCCATCGAGCGACAGTGTCGGGCTGGTCTATCGACAGAATGACCGCGTTCAGGGCTACATTGCGATCTCGGAGGGTAAGTACGGAATCTACGTGCTGCCTTACCTGCACCCGGACATCCTGTTCACCGTCGCCGCGTCGATCATCGCGGGCGCGGTGGCGCAGTCCAGTCGGAGCGATAAACTGCCGGTCTACGTCTGCGTGCGCCGTTATCAGGACTGGCTCGAAGAAGCGATGGTCGAGCTGGGGTTCGAGATGTGCGCCCAGCAGGCTGTCCTCGTCCGACACATCACTGCGGGCGTCCGTCAGGCGGCGTTCGCCCCGCTCACCCGTAATCTGGAAGCCGTTCCGGCTCCCGTCCGCCCGCCGACTAGCAGAATGACCGAACAGGCGACTGATAAACCTCAACAGGAGTGATGGTCTTACTTCATGGAACATCGCATAACTGACGACATTCACGAGTTAAAACGAGTTCTCCCGCAGCATCTTGATGAAGCCCTCGATACGCTCGGTAATACCGATGAACTGCTCGAAATCGTCCTCGACCTGGGGCGCGTCCCGGCGGCGCGCTACCTGAATGGTGAGATTCCTCTCAGCGAAGACGAAGTCACCCACGAAGACCTGGACACGATTGTTTCCAATATCGGCTCGTTCGACGCCGATAATCGCGCTGGCATGGAGCGGACATTGCACCGCATCTCGGCCATCCGTAACCGGCGTGGCGACGTCGTCGGCCTGACCTGCCGCGTCGGTCGCGCCGTCTACGGGACGATTGACATTATTCAGGACCTGGTCGAAAGCGGCCAGAGCCTGTTGATGCTCGGCCCGCCCGGCGTCGGCAAGACGACGATGCTGCGTGAAGCCGCCCGCGTGCTGGCGGAAACGCGCCGCGTCGTCATCGTCGATACCTCGAACGAGATCGGCGGCGACGGTGACGTGCCGCATCCGGCCATCGGCAAGGCGCGGCGGATGCAGGTTTCGCACCCGGAGCGCCAGCACGAAGTCATGATCGAAGCGGTCGAGAACCACAATCCCGAAGTCATCGTCATCGACGAGATTGGCCGGGAACTGGAAGCGACCGCTGCCCGCACCATCGCCGAGCGCGGCGTGCAGTTGATCGGCACAGCGCACGGCAATGCCCTCGACAACCTGATGCTCAACCCGACGTTGAGCGATCTGGTCGGCGGCATTCAGGC
>CAZZAO010000011.1:3711-8970 GCA_964652205.1 uncultured Anaerolineaceae bacterium | reverse complement strand
CTCTCAGACGAAGAAGCGCCCCGTCGCGGCACGCAGAAAACCGTTCTCGAACGGCGCGCGCCGCCCACCTTCGACGTGCTGATCGAGCTGCAAACCCGCGACCGGCTGGTTGTCCACGAGGACGTTTCGGCGTCGGTCGATGGCATCCTGCGCAGCAAGCCGCTGCCGGTCGAAATCCGCTCACGCAATGCCGAAGGCGAAATCGAGATTCATCAGGCGCTGCCCGACCTGCGCTCGCTCAACGAGCGCAGCGGGCGCAACGCGACTGGCGCAGGCGCGGAACAGCGCAGCAGTGACCGGCCTGAGCGCGGCGAACATCACGACGAACGCAACGGCAGCGGGCGCAGTCGCAGCGAACGCAGCAGTTATAGTCGGGGCGAACGGATAGATCGCTCAGACCTGCCAGATAACGTGGTTGAGTACCTGCCCCGTGGCCTCGAGCTGACCAACACCGCGCTCCATCCACTGCGCGTCTATGCCTACGGCGTCGCCCGCAATCGGCTCCAGCAGGCGGCGCGGCGTCTGCACGTACCGCTCATCATTCTGGACGACTTCGCCCAGATCGACGCTATCGTGACGCTCAAGAACTATTATCGCCGCCGTCCCAAGCTGATCGTTGACGCGGAACGGCGCGGCACGCCCATCTATGTGCTGCGCGCCAACACCGTCTCCCAGATGGAAAACTTCCTGATGGACGTATTTCAGACTGGAGAACAGAAAACTGAGGATGACCCTTTTGGGGACGCGATGAGGGAGATTAAGGCGGCTATCGTGCAGGTGAAAGCCGGGGCGGCTTACGTCGATCTCGCGCCGCAAGCCTCGCACATCCGCCGCCGCCAGCACGAGATTGCGCACCGCGCGCGGCTGGAATCGGCCAGCTTCGGCGAGGAGCCGCAGCGCCACGTCCGCATTCTGAATCGCGCCGCCTCGTAACGGCGCTCCCACTCATCGCAGCAGCGAACACCCGCCGGGGCGGCCCATCAACACGATGCGCCGCCCCGACTTTTACGCAAAGATAGTCCTCTGCAAACTGAGGCGCTTTGGTGGCAGAAATTAAGCAGCGTAAAGTCTGCTATTTGCTGTCAGCACATCGTCGTCCGCGACATATGGAGTTATTGGTGGACTATGGGAATGCATTCAACATATCTGCTCACCTGGAATCCAAGAAAGTCAAACTGGATTAACTTTAGCGACGATTATGCCGCGATCCAGAGTGGCTTCAGACCTTTATGTGAATGGAGCTGCGGCAATACCAAGAAAATTGCGATTGGAGATAGAGTCTTTCTGATGCGCCTCGGTTATAGAGAGCCAATTAAGGGTATTCTGGCATCGGGTTGGGTCACAAAACCTAATATTGTAGATGAGAATTGGAATGATGAAAACGCCTCTCCATTTGCTCGATATGGGAAATTTGAACTGGATACTATCTTAATGCCCGGAATCGATGTACTCCTCGACCCGCGGTTAGTTGACTCCAGCTTCTTGTGGTTCCCGCAAACTTCAGGAATTACTATCCCGATAGAAGTCGCGGGGCGCCTTGAGCGCGCCTGGCATTTACATACTCAAGAAACTCCGACATCGCCTCAACCAACCGATGAAGCTCTGCACAGCAAAAAGTATTGGGAGGGTGAATGGAGAGAAGTTCTGGGCCACCGATATGAGAGAGACCCTCAAGTCCGTCATATCTGCATCCAATACTATGGAGCCAAATGTATCATTTGTGGCTTCGACTTTTCGAAACATTACGGATACATCGGGGCAGGCTTCATTGAAGTTCATCATCTCAAGCCAATCTCGGATCTTGGATTTGAGCGCGAGGTAGATCCCATCAGAGATTTGCGACCTGTATGCCCCAATTGCCACGCGATGCTGCATCGTCGTAGTCCACCATACTCAATTGAAGAATTAAAGGAATTGCGACAACAGACGCATAAAGTGTAAAGACGATAGGCTGGCCTATCAACACGATGCGCCGCCCCGGTTGTGTTTCCTCACAGGCCGAGGCGCGGAAAAGCAATGTTATACTGATTGTGCCGATGCGCATCAGTGACGGATGGACAGGACGATGGCAACTCAACCGCATGTGACCGAAGACGTCGATCTCGCCCGTTTGCAGGCAATCTACGAGCAGCTCTTCCCGGAGAACCTTCCAGCAACAGAATTTGTCCGGGCGATAGAACGGATTGATTGGGACACAAAAAACGCCAAAGCCTTTGACGAAGCCATCCGCATGGCAATCAGCCTGGACGCGACCAGGCTTGCCGAACACCTCGCCAACCGTGGTCATGAGCTTTATCCTGAAAATGATACGCTCGCGCGCGCCGCGCGGATTTTTGGGCCACCCAGAGTTCTGGCACGCAATTTACCACCGGCACCCGGTTTGCGAGACTCAACGCTCTGGCTTAAAGAACATCGCCGCGAATATCTGAACCAATGGATTGCTCTTAAGGGTAGTCAACTCATCGGGAGCGCCGCGACCCGCGCCGAACTCTTACGCATGATCGAGCCTGTTTCCAGAGCAGACAATGTATTGGTCATAAGAGTCGATTAATGGCGAAGCTTGCATTCAGTGACACCGAGGGTTTCGCTACCGGCGCTTGCAGGTACGAGGATAGCCCTCTCAATGAACCTCAAAATCGCCGACTTGTGATTCCAATCCGATTAGCCCAGGCAACCATTATTACTCATGCCGTGGTCGATACAGGTGCGCCGTGGTCTGTCGTGAATCCTGATCGCGCCGAGCTACTCCAGGATTATTCAACGGAATATCGTGACTTGAGGATTCACATCCGAGGAACAGCTTTCCGTGGCGACATCTGGCGTATTCCCGTAGAAATGGTCGCCCACGAAGGTCAGAGCATTCGCTTTGAAGCGAGCGTCTTTATACCTAACTTACGCCCTGACTTCGATAGCTGGTCTTTGCCAGAATTTATCGGGTTGCAGGGCTTCCTCGACCGCATTCGCTTCGCTGTTGACCCTGAGGACAACCTGTTCTACTTCGGCGCGCTCGGCGGAGCCTGACCGTTATGCTCGGTCGTAATCAGCGTATCGGTGATCGACTGTAAGAGTCGAGCGTGTTCTGCGGCTAATGCGGCCTGCTCCTCATGGCGCGCCGCGAGGTCGCTCTGCCCGCGGCTGCGCGCTGTTTCGCTCATATGCCTCAGCAGCCGTGCTTTCTCTTCCAGCGTGCGACGGATCGCCCAAACCCCCGATTCAACCGCATCGTTCTTTTCCGCCAGCAGCGTTTGTGACGACATCAAGTGACCCACTTCGCAGCGAAAGCGCACCAGACCGCCATCCCTGACAGGATACAATACGCCCCCGCAGTCAGGGCAGGAAAAATGAAGCTCCGGTCCGGGATTGCTGCCGTCGTTATGTCTCCCGGCAGAGTCCGGCAGGGAACCAGACATCGCTTGCATGACCGCTTTACTCCCTGAACTTTCTCCTTCGGTCGAGGTTGAACCCACCAGTTCGAGCAGGCGCTCGATTAAGGCGGGCATTGGAAGCACCGCATCAACATCCACATTTTCAATAGCGCTGGAAGGCATACCGGGAAACTGCGCCTCGTCGGGTTCCTGCACCAGCGCAAGGCCACCGTGCTGCTTGATAACCGCCAGCCCTACCGTGCCATCATCGAGGTTGCCCGACAAAATAACGCCGATCACCCGCGTCCCAAATACCTCTCCCGCCGAGATAAAGAGCGGGTCAATCGCCGGACGAGTCCGATTGATATACGGGCCTGAGTTCAACTCGATAGCGCTGTCCACCAGCACCATGTGCCGGTTCGGTGGGGCGACGTAAATATACCCGTGACGTATCCGCTCCTGATCGCGCGGGAAAACTGCTTCCAGCTCCCCGGCACGACGCAAAATCACTGCCAGATTCGAGGGAAGATCAGATGGAATGTGAATGACAAAAAAGATACTCGCCGGAAAGTCTGCCGGGAGCGCCTTCACAAGCTCGATCATCGGGGATAAGCCACCTGCCGACGCGCCGACTACGACAATGTCTCGTACAGGCATGACGCTGCTCCCATCTACGGGTCGTTATTGCTGTTGTAATAGGGTAAAGCAAAAAGCGTGTCCCTGTAAGAGGTATTTGATGAGCGTTTCAGGACAGCGTCAATCAAATATCCCCGGTCAGAACCTGACCGGGGATGCAGTCGTTAAGGCGCGGGATTAGCCGCAGTCGCCCGCCGTCGCCAGCAGGTCGGCGCTGATCCAGCCCTGCTGGTCGCCATAGATGACGCGCAGCCAGCCATCGGCGGCCTCGGTCGCCTGAAGAGTCAGGTTGTAGGGGACGGTCGCCAGTACCTCGCTCGACGTGTTCGGCTCGGCGCGCAGACGCGCGGCGTAGAGCGTCGTCACCGAGCAGTCGCTCAGAGCGTTCGACACCGGCTCCGACGATGTCTCTGCGGCTGCCGGAGCCGGACTGCCGGAACTCACCAGCACGACGATGCCCGCGCTCGGCACATCAACGCAGGTGTAGTCGCCCTGCTGAACAGCGGGCAGCCAGCTTGTCTCGCGCTGCTGTGTCGCCGGATTGTAGTGCATGAACAGGACGCCGCCCGTGCCGCGCAGGCAGACCTGCACCGGCCCGGTAAAGGTGTCGGTTGAGTAGCCACCGGGCATCAGTCCGTAGAGATTGACGGCCTGAATAACGCCCAGCGCCAGCACCTGAGCATCGCCGATGCCCGCGCCGTTGTTGTTCAGGATGCTGTCATGGGCTAGCAGCGTACAGTAAATGTCGCCAGTCGCGCCATTCAGGCTCGCCTGCCCGGCGCCGACCTTGACCGAGCCGCCGCTGAGACTCTCCAGATTAGTGCAGAGGAAGGTATCAGCCGCCGGGCCGGGCGTCGATTCTGCCTGACTGCTGGCGTGATGCGGAGCGCAGCGCAGGTCGAGCACGAACGGATTCTCGTCCGAGTCGTTGCTGCTGATGCGCGCTTCGCCGCTCTTTGCCTCGTCAACCTCGTCGTCGCAGGTCACGGCAAAAGTCGTCGTCTCACCGGAGGCCAGTGTCGTCGCGCCGAGGTCGGCGTCGAGCGCGAAGGCGCTGCCATCGACAGCGACCGGCGAGGTCAGCTCAAGGTCGCTGCTGCCGTCGTTTCGGACGGTGAAGGTGCGGGTATCGCCCGGCTGGAACTCGACCTGATCGCCGCTCGTGAGGACGTTCGATTGACGCAGGACGGTGATTTCGGCTGCCAGCGTTACGTCGAAGGTGCCAAGCGCGCCACTCCCGACCGCATTGCCGCTGGTA
>CAZZAO010000011.1:0-3701 GCA_964652205.1 uncultured Anaerolineaceae bacterium | reverse complement strand
CTCTATCGCAATCGTATACGCCCCGCTGTCAGCGCTGTCCCATAATCCACCCGGCGGCGTGAAGCTGTAGGTCGCGGTACGCGGCGTCCCGTCGGTGTTGGTGTCAACGGTGACGAATGTCGCCAGGGTATTGAAGCCGTTCGGGCCTGTGACCCGCACATCATTGCTGTCGAGTGTACTCACGTCGATAGCATCGGTATCCGTGTACTTGACCGTGAAGCTGTAGGTCGTCCCCCCTTCCGCTGCCACATCGGGCGCGCTGTCGAGCGCAGCCGAAGGCAGCCCGGTATCGACGCTAAAGCCCCGCGAAGCAACCGTCGAATCGGTATTGCCCGCGTTGTCGACTGCCCGTGCCTCGAAGGTGTGCGCGCCTTCGCCAAGTGTGGTCGTGGTATAAGGCGAGGTACAGGTAGCGAATAAGCCGCTATCGACGCGGCATTCGATGTAGGCTACCCCGCTGCCGCCCACATCCGTACCGCTGAAAGTGAAGGCCGGCGTGTTGTCGCCGGTCGAGCCAGTCGGCCCGCTGTCGATGCTGGTATCTGGCTCGGTCGTGTCGATAACAATGTCCTTGTTGTCACCGAGGGAATGGGTGTCTCCCGGCGTCGGCAGTGTCAACGTCGCGTTATTTCCGACCGAATCCTTGATTGTGCCGCCGCTGAGCGCGCCGGTACTGGCGTAGTCAAGGTCGCTGCTGCTGTCTCCGGCCTGCACCGTATAGCTAAACGTCAGCGTGTTCGTTCCACTGCCGCTGCTGTAGTTGACGGTTTGATCGGTCGTGCCGGTTTCGAGCGTCAACTGCGGCGTCCCCGTCACGGTTACGAGATCGTCAAAAGTAACCTGAATGCTGACGATGCCCCCGGCTTTATAAGCGCCGTCGCTCGTTGATGAGGTCACGTCCGTCACTTTCGGGCCGACGGCGTCGATAACGATAGCCTTGTTCACGCCGAGCGAGCCGGTCGTACTCGGCGCGGGCAGGGTCAACGTGGCGTCGACGCCGCCATTCTTGATCGTGCCGCTGTTGGGCGCCAGAGCGCCAGTCCCCGTGTAATCGAGGTCATTGCTGCTATCCCCGGCCTGCACGGTGTAGGTGAAGGTCAGCGTATCCGTTCCGCTGCCGCTGACGTAATCGACTACTTGATCGGTCGTGCCGGTTTCGAGCGTAATCTGCGGCGTGCCGGTGACGGTCACTGACTTATCGAACTGTACTGTGATGTCGATGGTCGTCCCCGTGCCGTAAGTGCCATCGCCTTTGGTCGAGGTGACATTGATAACCATCGCAGACGCGGCCTGGACCTCATACGCGCCGACATCGACGTGCGCGCCAGCGGAGCGCTGATAGCCCGTACCGCGCTGGTCGGTTGACAGACTGGCGCTGGTCGCGGCGCTGTCGCTGCCCGCGTCGATGGCTTTGCTCCCCGACAGCAGCGCGAATGTCTGCGTCACGCCGCCGTTTGACCCCAATGAGGCCGCAATATCTGTCCCCGACACGAGCGCGCCAAGCGTGCCGGACTGGTCGCCGATACAGCCGGAGCCAAAGTTGTTCGTCCCGGTAAACGACCCGGCGCTGGTCGTGCTGCAACTCGCCGTTGTGACCGGACTCATGAAAATCGAATTGTAGACGTTGAACGTGCCGATATCGCTGTGAATATCAGCCCCGCGTGACCCGCCGCGATTGCTGACGAACGTGTTGTTGGTCAGCGTGACTGTGCCGTTGGTATGGTTATCGACAGCGCCACCCTGTACCTCGGCATTGTTGTTATAGAAGGTGCTGTTCTTGATAGCTAACGTCGCGCCATTTCCGCCAATAAAGTAAACGGCCCCGCCAGAATTACCGGAGTGATTCGTGTCGAAGGTCACGCCGCTGACGGTTAGACTGTTCGCCCCATCGTAGATAGCGCTGCCGCCATTGCCGTTATAGCCATTCTTGATCGTGAGATTGGAGATGCTGACCGTATAGGTTGCGAATAACTGGAAGACGCGACTCACGGTCGTGGGATAGACGCCGACAGTCCCCGCACAGTTCGCGCTGCTGCACGCCTGAACCGTAATCGCCTGACCGCTGGTGTTCTGAATGGTCACGCTGGCCTTGACGTCCAGATCGCCAAAGGCGTTGGCATCTTCGTCAGTGCTGCTGCTGATGGCCCCCAGCGTAATGCTGTAGGGGCCGGAGCTGCCGAGGCTGAAATCAATCGTATAGGGGCCGACGATAGCCGTGCCATTTCCGACGGACGGATTGGTCGCGCAGTTATCGACGGCAAAGTTGGTGTTCGCCGATTGAATCGCTTCGCGCAGCGTACAGGCACTATCGGTCGCGCTGGTGTCGGTCGTCGAGGTGACGGTGAGCGTCGTCCCGGTGACGGGGGTAGCCTGTACAAGCGGAGAGAAAGAGATCAGAGCAGCCAATAAGAGGCCGAAAACGGCCAGACGTACAGGCAGACGAAAAACGGGCGAGAGACTCGATGCCATAAAGTGTCCCTTTGACAATGCCGATCAACATTATTTCACACCATTACTATAGCCGCGATTGTCTACAATACGAAATGAGGTTGGCAGAAGTTTACGCGATTCATTTCGTTCAACTCATTCCGCCGCCGTATTCCGCGCTCCCCGGACAAAGGCTTTCACGCTCCGGCGTTGTCGAGCGTCGCCATCTGCTCTGGCGTCAAGCTGACGGCCAGCGCGCCGAGACTTTCCTCAAGCTGCGCGACCGTGCTGGCCCCGAACAGCGGCAGCGCCGCCGGTGAGCTTTGCAGCAGCCAGGCCAGCACCACCTGATTGGGCGTCGCGCCGGTTTCCGCCGCCACCTGTGCCAGCGCCGCCAGCCGCGCCTCGGCGATGCGCCACGCAGTGAAATTGCTGCATCCGATCTGGCGGACTTTCCCGGCTTTAACAGCGCGGTCGAACGCGCCGAGCCTCTCTTCGAGCGGCGTCACCCGGTGATCGATATGCGCGTAATACAGGTCGATGTGGTCGGTTTGCAGGCGGCGCAGGCTGTCGTCGATGGCGCGCTCGATCACGGCAGCCGATAAGCCTTCCGACTCGCTGGAACCTGAGCCATCGCGCAGCGGCTTCGCGCCAACCTTTGTCGCCAGAAAAATGGCGTTTCGATTGCCGCGCGCCTTGAGCCAGCGTCCAAGAAATTCCTCGTTCTCGCTGCCTGCCGTCCCCGTGAACCAGAAGGCATAGTTGTTGGACGTGTCGAGAAAGCGCCCGCCCGCTTCATAATAACGGTCGAGAATCTGAATCGACGCCCCGGCATCCGTGCGGTTGCCAAAGTACATGCATCCCAGCACAAGCGCGCTGACGTTGAGGCCGGTTTTGCCGAGTGGTATCTGTTTCATCGAATCCGATTTCCTGACGGGACGCGGGCAAGAAGGCCCTACTTTACCGCATCAACCGCGCTCATCATCAAAACCGGATAAGCGTTAAATCATCGTTGTGCAGACGGTTTGACCTGAGCGGAAAGTTATGCTATAGTGGCCGAAACAACGATACTCCAGTACCAGCCCGCGCAATTTTCTACCAACACCACCATTCAGTGACTTGCTTGCTCGTCCCATTTGCAGCAGCATAACAGCCTTTTAGGCGGTGACGACTGAACGTATACCCGAACGCCCCTATGCGTTTGAAAGCCTGGACACCCAACATTAGCTGATCCCATTCCTCCAGCCGCTGCGGTCGAACGCGCCGCGCCCGGT
>CAZZAO010000010.1:0-64196 GCA_964652205.1 uncultured Anaerolineaceae bacterium | reverse complement strand
ATAAACCGATATGAGCTTTCTTGAAACTCCGATCAAATTTGATGCGTTTGCCCTCGGCAGCGGGAGAGGTCAAAGGAGTTTGGACGTCGATCAGATTTATCGCTTTGCCCGTCGGGCGCATTCGGTCTGGCAGCTTTCGCGCCGCGCGCCGTTGACACGGGAGTATGATAAAGCGGAGCCGGGCGCGTCAGGCTTCACGAATCGGGTTGGAGAGGGTAGACTGATGAAGATCGCTATCAAGCGAATCCATGTCGGGTCGGCGTTCAAGTTCGGGCTGGTCTTCAACCCGATCATGTACACCATCAGCCGCTTCGCTGCCAGCGGCGGCGGGTTCGGCGTCGGCGTCGGCGACTACCTCGGCGGGCTGATCGCTGCTGTGCTGCTTGGCGCGCTTCTGACCGCTGCCGGAGCCTTCGTCTATAACCTGATCGCCGCGCGTTTCGGCCCACTCAAGCTCGAATTGACCATCGAAGAACCATGAGCCACAAAACTACGCTCGATCTCGACGCGCACCACGACTCCCTTGTCGCTGTGCTGACTGAGATTGTCGGGCATCCGTCCCTGAATCGGCTGGAGTTGGATCGCCTGATTCGCCGCCACGCTAAAGCCGCCGGGCGCATTTACAGCCGCGACGAATTGATTCTCGGCTATCGCGCCTTCGCCGGGCAGGGCAGCCTGCCGGATTACGATGCCGCTGTCCTCGACCGGCTGCGGCTCAAGCCGGTGCGGACGTCGTCAGGTGTGACGCCGGTGACGGTGCTGACCAAGCCGTTCCCCTGTCCCGGCGAGTGCATTTTCTGCCCCAATGATGTGCGGATGCCGAAAAGCTACCTGTCCGACGAACCGGGGGCGCAGCGGGCCGAGCAGAACAGCTTCGACCCCTATCTGCAAACCTATTCACGGCTGCAAGCCTATTACAACAACGGCCATCCCATCGACAAGATCGAGGTTATCATCCTCGGCGGGACGTGGTCGTTTTACCCCGAAAGCTATCAGATCTGGTTCGTCCGGCGAATCTTCGACGCGCTCCACGATTTCGGCGCGGGCATCAGCCGGGTCGCCGAAGTCGAACAGGCACTGCGTCAAGGCTCGCAGCTTCATCCTGACCGTAACACCGTCAATGTCGTCGTTCATGGCGCTGCCCTGGCCCAGACTTACAATCAGGTCGTGCAGTCGGTTTATAAGGCCGAAATGCACCGCTCGCGCGATATTGCCGCTGCCGTCGCGGGCGGCGATCATCAGCGCTCGCCGGTCGACGAATACGCGACATGGGATGAGCTTGAGGCGGCCCATCGCTTCAACGAGCGCGCGCCGCTGCGCTGCGTCGGTCTGGTAGTCGAGACGCGCCCCGACCACATCAGCCCGGAAGAGGTCACGCGCGTCCGGCGGCTCGGCTGCACTAAAGTCCAGATCGGCTTTCAGAGCCTCAGCGACGAAGTCCTGCGGCTTAACCGGCGCGGGCATACCGTCGCTGCCACGCGGCGCGCGGTGAAGCTGCTCCGTCAGGCCGGGTTCAAGATTCACGCCCACTGGATGCCGAATCTCTATGGCTCGTCGCCCGCTGCCGACGTGGCCGATTACGCGCGCATGTTCGGCGACCCTGACTTTCGCCCCGACGAGTTGAAGATTTATCCCTGTTCGCTGATTGAGAGCGCGGAGTTGATGGGGCGCTATCAGGACGGCTCGTGGCGACCGTACAGCCACGATGAACTGCTCGGCGTGCTGGTCGAAGTTTTTCGACGCACGCCGGAATACTGCCGCCTGACGCGCGTCATCCGCGATATTCCCGGCACGGATATTGTCGCTGGCAATCAGGCGACCAACTTCCGCCAGATCGTCGATGCCGAGCTGGCGCGTCGCGGTGAGCGTAGCCGCGACATCCGCGCCCGCGAAGTCCGCCGCGCGGACGTCGAGCCGGATGCCCTGTCGCTCGACGTGTTATGGTACGAGACGTCTGCCGGGCAGGAAGCCTTTTTGCAGTTCATCACTGCCGACCGTCAGATTGCGGGTTTCCTGCGCCTGTCGCTGCCCGACTCGATGCTGCCGCCGCTGATCGAGGAATTAGACGGCGCGGCTATGATCCGCGAGGTTCACGTTTACGGGCAGCAGGTCGAGATCGGCGAGTCGACGCCGGGACGGGCGCAGCACGCCGGACTCGGCACGCGCCTGATCGACCATGCCGTTGATCTGGCCCGCGAGCGCGGCTACGCTCGGCTGGCGGTGATCTCAGCGGTCGGGACGCGCGGTTACTATCGTAAGCGTGGCTTTGTGGATGGCCTGCTGTATCAACTGCGGGAGATCGGGTGACGTTTTTCGTAGGGGCGCGATTGTTCGCGTCCACCGTCAGGGGCCGCACCCATTCGGAATCCTCTATGGGCTTGATGCACCATGCCCGGCTTTATTTTTAATGGCCTGCTTTCCAGTAGGGCGTTCGTCCGAAAGTGACCATCCATGACTCAGGATTTTCGTGACCGCGATACCGCGCAGCAGTGGGACGCGCACACCACCAGCCATAATCCCGACCGCGTGGCCCAGCTTGATCTGCTGCTGACGATTCTGGCCGATACTTATCAGCCCGGCGATGTGATTCTCGATCTGGGTTTCGGCTCAGGGCAGGTCGAGGCGCTGATTTTCGAGCGTATTCCCGGCGCGCAGGTGATCGGCGTCGATGCTTCCCCTGCGATGATGGCGCTGGCCGCCGAACGGTTGAAACCCTGTGCCGGTCAGATGCAGATGATCGAACATGATCTGGCTGAACTCGCTACCCTGCCGGTCGAACCGTGCCGCTTCATCATCAGCAGTCAGGCGCTCCATCATTTGAGCGACGCGCAGATGCAGGCCGCTTACGGTTCCATCCGCGACCTGCTGACGCCGGATGGCCTGTTGCTGTTGATCGACCGTGTTGCGCCCGATCCGCCGGAATTGTTCGACATCTATCAGAGCCTGTGGCGCTGGCAGGATCAGCAGGCCGGTTCGGACGTGTTTTTCCATGAGGGCAGCACTTATGACGCGCATGTTGAGGTTACGCGACAGCGCGGCGATCAGCCGTTGAGCCTGCCGCGCCACCTGGAATTGATGGCCGCTGCCGGGCTGCGCGCCGCCTGCCTGCATTTGAGCGGCATCCGCGCCGTCGTTGCCGCGCGGAAACCGGCGTAAGCCCGGCTCGATACGCGGTGGGTTATAATCGAATCACGGTCGGTTGAGGAGGAGTATCATGACAGACATGACCTTTGAAGACGTGGCGAAAGCGGCTGAACAACTCAGCGAAGAAGATCGTTCGGCTTTGATCGAAAGGCTGCAAACGGGTCTGAAGAAACGGTCGGGCAAGCGCCCGCCACTGAACTTCCCTGTAGATGATCTTGGCCCGTGGCCGGAAGGCTTTATGGTCAGGCGTGAGGAAATCTATGGCGATGAAGGGCGCTAAATCAGTCTTTCTGGACACCAATATTTTGGTGAAGGCCAATATCTCGACTGCGCCATTACATCAGGAAACGCTAAGACTATTCCAGAAGTTCTGGGATGAAAACTATGAACTGTGGATCAGCCGTCAGATTTTGCGCGAGTATCTGTCGACTGTCACTCGCGTTCAGACGTTTATGCAACCATGACCAATTGGCAGGGCTATTGAACGTATTCGCTACTTTCAGTTAACTTTTAACGTCGTAGAAGATGGCCCGTTCGTTACAGATCAATTACTCCGCTTGCTTGAAGCTGTCCCTGTGGGTGGAAAGCAAATTCACGATGCCAGTATTGTAGCGACGATGCAGGTCTACGGAATCCCTGCGTTATTGACGGACAACGTCGTTGATTTTGAACGTTTTGAGCGCTACATCACGATTCTGCCTTTGACATCGGCTTAAGGCGATTTGGCTGGCGATGCCCTGTAACGGGACGCAGGCCGACCGTCCGGCCTTTTCGAGTCGCTTGTGGTACAATGCGTCGTGGCATTGTCGCCCGGTCTGGAGCAGAGTCAGGGTATGGATCAACTCGTCGCCATCGAGCAGCGGCGGCGCAATCTGCGCATTGTCCTGTTCGTGATTATCCTCGCAACGCTGCCGTTCTACTGCGCCGGAATCCTGCTCTGGGGGACAGCGCAGCGCAGCCAGCCTGCGGCCAACCTGACCGGCACGGCGACCTTCACGCCGCTGCCGACCATTCCCAGCCAGACCCCCATTCCCAGCATTACGCCGCTGTCGATTTCAGCCACGCCGTTCACTGGGCCGCTCCTGCCGACACCCGGCCAGTACAACCCCGGCACGTTTCCTACGCGCGTCCTGTCGCCGACGCCGCTTATCAACCCTACGGATATCTTTATCCCGCAGCCGACGCAGGCCCCGTCGCTGACGCCCTACCCGACGCAGGTGCAGCCGACGCAGCCCCCGCCGCCGACGCAGACCGACGCGCCGCCCCTGCCGACGCAAACTGACCTTCCCCCCGCGCCAACGCTGGAAGAGCCGTCGCCGCTGCCGCCGCCGAGCGATACGCCCCCGCCGCCGCCGAGCGACGCGACTGCTGAGGCCGGGACGTAGAACCTGTACGATAACGATCTGCTGAACCCTCAGGCCCTGCTTATCTTTCTCCCCTCGCCCTGAGGGAGACGAAGTGGTTAGAGCCTCGCTCGTGCCGCGCAGTGGTTTCTCGATCCACAGGGCGAGCGGGCTTAACCAGGGGCCGGGGCTGAAGGCCTGATCTTGAGGAGTTGACTTTTGTTTGACCTGAAAACTCATTTGAAAGCGCTCGTTGAATCGCACGCGCCGTCCGGCTACGAAGCCAGCGCGCGCGAGATCGTCCGCGCTGCCTGGACAGGCCTGGTCGATGAGTTCGATCAGGATGGCCTCGGCAGCCTGATCGGCATCAAGCGCGCCACCGACCCGACCGAGCCACGCCGACGGATCATGCTGGCTGCGCACATGGATGAAATCGGCATGATGGTACGCGATGTGGTCGATGGCTTTGTTTTCGTCCACCGGATCAGCGGCGTCGATAATCGCGTCATGCTCTCGCAGCCGGTGATGGTGCATGGCAAGCGCCCGCTCCCCGGTCTGGTTGCCGCCGTCCCGCCGCACCTGCTGACCGCCGAGATGCGCCTCAGGTATCCCGGCTGGGATGAGCTGATCGTCGATGTCGGCCTGCCTGCCGACGAAGTCGCTGATCTCGTGACGGTCGGCGATCTGATTACCGTCGATGTGCCGATGATCGAGCTTCAGAATGGCCGCGTGGCCGGTAAAGCGATGGACGACCGCGCCTGTGTCGCCGCCGTCACCGCCGGGCTGGACGTGCTCAAGGCGATGCGCCATCAGTGGGACGTCTACGCGACCGCAACCGTGCAGGAAGAAACCGGCCTGTGGGGCGCGCGCGTCGCCGGATACAAGATCAGGCCCGACCTCGCCATCGCGCTTGACGTGACCTTCGCGCCGCAGCCGGGGATGGATGCCGACGCCGCCAGCGAGATGGGCGGCGGGCCGTCGCTCGGCATCGGCCCGAATTTCCACCCGGCGCTGATCGACAAGATCAGGGAAACGGCCAAAAAATACGAGATCAAGATTCAGGATGACATTATTCCCGGCGCGAGCGGGACTGACGCCTGGGCTATTCAGGTGGCGCAGGATGGCATCCCGACCGCGCTTCTGAGCATCCCGCTGCGCAGTATGCACTCGCCGGTCGAGACAGTCGAGCTGCGCGACATCGAGCGCGCCGGTCGCCTGCTGGCAAGCTTCATCGCCAGCCTCGACGGTGAGTTTCTGTCTGCGATTGTCTGGGACCGCCCGAACGAGGAAGAAAAGCCGCCCTCACCCTGATCAGAGAGAGCTGCTCAAATACCCCTTGACCGCCCTTCGCGGCCTATGGCTTCCGTCGAATGAAAAGCTTCGGCGCACTACGCCTCAGAGCGAAGGGGGGAGAAACAGGCATGGTTATGTCACTGGCTGTTCATGAAACGGCATCTAATATTTTGTAAACAGGGCTTTTTCTTGTTCACCTGGAATAAGCGATAGCTCATCTCCCAGAATGCTTTCTCCCCTCGCCCTGAGGGAGAGGGGCTGGGAGTGAGGGCATTTGAGGGAGCCATGATTCTCAAAGAACTGTCTGAGGCGATTGCTGTTTCCGGCAAGGAAGACCCCGTCCGCAAGCTGATTCTTCCGGCTATCGAAGCGCATGTGACCGACATCCGCATCGACGCGCTCGGCAGCGTCACTGCGCTCCAGAAGGGAAGCGGCGACAGCGGCCTGCGCGTGATGATCTGCGCGCACATGGATGAAGTCGGCTTCATGCTTACCGGCATCGACGCCGATGGCCTGCTGCGTTTCAGCGCCGTCGGCGGCATCGACGACCGAATTTTGCCCGGTCTGCGCGTCAAGGTCGGCGATAACCAGATTCCGGGCTGCATCATCTGGGTTCCGATCCATCGCAACCGCGATCAGACGGTCGTCAAGATCAACGCGCTCCGTATCGACATTGGCGCGACCAGCAAGGACAATGCCGCCGGTCAGGTCAAACCCGGAGATCGCGTCGGCTTTGCGACCACCTTCATGGAAATCGGCGCAAAGACGCTGCGCGGCAAAGCGTTCGATGACCGCGTCGGCTGCTCGCTGCTGGTTGACGTGCTTCAGGCTGGCCCCTACCCGGTCGATGTGCTGGCTGCCTTCACCACGCAGGAAGAAATCGGCCTGCGCGGGGCGCAGGTGGCGGCGCAGTTCCTCAACCCTGATCTTGCCATCGTCCTCGAAGGCACGACCGCCAATGACCTGCCCGATCCGCTGGCCGACCCGGACGACGCCTTCCCGGTCAACCCGACCGCGCGGATGGGCGGCGGGCCGGTGCTGACGGCGATGGATCGCAGTCTGGTCGTCAATCCGAAGGTGCTGGCTCTGATCCGTCAGGCCGCCGAAGCCAGCGGCATTCCCTATCAGTTCAAGACCTATCTCGGCGGCGGCACGGACGGCGGGGCTATTCACACCGCGTTCGGGGGCCATAAGACTGCCGTCATTTCGATGCCCTGCCGCTACATCCACAGTCCGACGGCTTACCTCAACCGCGACGATTACGACAACGTGCTGCGGCTCGTCAGGGCGACGCTTCACGCGCTGACGCGCGAAGCCCTCGCCGACTGATTTTGCTGGACTGACGAGCTTATCTTGCTGCGATTCAACAGGTGGGGTTTTCCGAACCGATGGATGTTGTGACCGATACCGAGCGCCGCGCGGTCGATGAACCGCCGTCGAGCGCCGAAACGTCAGGTTTCGCCCGCTGGCTGGTGAATCCGCTGCATCTCGTCATAGTCCTGTTGAGCTTCGTGCCGCCCGCCCTGACGCTGATCTACGTGCTGATGAACGGCGTCAACGTTCCCGACGTCGATCAGTGGAATAACAGCGTGCCGATTGTGCTCAAGACGGTCAGCGGGACGCTTCAGTTCACCGACCTGTTGACGCAGCTCAACGAGCACCGCTTTTTCTTTACCCACCTCATCACGGCGATTCTGACCGTCACCACGCGCTGGAATTTGCGCGTCGAAATGATGGTGATTTTCGTCATCGCCTGCGCCAATCTTCTGCTGGCTGCGGCGCTGTTGTGGCGCAGCGACCGGCGCGCCTTCGTCCTCGGCCTGATCCCGATTTCGGCGCTGATCTTCTCGCTGCGCCAGCATACGAGCTGGCTGCTCAGCATCCAGACGAGCTGGCATCTGATTATTCTCTGGTTCCTGCTGCTGCTCTACGTCGCCCGCTTTGCCCGGATCGGCTGGCGGACGCTGATCGTCTGCGCCATCCTCGGCCTGTTCATGACCTTCACGACGCTGCACGGCCTGCTCATCTGGCCGCTGATGCTCGTCGGCTTCTGGCTGCTCGGCTACCGCAAACCGGGCTATTTCGCCCTCTGGGCCGCAGCGGCGACGATCTCCATCGGGCTGTTCTTCTACCATTACAATTTCGGCATCATGGGGGCCGACACCAGCGGTCAGTCGGCAGGGTTGGTCAAAGACCCGCTGACGATTGCGGCCTACGCCATTACCTACCTCGGCAATCCCTTCGTCAAAACCGAGAATAGCTGGGCGCTGCCCGGAGCCATCGTCGGGCTGGTCGGCCTGATCGTCGGCGCGGCCAACCTGTTTTATCTCTGGCGGCAGCAGCGCTCGTGGCGCAATCTGATTATCTGGGTGGTGATGGCGGGCTTCAGCGTTGGCGCGGCGCTCGTGACCGCGCTCGGACGCGGCCACATCTTCTGGCGCTACCCGGCGCAGCCGCTGCTCGACCGCTACGTAACGCCGTCACTGCTGCTCTGGATCGCCTTCGCCGCGCTGATGGCGCAGGTCTTGTGGCCGCTGTTCACGCGCGCCCGCCTGAGCCGCTGGGAAGCGATTCTGACGCCCGTCAATGTGCTGGCCTTCATCCTCGTCGGCGCGCTGTTTCTCTACGCCAACGCCGACAGCGCCACCCAGCCCGGCCTGATGAGTCAGGCTCAGGTTGACTGCGTGGCGGGCTTTCCGGTTTCGCGCAACGCCCGCTGTATGACCAGAATTTATCTGAAGGAGACGCCGATCAGTCAGGTCGTTGACGCGGTCGATCAGTTGTCGATCCACCAACTGGCGCTGTTTGCAGACAAAACGCCGCCTTTCGATTCGGTCACGCCGCTGGCCGATCTGACCGGGCGGCGCGTTGACGGTGATGGGATGGGGTTCGCCTTCAGCAGTCAGCTTACGCCGAGCTTCTCGGCGCGCGTCTTCAAACTGCCCGCGCCGGGACAGGCTGAATTTGATTATTCGGTTCCTCAAACGACCCACGACATTCAGTTGAGGATGGTGGCTTTTCTGTCGCCGGATGCGCCGCTGCTGCCGACGATTTACCGCGTCGGCGTCCGTAAGGCCGACGGCACGGCCTCGTTGATCGCTGAGGTCAGTTACGATCAGACGGCTGACCCGAACGGCCAGCCGATTCGGGTATCGCTCGACTCCTACAAGGGGCAGGCGATCAGCCTCATTCTCCAGACGCGCGGCGCGAACGGGCAGGCGGTTCCTAACGCTCTGTGGATCGACCCGATCATTGTGGTTGTTCACTGAGGCCGCATGGAAACACTGCCTTCTGCGGAACCCATGAACGATGGCGGTCGGGTCGCTTTTCCACTGCGTCTGATCGTCGCCCTGATCGCGCTGCTGCCGATTGTGGGGGTCGCGGTCTACATCGGCTGGAAGGGCGTCAACGTCCCGCGCTGGGATCAGTGGGTGAGCAGCGTCGATCTCGCGCTGGCGACGGCCAGCGGCCATCTGACGCTGGCCGACCTGTTCAGGCAGAATTTCGCGCCGCGCCTGTTCCTGACCAATATCATCACCGCTGTTCTGGCGGCCACGCTCCACTGGAACATCATCGTCGAGCTGTACATCAGCTTCGCTATCGTCTGCGCCAATTTCGCGCTGCTGCTGTCGATGATTCGCCGCGATCAACGCCCGGTGCTGCTGCTGGCCGCGGTTCCTTTCGCGGCGATCACCTTCAGCCTGCGTCAGTACTCCAACTGGCTCTGGAGTATGCAGACGAGCTGGTTCCTGATGATCTTTTTCTTCCTGCTGGCGTTATGGACGCTCCAGCGCTCGCCCATCGGCTGGAAGGCATTCGCCATCGCGGCGATCTGTACCGTCGGCTCGACCTTCTCGATGTTTCACGGGCTGGCGCTGTGGCTGCTGATGCCGCTGGTGCTGTGGCTGTTTGGCTACCGCCGACCGAAATATTTCATCGTCTGGGCGCTGATTACGGCGGTGATCGTCGCGCTTTACTTCTCCAACTACGATTTCGTGGCGATGGCGGTCGAGTCGTCCGATAAGAGCCAGCCCTTTTTTCTCGATCCCATCGGCATTGCCTCATGGGTGCTGGCGGTGCTTGGCAACCCGTTCGTGGTGACTGAGAGCAGTTTTGGCCCGCTCTCGCGCCTGCTGGCCGTCGTCGGCCTGAGCCTGATCGCGGTTGACCTGCTCTATCTCATCCGGCGCGAGCGGCGCTGGTCAGCGGTCGCCGTCTGGGTTGGGCTGGCAGCGTTCTCGGTCGCGGCTGCCGGGATGTCGGCGGCAGGGCGCGCGCAGAAAATGGACGTCGCCCCCTGGCTGCCGCTCTACGACCGCTACGTGACGCCCTCGACGCTGCTCTGGCTGGCTTTCTTCGCGCTGGCAATGCTCGTCCTCTGGCAGATTTACCGCCGCGCGGCGCGAACTGTGTGGGAGACAGCGCTGGTCGTCGTCCACATTGGCGCGTTCATCGTCCTTGCCAGCCTCTACGTTTACGGCGCGATCTGGTCGGCGCAGCAACCGCGCCTCATCAGCCCGATGAATGAGAACTGCGTCATCCATTTCCCCGAGACGCGCAACGCTGCCTGCATGACCGGACTGTGGCTCAACTATATGTCGCTCGACCGGATTCTCGGACAGATCGACGATCTGGCCGCTCATCGGCTGACGACCTTCGCCGCCAATCCGCCGCCGTACACCGATGTTATCCAGCTTCGCCGCCTGCCCCGGCGGATCGTCGCGGGCGATAAGACCGCGTCAGGCTTTCGTTTCGGTCAGATCACCGATACACTTAAGACGATTATTTTTGTCCAACCCGCGCCGGGACAGGTGGAATTCAATGTCACTCTGCCCCAGACTGAGCAGGCGATCAACTTCTATTCGGCGGCTTCGGTCGATCTGGCGGCGGGGGCGGGAGGCGAAGTCATCTACCGCGTTGGCGTGCGCGACCCCGACGGGCAGACGCAGCTAGTGGCGACAGTTGATTTCACGCCTGCGTTGAATCAGCTTAAGCCGATTCAGGCCAGCCTGAGCGCCTATCAGGGGCAGGCGATTCAGTTGATCTTACAGGTCACGCCGGTGCAGAGCGGTCAGAAGGTCGCCGCGCGCTGGGTCGATCCGGTTATTTTTGTGATGGCTCCGGCAGCGCCCTGAGCGCTGCGGAGCGAAATTGTCGATCAGGGGGCAGAATCTTGAAAGAACTCATCAAGAAGCTGGTGGAAGCCTGGGGGCCGTCGGGCTATGAGCATCAAGTGCGCGCCCTGATTCGCGCGGAAGTCGAGTCGCTGGCCGATGAAATCACCGTCGATCCGCTCGGCAATCTGATCTGCCGCGTCGGCAGGGGCGGCACGAAGATCATGGTCGCCGCGCACATGGACGAAATCGGCGTCATGGCGAATTTCCGCGAGCCGCAAACGGGTTTTCTGCGCTTCGCGCCGATTGGCGGCATCACGCATTCGACGCTGCTGGGGCATCGCGTCCGCTTTGAGAATGGCACAACCGGCGTCATCGGCGTTCACGACTCCTTCGGCGCGGCGCGGACGAACGTCCCCAACCTCGACGACTTTTTCATCGACGTGAGTGATGGCAGCGAGACGCCGCTGGTCGAGCCGGGCAGCCCGGCGACGTTCTGGCGCAAGTACGAGGAACGCGGCAGCCGCCTGATCGCCAAGTCGATGGATGACCGGATCGGCTGCGTCGTCGCCATCGAGGCCATGCGCCGCCTCAATAAGCAGACGCCGAACGAGGTCTATTTCGTCTTTACCGTTCAGGAAGAAGTCGGCCTGCGCGGCGCGCGTCCTGCCGCTTACACCGTCAACCCGGATGTAGCGATTGCCCTCGACGTCACCGGCACGGGCGACCTGCCGCGTAACGCCAAAATGACGGTCAGGCTCGGCGGTGGCGCGGCCATCAAGATTCACGATGTCGGCCTCGTTGTCCCACCTGCCGTCCGCGACTGGATGGTTGAGCGCGCCAGAGCCGATGGCATCCCCTATCAGTTAGAGCTGCTGACGCTCGGCACGACCGACGCTTCAGGCATTCAGGCGGCGCGTTCTGGCGTGCCGAGCGGCGCGATCTCGATCCCCTGCCGCTACGTCCACAGCACCAGCGAAACCGTCGATGTCAACGACATCGAAGCCTGCATCGCGCTCACGGCGGCGCTGGCCGCCAACCCGACGCCGTTCGCTCAATAGGCCCGTCTCTATTCGCGCTGCTGCCCTCTCCCTCTGCCGGGGAGAGGGTTGATGTGGGAATCGTCGTCGGCCAGACTCGTTTTGAACTTCCCGGCATTCTTTGCGCTCTATCATCAGTTCTGATCTCGCTGCTGCTCACCTCTTGAGGCGTAAAGTTCGGCAGGCTTGAGCCACTTTACGTTTTCAATATCAGCTTTATGCAGAGTGGAATTAAATTTCGCTATAATTGAGACATGGCAGGCCATTCGGGCTGGATTCACAACTTTACGTTTATTGGGAAACAATACGTTACAATGAATCCTAACCCCTTATCGTTCGGGTTTTAAAGAGTGAGCATGTCCCAGGTCGACGTCGAGCAAAGATCAACTCTGGCGGATTTCCAGCTTCTGGCGGAAATCTCGCAGCTTTTGACGCTGGTTGATCTCGACAACGTGCTGGCGCGAGTGATCGAGCTGTCCGCGCGCGCTGTCGGGGCGACATCGGCCAGTCTGTTTCTGCATTATCAGCACAGCGAGAGCTGGCAGCGGCTGCTGACGTCCCGCGAACTCAACCCGCAGGAAACGCTCAAGGTCGTCGCCAGTGTCCTCGACGAAGGGCTGGCAGGCTGGGTCGTCCGCCATCATCAGGGAACCATTGTCTTCGATACGCTTGAGGATGAGCGCTGGCACGTCTTCGCCGATGATACCAACCCCGTGCGCTCGGCCATCTGCCTGCCGCTGATGCACAACGATCAGGTACTGGCGGTGATTACGCTGGTTCACCCGGAGGCGAACCATTTCAACGAACACCACCTGCGCCTGCTGACTATCGTCATGAATCAGGTGTCGGTGGCGGTACGCAACGCGCAGTTGTTCGACCGGATGCTCGAACAGCAGCGCCAGTTAGAAGCGATGCTTCAGGCGATCCCCGACGTGCTGCTCGTCATCGGCGAGGATGGCAACATCGTTGTCATCAACGACAACGCTGTTCGCCTGTTCGACAGTCAGGATCAAGGCGACGTGATCGGTCAGCCGCTGGCGACCCTGCTCAGGCTCGACAGCGCCTTCGCCCCGCTCAAGTCGCTGATCGACGGCTCGCCGCCGCGTGATGAGGGCTGGACATTCGAGACGCGCTCGGATCGTTACCGGCAGGATTTTGTCGTGACCGTTTCCCGCTGGACGAACCCGCTCGGCAGCACTGCCGGACATGTGATCGTCATGCACGACGTGACGATGCTGCGCGATCTCAACCGCTTCAAGGGCGAGATGCTCAAGATGGCCTCACATGACCTGCGCAGCCCGCTGGCCTTAATCGTCGGCTACTGTGACCTGATCGGCATGGATACCGAAGACCCGCAGTCGCCGATTTTTGAGTATCTCGAAGTTGTCCGCCGCAGCACCCGACGGATGAGCAACCTGCTCGACGATCTGCTGCGCGTTGAGGAAATCCGTTCCTCGCCGGATGAACTGCAAAAGCTGGTCGATTTCGAGCAGGTGGTCGAGGGCGTGGTCGACAACGCTCAGATGCTTGCCAACGCCAAAGACCAGACGATCACGACCGATATTCGCCTTGATGGACTCAACACCATCCATCTCGACCCGGTGCTGATCCGCGAAGCGATGGATAACCTCGCCAGCAACGCCGTCAAGTACACGCGGCAAGGCGGCAAAATTCGTATCGAGAGCTACTATGATAACCGGCACGTCTACTTCGTCGTCGAAGACAACGGCCTCGGCATCCCGGCGGAAGACGTGGGCCGCGTCTTTGAATGGGGCTTCCGCGCCCGCCATCAGGTCGATGCGCCGATTGACGGTAAGGGACTCGGCCTCAGCCTGGTCAAATCAGTCCTCGAACGTCACCGGGGAGAAGTCTGGGTTGAAAGCGAAGAAGGCGTCGGCAGTCGCTTTGGCTTCTGGCTGCCACGCTAACGGTTATGGACGGGCATGAGTCTCGGTCGTAATCGTCTCGAACGCCTCAAAGCCGCGCTGGCTGAGGTTCTGGCTGCGCGCCAGTCCTTTACCGACGACTCCTATAACGAAATCATCCTCTCGCTCAACACGCAGATCAACGCGCTCCAATCGGCGATCACCGATACCTTAGTGCCGATGGGGGACTCGGACGAGATTCGTCTCGTCACCGTGATGTTTGTCGATGTCGAGGATTCGACGCGGCTGGCGCAGGTGCTGGACGACGACTGGAAGACGATGATCGGCGACCTGCACAAACAGATCGCCCGAATCGTCGAGCAGTGGGACGGCGAAGTGGGCCAGTATCTCGGCGATGGCGTCCTCTGCTTTTTCGGCGCGCATCGCAGCCGGGACAACGACGCCGCCCGCGCCGTCTCGTGCGCCCTGTCGATTCAACAGATGGCCGACGACTTCGCGCTCTACGTCACCCAGCACTATGAACAGAAATTCGCCCTGCGGATCGGCATCAGCACCGGGCGCGTGGTCGTCGGCGTCATCGGTACGGCGTCCAAGAGCGAATTTGTCGCGCTCGGTTCAACGACTAATCTGGCGGCGCGCTTGCAGCAGCTTTGCCCGCCGCGCCATGTCCTGATCGACGCGCAGACCTATCACCGTGTCCGCGACCGTTTCGTCGCCCAGCCACAGCCGCCCGCCGCGCTTAAAGGCTTTGATACGCTGATCGAGTATTACGCCGTTCTCGGTCGTCGTCAGCCTGCCGCGCTGCTGGCCGACGACCGGATCGCCGGGATCGAACTGCCCTTCGTGGGCCGCGAGGCCGAGCTGACGCATCTGCTCCGGCTGTGGGATGACGCGCTGGCCGAGCGCCAGCTTCACGTCGTCACTGTCTACGGCGATACCGGCGCGGGCAAGACGCGGCTGCTTCAGGAAGCGCTGGCGCAGGTTCCTGACCGGTTCGAGTCGCTGATTCTGGTCGGGCGTTACGAGCGCCGCGCGGCCTCGTACAGCCTGATTCATGATCTGCTCGTCAGTCTGTGCAACCTGAGCGAAGGCGCGCCGCCCTCAATTTGTGAGCCGCGCATCATTCAGTATATAGAAGAGATGATTGGCACTGAGGACGCGGCAGACATCGCGGCGGAAATCGGCCATCTGGCGGGCTTCGGCTTTGCCGACCATCCAACGCGCGGCGGCCCGCACCCCGTCGTCGCCCGCTGGTTCAAGGCGCTGGCGGCTGATCGCCCGCTGCTCATCACCGTCGATAACCTTCAGTGGGCCGACCCGGACTCGCTCGATCTGATCGAGTATCTGGCCGTCGCGCTGGTCGATACGCCGGGGATGATCTTCACCACGGCGCGCGCCGATTTCCGCCTCGGACGGTCGAACTTCATGAGTCTGGCCGCGCGCTACAGTGAGATGTCGCTCGGTCGCCTCAGCGACGCTGCCATTCGCAAGCTGATTGAGGTGGTGCTGGAACATATCGACAATGCGCCGCTGGTGCTGGCTGACTATATCCGCGAGCGCTCCGAGGGCAACCCGCTGTTCGTCGAAGAATTTCTGCATATGCTGTTCGATAACGGCGTCTTCGAGCCGACCAACAATGGTCGCTGGCGTACCAACCTTTACCTCTACGGCACGCTGGCATCGACGCTGCCCAATGGTCTGATGGGCGTGTTTCAGGCGCGGCTCGACGAGCTGCCGCCGCTGGCCCGCCGCGTCGTCCAGATGGCCGCAGTCGTCGGCGAAACTTTCTGGGAAGAAGCGGTCTCGCACCTCGGCGGGTTCGAGGCTGGCCCCATTCTGGTCGACCTGACCACGCGCGGCATCGTCCTGCACAGCGTCGAAAGCAGCCTCGAAGGACAGGCCGAATACCGCTTCCGCCACCCGCTTTATAACGAAGTCGCCTACGCCATGCTGACGCGCATCGACCGCGAAGCCTATCATCAGCGGATCGCGGAGTGGATCGCCAGCCACGTCCTCGACCGGCCCGACTTGCTCGGCGTGCTGGCCGAGCATCTGGTGCAGGCACAGAAACGCGAGCAGGCCCTTTCGGTCTTTCTGGTTGCTGCTGAAGATCGACTTCAGCGCGGCCTGGCGTCAGACACGCTCAAGCTGATCGAAGGCGGGCTGGCGTCGGCGCGTGATGTGCCGCGCGCCGTCGCGCTGCCGCTGGTCAGTCAGTTGTGGATGCGTCAGGGACAGGCGTTGATGATGCTCGGTCGCTACGCCGAGGCCAGCGCCGCCGGTCAGACCGCGCTGATGTTGATGGACGAGCTTCCGGCGGATACGCTCGTTGAGGAGCGTGAGCGCGCTCGTCAGGTACTCGACGACGCCCGCGAGCAGACCCGGCGACCGGATTTTCCCTCACCCTGAATCCCTCAACCCGCCGCGCCCTCACCCCCGGCCCCTCTCCCCGGTGGGCGAGGGGAGAAAAGCAGGGCGGAGAATTTCGTCGGGGTGCGATGCATCATGCCCGCGCGCCCTCGCCCCCGGCGTGAGTGGCGGCGGAAACCTACGTATCGAGCAACTGATAGGCGTTGGCGGCGTAGTCGTGTGCTGTTCCCGCGACCGGGATCAACTGGATGCCATTCTCGACGGCGGCCTGCTTCTCGTCCTCGATCCGTTCCTTGAGCCGCTTAACGTCGCGGTCGTTCGGGTCGAGCTTGATGGCGTCGTTAATCAGCAGTTCGGCGATGGCCGTATGCCGCTGGCTTTCGACCAGAAGCTGCGCCAGATCGACAATCGTGCTGACGATATTATCGCGGTTGCCGGTTTCGTAGGCGACGTGGAGCGCCTGCCGATAGCGCAGCACCGCCTGCCCAAGCTGGTTGGCCTGCACCGAGGCATAGCCTAAATTGGTCAACTGGAGCGCCTCTTCTTCCTGATCCTCGACTTCGCGGGCAATCGACAGCGCCTTGTCGTGGAAGCCGATGGCTTCGATCCAGCGATCCAGTTCGCCGTAAGCTGTGCCGAGTCCGCCGAGGACGCGGCCTTCGAGGTCGCGTTTGTTCTGTTCCCTGAGCAGCGGCAGCGCCTTCTCCCAGGTCGCCACGGCGGCCTGCGTCTGGCTGCCATCAAGCTGCGCGTAGCCGAGTTTGAGCAGCAGCATCGCCTCAGCTTCCTGATCCTGAAGCGTCTGCGCCAGATCGAGCGCCAGCCGATAGGCGCTGGCAGCCTGCTCGCTCTCGCCTAACTGCTGCCGTGCGTCGCCGAGCAGCGAAAGCATCCGCGCCTGTCGCGCCGGGTCTTTTGCGTCGAGGGCAAGCTGCGCGCCGCGTGTGGCGTACATCACGCCCGCCTGTACGTTGTCGGTTCGGTTGGCGAGACGGGCCAGCGTTTCCAGCGTCGCCAGCGTGCCGGACGGATCGTTCAGACCTTCGTAGGTCGTCAGCGCTTCGGCAAAGCTGGCAATCGCTTCGTTATCCATGTTAGCGCGCTGGTACGCCTGACCGATCTGTGTTTGCAGTTCGGCCTGACGGTTCAGGTTGCCCTGCTGTCGCGCTTGAACGAGCGAGGCGCGCAGCCGGGTGATTTCCGCTGGCTCCTGAGGGGGTGGCGCGGTATTTTCGGTGTCAGCGTCCTCACCGATGCTGGCCTGCGCGGCCATCCGTACCAGCGGATCGTCGCCGTCATCCCCGTCGTCCTGGTCGTCGCTGCCGTCGGGCGGCGAGAACGTCGGCTGTGCGTCGGCCTCTGGCGTCTCAACTTCCGCTTCGTCCTCGCTGTCGCTGGTTTCGCCCTGATCCTCGAATGGCAGCGGGTTGGTCGGCACACTGAGCGGCGGAATCGGGGTTGTCGTGGGCGCTGCTGTATCGGTTTCCTCTGCCGCTGGAGCAGGGGCGTCTGTCCCGCCGATGGGCTGCGCGTCCACGATGTCGTCGTCCTCTGGTTCCGGCGCAGCTTCGACGGCGCGTGTCGGAACAGCATCGCTTGTCGGCGCGCTGGCGGCTAATCGACGCAGCGCTCGCAGCTCATAGGCGTAGCCGCGCTCATCGACGAACGCGCCGGCCTGCGTCAGGTCGCTGACGATCTGCCCGGCGGTTTCGCGGTCGCCCTGCGCGCTCGACCAGCGCGCTAGCGAGAGCAGCGTATCCATCTCGGTCGCCAGTCGGTCGTAGTCGGCGTCGCTGTCGCTCAGATGGCTGCTGGTATAGGACAGCACCGAGTCGTGGAACTTCTGACGCAGGCTGTCCAGCTTGCCGGAGCCGCGCAGCAGCGGTTGGGTGAAGGTGTAGGTCAGCGGATGCAGCCGATAATAGGGTTGGCCGTGGCGGGTGAAGCGCTCGGCCAACTGCCGGTGCGAGAGCATCAGCATCGCCTGTTTGAGGTTTTCCTGCGGCACGCCGCTCACCAGACTCAACAGCTCGCTCGACGCCTCGCCGCCGAGGCTCGCGCCCATCACCAGCAGTAAGCCTTGAAGCGCGCTGTTCAGCCCCCGGAAGCTGGCCGTGAGCGCCAGAATGCTCCCGCTGACGCCGGACTGCTGCGGCAGGTTCTTCAGAAATTCCGCCGGAGTCTGCTTGTTAGCGCGGACAGCCCCTGCCGCGACTGCGACGCCGAACGGGACGTAATCGACCGCCTGAACCAGCCTGTCGATGTCGGCGTCATTCTCTTCACCGTCCGGTTTGTCGTGGCCGGAAAGCTGCTTGAACATCAGCGCCGCCTGTTCCGGCGCGAGCTTCTCGATTTCAACGGCTGTCCACGGGCCGACCATTTGCTCATCGGCGATCAGCAGCACCGGCAGCCGGTCGGCGCAGCGCGTGATAAAATCTCGCGCCGCCTGTTCGTCCAGCTTGCCATCGAGCACGATCAGCGGGTTGGCGCCCGTCAGCGTCGCTGCTGCCGCGCCGACCATGCCGAGTGGATTCTCGCTCGCGCCAATTTCGGACACGCGGTAGGCGCGCCCGACGCGGGCAATCAGCTCCGCCAGCGTGGTGTCTTGGGTCACGTCGAACCACAGTACGCCGCTCGGCAGGTCGGTATAGGCGCTTGCCAGCGTTGCGGCGAGCGCCGTTTTGCCGATCCCTTCCGGGCCGTAGATATGGACGGCCATCCTGTCCTTGAGCGACGAATAGACTTTCGCCAGCACCATGTCCCGACCGATCAGCCGCAGGGGCATCGAGACGGGGAGCGATGACGCATCGTGGGCGGGGGCTTCATACGGGACGTAGTCTGCCATTGGCAAACAACCTCTTTCGAGTGGGTCACGAGACGCGCGAGCGTGAATGGTTTCAGTATAGCCTGACTGGATGTACGCGGCAATTTGCCTGTCAAGCGCCAGAGGTCTCGATGGTTTGCGCCCGCCGATCTCACCCCAACCCCTTCGCGGTCTGCGGCTCCTGCCGAGCAAAGAACGCTCGGCACGCTACGCCGCAAGCAGAGAGGGGAGAAAGATAGAGGCGATGCCCTCACCCCCGGCACCTCTCCCTCAGGGCGAGGGGAGAAAGATCAGGGGCGCGATGGTTCGCGCCTGCCGACCTCACCCCCAACCCCTCTCCGCAAGCAGAGAGGGGAGAAAGATAGAGGCGATGCCCTCACCCCCGGCCCCTCTCCCTCAGGGTGAAGGGAGAAAGATCAGGGGCGCGATGGTTCGCATCCGCTGCAAGCTTCAACGGCTCTCAAGGGTGATGGCTGGGCATAATGCGTCAGGCTCGCGGGAAACAAAACGCCTCGATTTTTATCGAGGCGCTGGAGCGATCAGAAGGTTCTACACGGCTGCGGGCTGCGTCTGACTTCGCGCGTAGATCAGCGCCTCGTCGAGCGTATCGAAGATCGGCACCTTGACGCTGCCAAATTCTTTCCGGCATAGCAGTTCCGGCAAAAAGCGCAGCCGATTGTAACCGCAGACCAGCACGGGGTGGATGCGCGGGTCGCGCGTTCCATAGGGGCGCAGTCGAGTCGTTTCCGTGATGACGCCGACCAGTGACTTGAACGAGGCGTCGGCGTTCAGGAAGTCGCTGATGCGATAGATCGGGCCATTGACATCCTGCGCGAGTTCAGCGGTCTGTGTAAACACCGTCCGCACGACGTCAACGTTCAGTGGCCCGCACAGCGTGGCAATAATAATGGGTTCCTCTGGCAGCCGGGTCACGCAAATGCCCATTTTTGTGTCCAGTTGCAATCAATCGATGGCTGTAATTATAGAGGCTGGAAGGCCGCTCGACTATAGCGATTAAGAATTATTTAGTCCTTATTGATGGCAGCGCGTAGACCGGCGTTTTCCCCGCGTCAGTACGCGCCGTGATGCAGCAGCACGCGCGGAATCGTCATCATCAGGATTTGCGCGTCCAGTTTGACCGACCAGTTCTCAATGTAATAAATGTCGAGCAGGCACATCTCGTCGAACGGGACGTCGCTGCGCCCGCTGACCTGCCATAGCCCCGTCAGCCCCGGCATGATGGAGAGGCGCTGCATGTGCCACGGCTCGTACAGCTTGACCTCGTCTGGCGTCGGTGGTCGCGGCCCGACCAGACTCATCTGGCCGCGTAGAATGTTGATGACGTTGGGCAGTTCGTCGAGGCTGGCTTTGCGGATCATGCTGCCGACGCGCGTGATGCGGGGGTCGTTCTTGATCTTCGGGTGGCGCGGGTCTTCGCCCGACTGCCGCACCAGTTCGGCGCGCAGCTCGTCGGCGTTGACGACCATGCTGCGGAACTTTATGATGTCGAATTCGCGCCCGTTCTCGCCGATGCGCCGCTGCGTATAGAGGATCGGCCCGGCGCTTTCCAGTCGAATGGCAATGGCGACCAGCACTAGCAGCGGAATCCAGACCGGGGCGGTCAGCACGATCAGCCCGATGTCGATCACCCGCTTGACCAGCCGGTTGATGCCGGGGAAGGGCGCGTAGCCATTGACCTGCAACAGCGGGATACCGTCGAGGTTTTCGACCTGCACCTGGCGGAGATTAAGCTGGAACACATCCGGCACAATGTGGACGTTGACGGATTGATCCTGACAGATCTGCACCAGATCGTAGATTCGGTCGTGGAACGTCCACGGCAGCGTGATGATGACGGTGTTGACCCGCTCGCTCTTGAGCGTGGTTTCGAGCCGGTCGAGGCCGCCAAGCCCCTTCATCCGTCCCAGATCGACGTTGCCCCGGCCCGGGTCTTCGTCCAGATAGCCGACCGGACGATAGCCGAGTTCCGGTCGGGCGATCATCGTCCGCACCACCGCCATGCCGACTTCACCCGCGCCGATCACCAGCACGCGCTCGACGCCGATGCCGCGCGAGCGCCAGCGCGCCTGTAACGCCCGTTTGGCGATCCGCGCAATCGTCAGAAAGACAATCGTGAACGCAGCGGCGTAAATCATCATCAGACGGCTGAAGACCAGCGGTTGGGCGACGAAGCTGGTCGCCATCAGCAGCACCGCCGCGCTCATCACGCCGTTGATGATGATGTTGACTTCTTCGAGCAGCGAGCGGCCACGCACTGATTTATACAGCCGCGTTCCCTGATAGGTCAGGAACAGCAGGCCGATGAAGATGAACAGGTAGGGCAGATAGGGCGCGAACGGCGCGCGGTTGACCTCATCGACCGGGCGCAGAATTTGCAGCTCATAGCGGGCGAAGTAGGCGGCTACGAACGCGACCGCTGCCAGCAGGACGTCGATAGCTGGCATGACCCACTTGCGCCGCACCAGCGGATGATTGCGGTTGTTGGCTTCCCTGTCGCTCATACTCGCTTGCTATTCCAGAACACGAAGATAACTCGCCACCGTTCGCGCGGCGGTTTCTTTCCAGCTAAAGCGCGTCGCTTGAGTCAGGCCCCGCCCGCGCGCGCGGGCGCGCCAGTCGGCATCGCCTGAGACGCGCCTGAGTGCAGCCTGCCATGCCTCGACGTTGTGCGCCGCGACCGTCAGCCCGGCATCCCCGGCGACTTCCGGCAGTGAGGTCGCGTCCGAGACGATCACCGGTGTCCCACAGGCCATCGCTTCCAGTACCGGCAGGCCAAATCCCTCGAACAGCGAGGGATAAATGAAGGCTTCAGCGCTATTGTACCAGAGCGGCAAATCTTCGGGAGTGAGGAAGCCGGGGAAATGGATCGAGTCGCCCAGTTTGTAACGCGCGACTGCCGCGAAAATGTCGTCGTAGTCCCAGCCGCGTCCGCCTGCGATGACCAGCGGCAGCCGCTCTGATGGCCTGAGCCGCGCGTAGGCTTCGATCAGTGTCGGCAGGTTCTTGCGCGGCTCCAGCGTGCCGACGAACAGCCAGAAGCGCTCCGGCAGGTTTTTTGCCGCTTTGAACGCCCGGATATCGGCGGGGGGGAGTGGGTGATAAACACCAGCGTCGTAGCCTGCCGCCGCCACGTCGATCTTGCTCGCAGGGATGCCGAAGGTGGCTGACAGGTCGCGGGCGGTGCTGTGCGAAATGGCGATCACCCGCCGCGCCCGCTGACAGGTCAGCGGCGTCAGCAGGCTCAGGTAGAGTCGCCGCGCCGCGCTCAATCGCTGCGGGGTGTGGACGAAGCTCAGATCGTAGATCGTGACGACGCTCGGCTGAGTCGTCAGCAGCGGCGCGACGAACGCCAGCGCGTGAATTAGATCGAACGAGCCGAGCATCCACGGCTGGACAAGCTGCTCCCAGACGACTCGGCGCAGCGGCGATTCGGTGTCGAGCCGCGAGCGGCGCACGGTAAGGCCGTCGATCCGCGCATCGCTTTGCGCGCCGACCATCGCTGTCAACTGCCAGCCATCCGGCACGGCGGCGGGCAGCTCAGTCAGCAGATGGTGAATGTAGCTGTGGATGCCTGCCGAGCGGAAACCGGGCCTTCCCGACAGCAGGTGAGCGTTGAGTCCGATGTGCATGAGGGTGAATTATAACAGCTTCCGCTGACAAACCCTCACCCCGCGCGCCCTCACCCCCGGCCCCTTTCCCGACCGCTGAGTACAGCCAGGAGAGGGGAGAAAGATCAGGGCGGGGAATTTCGTCGGGGCGCAATTCTTCGCGCCCGCCGACCTCACCCCCGGCCCCTCTCCGCAAGCAGAGAGGGGAGCAAGATGTTTCGTATAGGGCATGATGCATCATGCCTGCGCGCCCTCACCCTCGGCCTCTGCGCGGCCTTCGTCTGCTCCCGAACGATCAAGCTGTTGGGGGCGTTTCGCCTCAAGGCGAGAGGAGAAGGAGGATAGGCGCGGTCATCACGCTCCCTTTTCGTTCAAATACATCATCGGCATTTCACGCTGGATGGCTGTTACAATAGCGCCCATGGATACTACGAGGATGACATGTCCCCCTTCGAGCCATTGACTCCCGCCAACGCTGCGCAGCTCACCGAGATTGCCCGCGTCCGCTGCGGCTTCATTACCGACCTCGCCTGGTCACCTGCTGGCACGACGCTGGCCGTCGCGCACGGCAGCGGCGTCTGGTTATGGGTGGGCGACTTCGGCGCGGAGCCGAATCTGCGCCTGCCTGCCGATGCGCCCGTGAAAGCGCTGGCCTTCAGCCCCGACGGCAAACAGTTAGCGACCGCCAGCAGTGATACCTTTGTCCGGTTGTGGGACGTGGATTCCGGGAGCTGTATGCGCGTCCTGAGCGGCCATGAGTCCGCAGTCGATGCGCTCGCCTGGGCCTCGACCGGGAGCCTGATCGCCTTTACCGGAGCCGACCACGCCGTTCGGCTGATTAACCCTGAGCATCACGATCACGAGTTGCGCCTGACGGGTCACGATGGCGAAGTGACCTGTCTCGCCTTCGACCCATCGAGCCGTTTCGTCGTCTCCGGCAGCCGTGACGCGACCGTGCGTCTGTGGAGTTCCGCCAGCAGCAGCGAAGAACTGCGCCTGTCCGGTCATGAAAGCTGGGTGCGCGATCTGGCCGTCAGCGCGGATGGACGCTGGATTGCCTCGGCGAGCAGGGATACGACTGTGCGCGTTTATCGGCTGGACTCGGGTGAGGAGCGGGCTGTCCTTGCCCACGAAAATGATGTTCGCGCCGTCACTTTCAGCCCTGATGCGCGCCTGCTCGCCAGCGGCGATCTGCAAACTCTCTGTCTGTGGGACGCCGCCGACGGCACGCCGATTGCTCGCTTTCCCGGCCATGAGCGTGCCATTCTCGCGCTGGCCTTTCATCCGCATGGCGCGCTGCTGGCTTCTGGCAGCGGCGATAATACGATCCGCCTCTGGGCTGTTTCCGACTAATTAAAAAGGCGATCCGGTCAGGATCGCCTTCGTATGTCGGGTCTTCTGTAGAGACAGATCGCCAAACCCGCCTGTGGTTAGCTCTTAATCAGCATGTCTTTGGTCACGTTCAGGTTGACGCGGTCGCCATTGACGTTCGAAATTTGCTCCGGCGTGACGAAGCGATCCGACGTGAAGATGCCGGTGGCGTCGAGGCGCAGGAAGCCGTCGTGGAGCAGACGCTTGCGCAGCGCTTCCGGGAACTGATCCTCGGTGGTAAACGCCTGAGCGATGTCTTCAACCAGGTTGTCCTCTACGCCAGTCGCAATGTCCGGCGCGGTGGCCGAGCCGACACCATCTTCGTTGGCGGCTTCGCTCGAAGCGCCGAAGTAAAGCTGCTTGACCTTGCCGACCTTATCGCCCTTTGCGTCGTAGACCGACATCCCTTCCTTGATGTTCAGGAACTTCCGGTTGCCAATCGCGCTGTTGCGTAGCTGTTGAGCCATCATCGTTTCTCCTTGACTGCAATGCTAGCCTTAGTATATATCAATTGTAATTAAGATGCCGTGAGACGCGGATAAACGTTTGCCGACTCTGGCCCAAATTGACGCTCGCAGGTGATGCGGCTATACTCGTGGCAACTGTGACTGTTTGAACGTCAGGACTCCATAATGACCGACGCAACACCGACTATTAACCCTGAGATGCTGGAAATTCTCCGCTGTCCGGTCGCCGTTCACGACAAGACCAGAGGCGCGGACGCGGGCAAGCTCGAGCTGGTCAAAGATACCTGGCTCGTCAGCAAGGACTCCGGCAACAAGTACCCGATTCGGAACGGCATCCCTGTGATGCTGGTCGCAGAGGGCGAGAAGTGGAAGAATACCGCCGTCGAAGACCTGCCTGTTCCCCCGCCGTCGGAGTAACGCTAGAGGCAGGCGATGAGCGGAAAGATTTTCTCGCTACCCCTGCGAACTTCAATCGCCACGAATGTTTCCCCTTTTTCTGCCCGGAGAAGGGCAAAACAAAAACCACGAGGTGTCCCCTCGTGGTTTTTGTTTGACGCCGGCTGACCATTTATCCGCCGAGCGTCACTAGATAGTCGAAGATCAGCGCCTGTTTGCCGTCGGCGCTGAAGGTGTTGGCGCGCGCCGCCGGACTCGGCTCAAAGGCGGTTGTCGCCAGAGCGGTCGCCGGAGTGCCGTCCGGGGGCAGCGGCAGGCTGGCGACTTCGACGGTTTCCTGATCGAGTTGATGGACGAACAGGTACTGTTTGCCATCGGGCGTCGGAATCCCCGCTCCCGGCAGCGAGAGCGCTGCGCCGGTCGGTTGGCCGCCCGCGCCGCTGGCGAAATCGGCTTCCGACCTGTAAGCGCTGAAGTCGAAGATTGGCATCATCCTTTTCGAGGGCAGGACGATGTAAACCGCGTAGGCTGGCTCCTTCGCCATGTCGTCCGGGTTGTAGAGGTTAACGACCAGATTCGACCCGGCCCAGTAGACCGCCATCGGAAAGGCGCGCGGTTCCTTGACCCAGTTTGGCAGGCCGAACCGCAGTTGGTTGACGGTGGCGATCAGATCGACCTCTCTGGTCTTCAGGTTGACGGTATAAATGCCATTGTTCGGCGCATCCGTCTGCGATTGCAGGACGATGATCGCCATCGTCGAGCCATCCGGCGAAATTGCGGCGGTGTTATAGACGGCGTATGGCCCCGGAATAACGCGAGTCATATTGCGCAGTTCTTCAGGCTGGCTGTCGAGCGTCGCCATCTGTTCCAGCGAGAGGGTGATGCCGCTGTCTGTGTTGAAGCTGCGCCAGAAGTAGAGCGAACCGTCCGCGCCCCAGGTCGGCAGATAATCTTGCGGCACGTCCGGCGTATGTTCCATCAGCGTATTGGCGGTCGAGTGATCGTCGGTGACGTCGCGGTAGCTGCGGCTGGCGACGTCGAACAGATGAATGTCGCTTTCCAGCAGGCGGAGGAAGAAATCATCATTGTAGGCAATCATTTTGCTGTCCGGCGACCAGGCCAGATTGACTGCGGTTCGTCCGCTCTCTTCAGGCATCGGCGTACATTCCGTCTCGCGGGTCGCAATCATCAGCACGCAGAGGCCCACATCTGCGCTTTTGCCGAACCAGGCCACCATTGTGCCGTCCGGCGACAGCACCGACTGCTGCGCCCGATGGTCAGCGCCGACCAGAGCAGGCAGTGCCATCACCTCTACACTGCCCTGCGATGTGGCTTCGGCGGTCGCGCTGTCCTGTGCCAGTACCGGCGTGCCGAGCAGCAGGGCAAGCATAGACGTCAGCAACAGTTGTTTCAGCATCAGCTTTCCTCTCAGATTACGCCATTCGAGTTCGTCTGGCGGGCTGCGTCGTTGGCGCAATCGCCAGATACAGGACAGATTACCCTGCGGTGTCCGGCCTGTCGAGCGCGCGCCGCTTGCCTTCGAGCGGCACGCGCGAGCCGCCAGCATTGGCCCTGTTCACTGGCTCGCCGCAGCCGATTTGACGTATCCGCAGTCGCTAGCAAAGTGGGGACGCTTCAGGCGTCGCGGACGCGCTCAGTGCCAGCAGCCTCGACAGCCGTCCAGTCAGTGTTCGCAGCACGAATCCCCGCGTTTTTGCATCGCTGCCCTGATACTTTTCAAGATACTCCAATTCCCGAAGGCGATAACCCGACTCTGGGCGGATTTCGGGGGGAAATTCGACCGATTTCCTGTCTTGCCGCCGCAGCACCTGCCCATGCTATAATGAGGTCACGAGCGCCCCCGTAGCTCAGGGGATAGAGCAGAAGTTTCCTAAACTTTGTGCGTAGGTTCGAGTCCTACCGGGGGCAAAACGACAATCCTTGTGATTCGTAATCGCAGGCGGTGGTGCCGGGTGGAGTTTCGGGATCGCCGTGACGCGCAGCCGTGGGGTGGCGATGCCGGGGACAAGCGGGGCCAACAGCGGCAGGAGAGTGAGGGGACGCGCTGCTTTGCGCCGCTGCTGCGGTGAGTCTTAAGCGGGTGGGCGGGGAAACCCGGTTGGCGCTGGCCGACCGGGGCTTGTCGCCTCATGGCTGTTTCAGACGATTGTGGCATTCGTTCCTGGGTATCAACGCTCAGAGGCAGGTTCGTCCGGTCTTTGTTTTATGCGGCGTCCAGCTCGGTCGCTGGCTTCGGCATGTAGAGCCGGATGCCGTCAGCCTCATCCCGCACGATCACCTCGCGCGGGTAGCGCAGCGTCACCCACGTCATCCACAAATCCCCAATCGCGCCGCCCGCGTTGACCAGCGCGGCGATGCCAACCCAGTAGCCGACCGGGTCGGGCAGGGCGTAGATCAGCGCCAGCGCCGCCAGCGACAGGACGACCAGCGGAGCCAGCGCGACGGCGACGAATTCGCCGCGCCGGAACAGTCCCTGATCGGTCGTGACGTACAATACGCCTTTGTCGAGCTTCGCCCCGAATTTGGGCCTGTGGCCGACCAGCGCGACGACGACCGCATGGACGCCTTCGTGCAGGAGCAGCACGGCAATTGCCATCAGTATGCCGAGCAGCAGCGGAAAGTCCGCGCCGGGATGCGGCCCGCGCCAGCGCACGACCAGCAGCCACCACAGCGTCAGGCCGATCAGCGCCAGCAGCAGCGGAGCCAGCGCCAGCAGGTTGAGCCAGAGCAGCCGATTGCCTTCGGTGACGGTCAGATGCTCGACTTCGTGATAGTTCGGCGGCACGTCGCGGATCGGCCCGCGCGGCGGCAGGCTCTGTCTGGTCACAGCGAACAGCTCCTCAGTCGGCGATACGCTGAAGGATACAGCATCATGGGCTGATTGGGCAGCAGGTTTGCCTTCCGCCGGGGCGCGATTGTTCGCGCCCGCCGACCTCACCCCGACCCCTTCGCGGCCTTCGGCTCCTGCCGAACAAAGAGACGTTCGGCACGCTGCGCCGCAAGCGGAGAGGGGAGAAAGCGGTTTCGTATCGGGCCTGATGCCTCATGCCCAGCCAAATGACCCTGACGGTTCCAAAAATAACTTGGCGCGGCACGCCTGCCGAGTCGAAGGGAGATGCTTCAATTTCATGGCCCGCTGCGTCGGGAGCTATCACACAAACCGCCCGGTGTGAGGGGGGACACATCCGGGCGGTTCGTAGAGGGAGGGGCTGCAATTTGTTCGAAATTATCGCAGCACCCGCGAAGCTGGCAACACACTCTACATCGCGTATCACTTGGGGGGAAAACAGCAATTCCAGCCAGCTTCGTATGACCATTACAATAGATTTCGCCGCTAAAGCGAACATGAACCGGGCATGAGCGCTGGATGAATCGCCCCGCGCCTTATGGCTGGCCGACCGGCGCGATCTGTCCCGGCGCGCCGGTGGCAGGCGGGGCAGAGGGATTCGACGGATCTGCCGTGGGCTGGCCGACTGGCGTGGCCTGCGCGCACAGGCTCTGCGCGTTGTCGCGTTTGGCCGAGGCTGTCCTGCCGCCGCCCGCATTGATCGCGTTCTGATACTGCGGCACGGCGGGACAGTAGCCCTGATTCGGGTCAGCGGCCAGCGCGTCACCGTAGCCGATGTACTGGTCGATGATGAGCGACTGTGCCTCGGCGTAATAGCGGCCCGGCCCCAGATCGAGCACCTTTTGCAGCGCCTGAACTGCCTGACCGTAGTTCAGGCCAATCGCGGCTTTGGCGTTGAGGTAGAGGGTCGCTGCGCTCAGCTCGAAGTTCAGATCGCCTTCGAGGATGCCCATATCGTCGGCGCGCGTCGCCCAGACGACGGCTTCTGCCGGTTTGTTGGCATTGAACAGCCGCCGCGCCTGACCGTTAACGGACTCGCGGATCAACTGTTTGACCTGCGCCGCTTCATAAGTCGGGTCGATAGCGCTGATGGCGTCGAGCAGCTTGTAAGCGTCGTCGAACTGCGCCGTGCTGACGTCGGTACTGGCTTCCTGAAGCAGCGCCGCCAAATCGTAGGAGCCGTTCTGGCCTGAAGGCAGCGCTTCTTCAGTGGCGAATGGCTGGTCGGTGATGGCTTCCGTCGCAGGGGCCTCGGTCGGCGTGGGCGCAGGCGTCCGCGTGAGGGTTGGCTGCGCGGCCAGATAGGCGGCAGTTCCTGTCTGCATCAATTCCGGCACGCCCGGCACGCCGGGAGTCAGCGTCATCAGGTAGCGGATGCGCGCATCGACAAGCTGGAGATTGCCGCTCGCCATGTCCTGCGGAATCCGCGCAAGCTGGTCGTTGATGCTGGCGCTGCGAGTGGCGGTGGCGTTCCCCTGCGCGGTACGCGCGCCGGTCGTCCACCCGGCGATGCCTGCCAGCAGCACGATCACGACCGCCAGCCCCACGCCCGCGACGCCGAGGCAGCCGAGCAGCGCGCATCCCGGCCCGCCGGAACGAGTCGTTTCAACATCAGGGGGTTCTAAATCGGGGGCGTGGATCGGCGGGCGGGGCTGTGTATCATCCAGATTGGGGTAATCGCTCATACCGTCTCGGAACTCTGCTATCGAATCAAGCGCCCGGCCAGCCGAGCGCCGACCATTATACAGACTCGATCCCTATCCGTACAGCAGGCAGTACCCTCGGCCCCTTCGAGCCGGGGGCAAGGTTAAATGGCGGCGACTTCGCGGGCGATCCACGCCTGCGCGGCGGCGAGGTCGGGCTGCGTCAGACTGTGATCGGCCTGCATCCACTGGAGCGACGTCTCGGCGTGAGCCTCGGTCAGCAGCGCGGTCAGCCGCTCGACCGAGGGAGCAGCGATCATCGTGTCGCGCGTCCCGGCCAGCAGCAGCGCGCGCGTGCCAGTCAGGTCAGGGATGGTTTCCGGCTCCAGCGGCAGCATTGCCCGCAGCAGCACCGCGCGTGTGATGACGCCGGGGCGGAGCAGCAGCGTGCTGGCCGCGATGTTCGCGCCGTTCGAGTAGCCTACGGCGATCAGCGAGGCCGGATCGAAGCCGTAGCGCGCCGCCGCTTCTGGCACAAAATCGGCCAGTTCGTGCGTCCGCTGAATCAGGTCGTCCATATCGAAGACGCCCTCGGCCAGGCGGCGGAAGAAACGCGGCATCCCGCCTTCCAGCACCTTGCCGCGCACGCCGAGCAGGGCTGCGCTCGGCGCGAGATAGCGGCCAATGTCGAGCAGCGAGTCTTCGTTGCCGCCGGTTCCATGCAGCAGCAGCAGCGTTGGCGCGTCCATCTTCCCGGCAGGAACGTAGTTGTGGGCGAAAGTTTCAGTGGTCATGATTTTCCTCTGCATTACCGCTGCCTGATCGTGTTATTCGGCTGGGTGGGTTAGGGTAGACTGTCTGAGTCCGAGCTTCCGGCACAGCGCCGCCAGCGTCTCCTGTTCCGCAGGCGTCAGGACACTCATTGCCTCGACGATCCCGCCAACGTGCGGCGGCAAAACCTGCGCGATCAGATCGCTGCCGCTGCCGGTGATTGAGACGCGGATAAAGCGTTGATCCTCGCTGCTGCGCTCGCGGCAGATCAGCCCGCGTTTCTCCAGATTTTGCAGCACGGTCGTGATGTTGCCGGTGCTGGTCAGCAGCTTGCGCGACAGCTCAACCTGCGACAGCGACCCCAGATGATAGAGCGCTTCCAGCACGGCGAACTGCGTCGTCGTCAGCCCGCGCCGGTGCAGGTGCGCGCCAGTTCGCGTCAGCAGGCTCTCGGCGGCGCGCGTCAGTTTAATGTAGGTATCGAGCGCTCGGATTTCCTCGGCGCTGCCCTGATATTTGCTTCCCATCCGTTGGCTCGATTTCTAATGCGTTTCTGATTGACAGACCCATTGTACCCTGTTAAACTGTTGAATGTCAAATGATTGAATGTTAAATCATTATCGACCTGATGAGATAAAGGATATACAGCCATGCAGCTCCATGGACTCCACCACATCACCGCAGTCACCGGTGACGCGCCTGCGAATGTCGATTTTTACACCCGCGTGCTTGGCCTGCGGCTGGTCAAGAAGTCGGTCAACCAGGACGACACCTCGGCCTATCACCTGTTCTACGCCGACAAGCGCGGCAATCCCGGCACGGACATGACCTTCTTCGACTGGCCGCAGACGCCGCCGAATGTGCGCGGCACGGACAGCATCAGCACAACGATGTTCCGCGTTAATGGTCGCGCGGCGCTCGATTACTGGGTTAAACGGCTTGACGAGCAGGGCGTTCAGCATCAACCTGTTGAGACGTTTGCCGGGCGCGAGGTGCTGCGCCTCGAAGACCCGGAAGGCCAGCGGCTGATGCTCATCGACGATCAGGGCGCAGATTTCCACGGCGAAGTCTGGGACGGCGCGGGGATTCCGGTCGAAGTTGCCCTGCGTGGCTTCTACGGCGTCCAGCTTTCCGCGCCTAACCTCGACCGAATCGGCGTCATCCTGACGCAGGTGCTGCACTTCGAGGAACTCGACCGCCAGCCGAGCCTCGATAACCCGAATGAGCAGGTCGTCATTTTCGGCATGGAAGGCGGTGGCCCCGGCAAGGAAGTCCACGTGATCTTGCAGCCGAGCCTGAACCCGGCCTATCTGGGGCGCGGCGGCGTCCATCACGTCGCTTTCCGCCTGAACGATGAAGCTGAACTGCGCGAGTGGGATCAGCGCCTTCACCATACCGGTCTGCGGACGTCAGGCGAAGTTGACCGCTACTACTTCAAGTCGCTCTACTTCCGTATTTCGCAGGGCATCCTGTTCGAGCTGGCGACCGATGGCCCCGGCTTTGCCGCCGACGAAGACCCCGAACACCTCGGCGAGCGTCTGGCGCTCCCGCCGTTCCTTGAGCCGCAGCGCAAGCAGATCGAGGCGGGCCTCAAACCGCTCAATACGCCCGTTGCCGTCAAGTAACGAAACCGCCTCGCCCCCAACCCCTGCGCGGCCTTAGTTTGCGCCGCTCGCGCCGCAGGCAGCGAGCGGGAGTCAGCCGATAGCAACCGCGCCTGAAGCGGCGACCGACAATCAGGCCATCGGATCAGGGGTAGTCGCCCGGATACGATTCCCCCCTCGCTGCTTGCGGAGAGGGGTTGGGGGCTGAGGTCAGCAGTCCCCGACGAGCCTTTTCAGCCTCTGGCGGCGTGACCGCACAAGTGAACTGCTACGAGGTTCGGCCTAGCAGGCTTGCCACGCGCAGGATGATCTGCTCGCTGATCTTCGACTTGCTGGCGAGATCGAGCGGCTGCTGATTGCCCTGCGCGTCGATCAGGATGACGCGGTTGCTATCGGCCTCGAATCCGGCGTCGGTCTGGGTGATGTCGTTGGCAATCAGCAGATCGAGCTGCTTGCGCTCCAGCTTACTCCTGGCGTTGGCGACAAGCTGCTCGCTCTCGGCGGCAAAGCCGACCACCACGCGCGGCCTGCGCGACTCTTTGCGCTGCTTTTTGACTTCCATCAGGATATCGGGCGTCCGCTCCAGCGTCAGAATCAGCGTGCCGCTGGCATCGCTCGATTTCTTGATTTTCTGCTGCGCCACCGACTGTGGGCGGAAATCGGCCACGGCTGCCGCCATGATGAGCGCGTCGGCGCTGGCGATGTTGGCCTGCACGGCCTTGAGCATCCGCTCGGCGCTGTCGACCGCGATCAGCTTTGCGCCCACCGGCGTCGGCAGGTCATGCGCTGCGCTGATGAGAATCACCTCGGCCCCGGCGTCGATTCCGGCCTGCGCCAGCGCGTGACCCTGCTTGCCGCTGGAACGGTTGGTCACGTAGCGCACAGGGTCAAGGGCTTCGCGCGTCCCGCCTGCCGTGATGACCAGACGGCAGCCCGACAGGGGGCCGCTGCGACCGAGAACGGCGCGAATCTGGCCCATTAAGGCGGCAGTCTCCGGCAGGCGGCCCTTGCCGACCAGCCCCGACGCAAAACGGCCCTCGTCCGGCTCGATAACGAGGACGCCGCGCTCGCGCAGCACCTGAAGGTTGGCCTGCGTCGCCAGATGTTCGTACATCTGGCCGTCCATCGCCGGAGCGACGAGCAGCGGACAGCGGACAGCCAGCGCCGTCACCGCCAGCAGGTCGTCGGCGCGCCCGTTGGCGAGCCGCGCCAGCGTGTCGGCGGTCGCCGGGGCGATGATGAACAGATCAGCGCCTTCGCCCAGACCGACGTGAGCAATGTGTGTCGGCAGGCTGCTCGCGCTGGTTTCCCAGAGCGACGTATAGACGGCGCGCCCGGTGATGGCCTGAAAGGTCAGCGGCGTGACGAACTGGCGCGCGGCGTCAGTCATGATGACATCGACCAGTGCCCCCGCCTGCGTCAGCTTGCTGGCAAGATCGACTGCCTTATAACTGGCGATACTGCCGCTGACGCCGAGGACGATCCGTTTGCCGTCGAGAAGGGTGATTTTTTCCTGCATGGCATCGCCTTAGTGAAGGACTGAGTAAAAGATGATTCACCTCTCAAGCGAGCTTTTCTACTCAGTCCTGTTTTAGCTTATTTTCGTGCCGCCGTCTACCGCCTAGAGCTGTTCGGCGCTGACCTGCCGCAGCAGCGCCCGCGCGCCGATGGTGAACGACATCGCCGGAAGCCAGACGATGCCGAACGCGGTCATGGCGGCCTCAACGCCGTTCCGCAGCGGCGTATGAGTCGCCAGCGCCGCGCCGATAGCCGCGCCCGCGATCAGCGCCAGCGGGATGAGCAGCCAGCCTGCGCGGGGCGGGGCGGCTGGCAGCGCGCCTTCGAGCAGGCTGACTTCGCGCTTACGGCGTTGAAACCAGAGCAGCGCGACGACGAACGCCAGCAGGCCGACCGCCAGCGCCAGCGTCAGCGGGTCGAGCGCGCCGGACGACAGGCGATAGGCGGCAAGCGCCAGCAGCGCCAGCGCGACGAGTCCCCGCCCTTGCCACGACAGCGCCAGCGCTGCGGGGGCTGCCTGTGCCGTTAGCCTGCGAGCGATCCCTGCTATCACGACCAGCAGCGCTGCCAGAAGGATTGTGCCGGTGGACAGCGCTCCGCCTGAATCGATCAGCGCGAGGACGCCAGCCGCGCCGGCAGCGATCAGCGCCGTGCCGACAGACCGGCCACGCAGGGCAGCCAGCCAGATCAGCAGCGCCAGCAGGCCGATGAGGGTCTGCGTACCGAGACCGCGCGCGACCAGCAGGCGCGGCAGTTCGGCGGCGCTCACCGGCGGCTCGAACAGCATCGCGGCGCTGAGGCCGTAGACACCGGCCAGCGCAATCAGCCCGTAGAGGCCGCGGGCGCGGAAGCGCTGCGCCAGATCGAGCAGCAGCGCGCCGAGCGCCAGCGCGGCTGCCGCGTGGATCAGGGCATCGGGCAGGCGCGGCGGGTTAGCGTTCATCAGCGACGTCGCCAGCCAGAGCAGCGCAGCCAGAAATAGCCGCGGCGATAGTCTCGATGTCATAAGCCGGTGACTCGATCAGGCATGGCGTCCAGTCTGATTTTTGGTTGACCCTTCGATAATATGCTATAAATAGGTCATTATGGTTGAGCTTAGGCGAGTGATACTGCTCAGAGGTATGGGATGCAGCCCGATTCACGTCTGGAACCGAATGAAACCAGTATCGCAGCCAAAGTGCTGGACGGCGAAGCGATCCTGATCGACCTGTCATCTGGCTTCTATTATAGTATGGACGGCTCTGGCGGCATTCTCTGGTCGCTGATCGACGCGCGGTACACGCCTGCCGAAATCATCGGCGCGCTGGCGCAGGTTTACGGCCTGCCGACCGAGCAGGTGCGCGGGGATGTCGAAAAACTGCTCGGCGAACTGGAAAGCCACCATCTGGTGCGACCATCGAGCGCGACACAGGCGGCAGACATCAGCCTGCCCGAAAAACCGGGCGCTTATGTCCCGCCGCTGCTGAACGTCTACGGCGACATGAATCACTTACTGGCGATTGATCCGCCGCTGCCGGGGCTGTATGGCGTGCCGGATCAGGGCCAGAAGCGTGAGTGAGTCTGGCTTCAGGGTGGGTGTTTTAACGCAGGTTGGCGATCCAACCGCTTACTTTCAGCAGCTTGAAGATCGGTTTCAAGCCGCCGCGCGCGCGTGTCCCGATCAGCTTGTTGAGCAGGATTTCAGAGTTGCAGGGCAGCGGATTCGGGCGCGCATTGTCGGCGCGCAGTTGGCAGATTTCCTGACGCGCCCGTTCGCGCATCTGCGCGTCGCCTCGTCCGATGACTCTCTGGCGCTGCGCTGGGACTGCTGGGATGGTGAAGCGACCGGCACGGCCCGTCCGCCGCCGCCGCCAGACGAGATCATTCTGCGTCAGAACGCCGATGAGCGCGCCGTCTACCGGACGCTGGGGCAGAACTGGATCGACCAGCTTGAGCGACACGGGGCAGATCGCTGGATTCATGGGCCGGAACGCCAGATCATCGGCTGGTACGAGTCGGCGGCCACCTGCCCGATCTCCGAGCGCACGCGCCCCCTGATGGACGTGCTGCCCCGCTGGCTGCCGACGACCGACAGGCAAATGTACCACGCCGCGCTGGTGGCTTCTGGCGGGCGCGGGGCAATGCTGATTGGCCCGTCGGGGGCAGGCAAGACGACGACCGCGCTGGCCTGCCTGACGGGCGGGCTGGACTTCCTCGGCGACGATCACTGCGCGGTTTCGCTCGATGCAGGCGCAGTCGTTGGCTACAGTCTGTTCGCCGCTGGACGGCTGTTTCCTGAAGACCTTGACCGCTTCCCGGCGCTCCGCCCGGCTGCCGTCACCGACACCCACGAGGATAAGGCGCTGGTGCTGCTGCACCCAACCTTTAAGCAGCAGTTGCCTTCGTCAGTGCCGCTTCGCGCGCTGCTGCTGCCTCAACAAATCTCCGGGTCAGAATCCTTTATACGTCCGGCGACCTCGATGCAGGTGGCGCTCGCGCTGATGCCGTCGATGCGCCTGCTGACGCCTGACCTGCTGGCGACGGCCTTCGAGCGCTACACCGGGCTGGCCGAGCGCCTGCCCTGCTTCTGGCTCGATCTCGGTCACGATCTGAAGCGCGTCCCGCCGGTCATCGCGTCCCTGCTGCAATCACTCGACGACTGACGTTCTCTGGAAGGACTGCCCTCTGTGGCTCGTGTCATGGTCTGGTCTAATCTGTTCTGGCCTGCAATCGGCGGCGTCGAAGTTTTTATCCAGAACTTAGTCGCCGCGCTTCATCGGCGTGGACAGACTCTCGAAGTCATCACGACGCTGGTTCCCCCGTTTGCCCGCGAAGAGTTATATCAGGACATTCCCATCCATCGGCTCACCACGACCTATAGCATTCACGGCCTCAACCCGTTGCTGCTGGCTGAGGAGCGCGCCCGCGCCCGCGCGCTGGTCTCGGCCTTTCAGCCCGAGGTGATGCTGCTGCTGCACCCGATGACAATTCTCATTCATTATCAGGCCGTGCTCGGCATTCAGCGCGCGCCCAGCCTGTACTGGATGCAGGGCCACGATGATCCACTCTGGCAGGCGAGCCTCGTCTCCGGGCAGGCGCTGCGCGAGGCCGACTATGTCATCGCCTGTTCGCGCGAGCTGCTGGCGACAGGGCGAGCGATTGCCCCGGAAATTACCGACCGTTCCAGCGTCCTCTGGAACACCCTGCCGACACCCGCCCTCGAGCCGACCGCGCTGCCCTGGAATCCGCCGACTCTGATCTTCGTCGGGCGGCTGTCACAGGAAAAAGGGCTGGATACGCTGGTCAGGGCTTTTGCTCTGGTCGTCCCGCAGCGAGCGGACGCGCGTCTGGTCATCGCCGGTGACGGGCCGGAGCGTGGCTCGGTCGAAGCGCTGGTGCAGAGCCTCGGCATCGCGGATCGAGTTGAGTTTCGCGGCTGGCTCCATCCTGACGATGTCCCCGGCGCCATCAATACGGCGACGGCGCTGGTGCTGCCTTCGCGCACCGAGGGGCTGCCGCTCGTCGGCGTGCAGGCCGCGCAGATGGGCCGCCCGCTGGTGATGACCCGCGTCGGCGGCAGCCCGGAAATCTGCGTGGACGGCGAAACCGGGCTGCTCTGCGCCCCCGACGACGTCGAGGGGCTGGCGGGGCAGATGACCCGGTTGCTGCGCGACCGGGCCGCTGCCGAAGCAATGGGCGCGGCGGCCCGGCAGCGGGCCGCGTCGCTGTTTGACTGGGAGACGCTGGTTGACTCGACCGATGGGCTGCTGCGGCAGCTTGCAGCGCGCGGCCCGCGCCCCTGAAAGGTCTGTATGCCCCGTATTCAGCTCTGGGCTGATCGGCTGTGGCCGCATCTCGGCGGCATTGAGCGGATGACTCAGCTCATGGCCTCGGCCTTGCAGGCGCGCGGTCACGAGGTCGAGATCGTGACTCAGCGCTTTGACGAGGAACCTTTCGACGAGCATCTCGGCGGCGTGCCGGTGGTTCGCCTGACCGCGATCACGCCTGAGAATGTCGGCGTGTTCGACGTTGTTGCGGGCAATCTGGCGCGCACCCGGCGCAGTGCGCTCCGCTTTCGACCTGATATCCGGCTGTTGATGCAGCCGTTCGCGCTGCTCGGCTTCTACTCGCTGGCGCAGGCTGCCGCGCCCGCGCTGACCGTTTTCAGCCTGCGCGGGCGGATGGAAGAAACCTGGGCGGCAGATCACCCGGTCGGGCGCGCCATGCGCTCGTGCGACTATCTGGTTTCCTGCTCCACGCGGATGCTCGACGCGGCGCGCGCGCAAATGCCGGAGATCGTGCCGCGCTCGATGACGATTCTCAACGCGCTTCCCGCGCCCGCCGTCGAGCCTGCGCCGCTGCCGTGGGATGCGCCGCGCTTCCTCTGCCTCGGTCGGCTGGGCTATCAGAAAAACGTCGCCGCTGCCATTCGCGCCTTTGCCTCGCTGGCCGAGCGTTTGCCGACCGCTCGATTGGTCGTTGCCGGTGATGGCCCGGAAGCGGAGATGCTGCGCGCGCTGGCGGACTCATCCGGCGCTGCCGGGCGCATCGACTTTATTGGGCGTGTTGCTGCCAGCGATGTCCCTGATGTCATCAATCGAGCGACGGCTGTCTTGATGCCGTCGCTGTTCGAGGGACTGCCGCAGGTGGCGCTTCAGGCGATGCAGATGGCGCGTCCGCTGCTGGTAAGCCGGGTTGATGGGCTGGCCGAGGCGGTGCTGGATGGCGAAACCGGCTTCCTGTTCGAGGTCGGCGACGAGGCCGCGCTGGCGGCTGCCATGCTTCACCTGCTCGACAATCGAGAGGCCGCGACGGCGCTGGGGCAGGCTGGCCGCCGTCGCGCGCGGGCGCTGTTCGACTGGGATCACTATATGCAGGCTTACGACGCTTTGTTTCGGCAGTTGCTGGCGGTGAGTTAGAGGCTTATGGCGCGAATACTGATCTGGGCGGAGCATCTCTGGCCGATTCCGGGCGGGGCCGAGCTGATAGCGCTGCTGCTTTCGACTGGCCTTCAGGAGCGCGGCCACGAGATCGAGGTGCTGACTTCCCGGCTTCCCGGCGCGCCTGAAGATGAAGTTGTGTCCGGGCTTCAGGTTCGGCGGATTACCACGGTTCAGCCGCAGGCCACTGCCAGCCAGGTCGAGATAGTCGCGGCAGGGCTGGTCCGCGCTCGCCAGGTCGTCGCGCGCTTTCAGCCGGAGTTGATGCTGCTCATTCAGCCGCTGACGATGCTGATGTTCTATGCTGCGACGCGCCGCCTGTTTCCAGTCCCGTCTATTTTCAGTCTCCATGCCCACCTTGAGGCCGAGTGGTCGGCGGATCAGTTGACCGGGCGCTTGATCCGCGCCAGCGACTACGTGACGTCCTGCTCTGAAGTGGTGCTCACAGCCGCGCGGCAGCACATGCCGGAAATTGTCGGGAAGTCAGAAGCTATCGTCAACGCCCTGCCGCCGCCGGAATTGGCGTCTGTGCCGCTGCCGTGGGACGCGCCGCGCTTCCTCTGTCTCGGTCGTCTCGTCTACGAGAAGGATTTTTCCACGGCGCTCCGGGCCTTCGCGCGGATTGCCCCGCAGTATCCTGCTGCGCGGCTGGTCGTGTCGGGCGAAGGCCCGGAGCGCGCTGCGCTCGGCGGGCTGGCGGCAGCGCTTGGCATTGCCGCGCAGGTCGATTTCACCGGCTGGATTCCGCAGGCCGAGGTCTACGCCGCCCTGAACAGAGCGACCGCGCTGCTCGCGCCGTCGGTGTCCGAAGGACTGCCGCTGACGGGCCTTCAGGCGATGCAGATGGGCCGACCGATGATCGCCGCATCGACAGATGGGCTGCTCGAATTGATCGTCGATGGCGAAACCGGCTTCCTGTTCGAGCCGGGAGATGACGCGGCAATGGCAGAACGCCTGACTCGGCTGCTCGGTGATCGCGCTGGCGCTGCCGCGATGAGGCAGGCGGCGCTCCACCGCGCGCAGACCGTCTTCGACTGGGAAACTCACGTCGCGCGCTATGATCGGCTGGCGCGAAGACTGGTCGATCAGTCAGCCTTCCGCGTGGGCCAGAACAGGATAAACTGAGGGAGTCGACGACCATGAGGAACGGGAGTCCCCGGTGAACTTGTCTTCGATCAGTTGTATCGTTCCGGCCTACAATGCCGAGAAATTTATCGCGCCTGCCCTTGAGAGCATTCTGGCGCAAACGCATCCGCCCGTAGAAGTGATCGTGATCGACGACGGCTCGACCGACGCCACGCCGGAGCTTGTCCGCGCGTTCGGCGACCCGGTGCGCTATGTGATCCAGCCGGGGCGCGGGCTGCCTTCAGCGCGTAACTACGGCGTCGAACTGGCGCGCAGCGATCTGATCGCTTCGCTCGATGCCGATGACCTCTGGCATCCCGATAAGCTGATGCAGCAGGTGGCGTTTTTACAGGCGCATTCAGAGGTCGATCTCTGCCTGACGATGATGCAGAATATCTGGATCGAGGCGCTGGTCGAGGAAGCCGAACAGCTCAGGGACAGCCGCCGCGCCCGGCCCATGCCGGGCTTCATTTTCTCGACGATTCTGGCGTCGAAGGCGACCTTCGAGCGCGTTGGCCCCTGCGATCTGACTCGCCGCCATGCCCATGTGGCGGACTGGTTTCTGCGCGCCGAGCGGCTGGGGCTGAAGATCGAGGTGCTGCCTGATGTGCTGATGTGGCATCGCAACCACTTTGACAACATGACGCGCCGCGAACAGGATATCAGCCGGAGCGAGTTTCTGAGTCTGGTCAGGGATCATCTCAATCACCGGCGCGGCAATGATAGGGACAGGAGTTAGAGAGCGATGATGGATGCCCCGCTGATTAGCTGTATTATCCCGGCCTACAACCACGAGCGCTATATTGGCGAAGCGATTGAGAGCGTCCTCGCCCAGACTCACCGCCCGCTCGAAGTGATCGTCGTCGATGATGGCTCGACCGATTCGACAGCGGCAGTTGTGGCTGGTTTCGGCGACCGGGTACGTTTGATCTCTCAACCTAATGCCGGGCCAGCGGTAGCGCGCAACCACGGCGCAGCGCTGGCGAACGGAGCCTATCTGGCGTGGCTCGACTCCGACGACCTGTGGCGCGCGGATAAGCTCGAACAGCAGCTTGCGTTCTTGCAGGCGCACCCGGACGTCGATATTTGCCTGACTTACCTGCAAAACTTCTGGATCGATGAGCTGGCTCAGGAAGCCGAGCGCTTCAAAGGCAGTCTCCGCGCCCAACCGCTGCCGGGTTACGTCTTCGCTACCGTCCTGATCCCAAGAGCGGCCTACGACCGTATCGGCCCTTCGGATGTCCGGCTGTTTCACGCCGATGGGACGGAGTGGATGATGCGGGCGATAGATGGTGGTGCGAAGATCGAGGTGCTGCCGGAGGTGATGACGTGGCGGCGTTATCATCACACCAATATTTCCCTGAAAGATGGCAGCGCCAATCTCGATACCGTCCTGATGCTGCTCAAGCGACATCTCGACCAGATGCGCGGCAAGGTCAGCTCATCGTGACGGCGTCTGCTTCGCTGCCGCTGGCCGATATTCTCGCCCTGAGGCTGCCCCGGCCGGATGAGACGGCCTATCTGCGCGCCTGTTTGCTCGACGGTGACGCGGCGCGGTCGGCGCTGGCGGACTGGCTTAGTCGGGTCGGCGATCCCCGCCTCGCGCTCATCAACGACCATCGTGGGCTGAAGGCGCTGCTGCCGCTGTTGTACGATAACCTGCAAGCGAGCAGGACGGAGCTTTCCGCAGGATTGTCGGTCTACCTCAAGTCGGCCTATCTGCGCGAGGAACTGCGCGGCGAGACCTTCCGCCGCCTGAGTGAGCCGGCGCTCGGTCTGCTGGCACAGGCCGATTTGCGGCTGATGCCGGTGCGTGCTGTCGCCCTTGTGCCGACGGCTTACGCGGGGCGCTGGGCGCTGCGCCACTGTCACGATGTCGATCTTCTGGTCGATTCGGTCGATTTTGCCCGCGCTGAGGCGATTTTACGCGGCGCAGGGTTCAAGGCTGCGCAGCTTCCTGACCGCGTCGATTTGACGCTCCAGAATGAGGCCGGACTGACGATTAGCCTGCATCAGCGCGCGCTGCCGGTCGAGTCGTATCGCCTGCCGTTTGACGAGTTGTGGGCGCGCGCGCAGACCATTGATCTGCCCGGTGGTCGCTTTCGCGCGCCGTCGGCTGAGGATATGCTGCTCCATCTATGCGCCCATGCCTTCATCCATCGCGGCCTGAAGCGCCTGCACTGGCCGGTCGATGTTTATCGCCTGCTCAGAGCCACCCCCGCGCTCGACTGGGATGCCGTGATCGAGCGCGCGGACGTTTATGGCCTCGCGCTGCCGGTCGCGGCAGGGCTTTGCTACGTCGGCGGCGCGCTGTCGGGGAATGTGCCTGCCGCCGCGCTGGATCGTCTGGCTCAGGTGGCCGCGCGGACGCCGCCCGTGGGTCAGGAAACGCTGTTTTATGGCACGTTTGTCGGGACGGGAGTCAGGCCAGGGGCGTCGCGCTTTATTCATCTGCTACGGCGTTCATCGGCGCGCCGGGCGCTGCTGCGCTGGCTGCTGCTGCCGTCGCCGTCCTATCTGCGGCTGGTCGAGCGGCGGCGGGGAGCGCTGCCGTTGATCTACGCTGCGCGCCCGCTGCGAATCGGCGGCTTATGGGCGCGCTCGCGCATCCGCTCCCTGCTCCAGCCGGGCCACCTCGCGCCGGATGCCAACGCAAAAAATGCCGTGGGATCGGCGGATGAGTGAGGCTGTTCAGGGATCGGCGCGTTAGCAGACGTCGGTGGTTTCGCCGAGCAGCTTGCGTACCTTCGTCACCAGATTGGGATGCAGGTTGATCTTCGGCAGGTAGTCGTCCGCGCCCGCGTCGAAGCTGGCTTTGATGCCCTTCGAGTCGTACATGGCGGACATAATCAGGATCGGCGTGGCAGCGGTCTGGTCGCGCGCGCGCAGCCGGCGGCACAGCTCGAAGCCGTCCATGCCGGGCATCATCAGGTCGAGGATAATCAGGTTGGGGCTGGTCGTATCGAGGAGCTGGAGTGCGCTTAATCCGTCGCCAGCTTCGATGATCGAGAAGCCGCGTCGTTGCAGCAGGATGCTGATGAGCGTGCGCGTCGCTGCTTCGTCATCAACCACCAGAATCTGTTTATTCATCCCGTATGCTCGTCTCGGTAGCAGAGTTCCAATACCCAGGTCGCGGTCGTAGCCATAATTCGTCATCGTCATACTCCCCTGAAAACGCGAATGGGCTAAGACGGCAGGGACACCGTTCCTTAGCCCTTTCAGCGATGGGCGTTGATCGGGTAGTTACGAAATCGCCCAGTGTTGTTGCGTCGATTTGCTGACAATCGCTTCGGCCAGTTCGGCCAGCGACGACGCCCGCAGCGCCTGAAGCCACGCCTGCGTCTCGAACGACAGGCCGAAGGCTGACAGCAGCGACTCATCGCGCCGGTGCAGCAGCCGGTCGCAAACTTCCGTATCGAGGAGTGCGAGGCCCATCAGGTTGTCAAGGCGCTTGCGTTCCTCTTTGTTCATCACGTAATCCCACCAGGCGTCGGCTCCGTTGAAGCCGCGGCCCTGAGGCCAGGGAAGGACATCCATCACGGGGGTTTCAGTTGCTCGTAGCATTCCGGTACTCTCCTGAACGGTCGCGCAAAACGTTACAGAACGGCGTTTGATGATCGGTGGCTGCCGTTGATAGCGGGGTCAGCCGTGGCTCAATTAGCACGCGCAGCCGTGGCTGCCGCCGATAGCCGGGCCAGCCTGAGCGATCTGGTGCTGCGGGCCGACACCGGCGAGGATGCCGAGGATGACCAGCGCGCCGACGGTGATGAAACGGACCTTGCTGGAATTGCTCGAAACCCAGGTCGTGGCAAGAATGACGCTGCTCTTCATGGTTTTAGTCCCTTTATGGTTAATGTTTTCGTTCGGTCAGTGTTCGGTCAAACTAAAGCGTGAGAAAAATCAATGACTGACTGCCGATGGCGGAGCCAGCCTGAGCGGCTCAATTAGCACGAGCAGCCGTGGCTGCCGCCGATAGCCGGGCCAGCCTGCGCAATCTGGTGCTGCGGGCCGACGATCCCGACGAAGCCGAGCAGAAGCACCGCGCCCACGGTGATGAAGCGAATCTTGCCGATGTTCGACGAAGCCCAGGTCGCGGCCAGAATAGCGTTGCTCTTCATCTTTCATTCCCCTTTGTTGTCTTTTATTGTCGTTCGGTTTGATGGCATAACCGTAACAAAGGGTGTGCAACAAACTGCTTACCAAAAAAACGAATTTCATGAGTGATTTACCCTTTTCAGGATTGTTTCTAAGGGTTTTGGGATTGGTGGAAGAACTTATAAGAATTTCTATGGGTCAAAATTACACTTGAATCAAATCTGAGATATTCATGAAAAACATCGATAAGGTCACAGATTTCAAAGGGTTTTAAGCGGGTAGGTCGCGCTTCTGGAATCAAAAACCGCTCAGCATAAGAGAAGAGTTGTCGTGGAACGCCTGCTTAATCCTGAAGCGATTTACCGAGGGTTTACGATGCCTGGAATCGAGAGAGGGCTGGGGCGGGTCTTTAGCGACAGAGAGACTCAGTCACGCCTGCGCGAGGATTCACCGCGCTCGGATGAATGTCATGCCGTGATCTCAGGTCGGAGCCTGGGGAAAGTCCTGCTTATGAGGATACCCACCACTTGACACGGATATACGCTGAATCTGAGCCGGGTGAACGGGATGGCTTCCGTCTGGCGCAGTCATTGATTGGGGCAGCGTAGGAGTGAGCTAACTGAGGAGCGTGCGCGCCAGTGCCAGCGTCTCGGTCGAGGGCTTGATCGACAGTTCCTGCCACAGCAGTTGCTGAAGCTGCGTCAGGTGGACGGCGACTTTTTTCTTGTCGCCGCGCTGCGCGTAGCAGGTCATCAGCGCGCGGTGCAGGTCTTCGCGGAACGGATCGACTTCCAGCGCTTCTTTCAGCGCCGCGATAGCCTGACGCAGATCGCCGCGCGAGCGGGCGCAGTCGGCCAGCCCGGTGAGCGCTTCGAGATAGGTGTCGCGGAACGTTTCGCGCAGCGGCTGTACCCATTCGGCGTCGAGCGAGGGCAGGAAGTCGCCGTGGTACAGGTCAGCCGCGCGCCGCCACAGGTCTTCGGTGCGGGCGTCGCGGCTCGACATCAGCCGCGCCTGTCCGGCCAGCGTTCGCATCTCGTAAGCGTCGGAGCGGGCGTCAATTTCAGGGTTGATGCAGTAGCGTTCGTTCTGGAAGACGACGACGTTTTCGCCCAGCGCCTGCCGCGCCCGGTAGAGCGTCGTATGAAAGTTCGAGCGCACCGCTTTGGCGGCGCTCTCCGGCCAGAAGGTGAGCGAGAAATCCTCGCGGGTCTGCGGGCCGACGAAATACAGATAGAGGAACATCTCTCGCGCCGAGGTCGCGCGCCACTCGGACGAGGCGACTGGCTTGCCGTCGCGCTCGATGCTTTCCTGGCCGAGCGTCAGGACATGCAGGCTGTAAGTCGTCGAGGCCGAGACATTGACCTGGCGGGCATAGGGCGATTTTGCCTGCGCGTCCTGAAGCGCCTTTAGCTCGCTGGCGAAAATGCCCCGTTTGACGATGTGGTTCAGGACAAAGGTGTTGAGGACGCTGGTGTGCAGAATTTCTGAGGCGAGTGGCTGCGACGAACCGGCCTGCTGGCTGATCTGATGCGCCTGAAGCAGGCGCGCGCGGGCGGCGTCCGGGTCGGCGTTGAGCAGGCTAAAGTGCGCGCGAATCGCCATCAGCCGCAGTAATTCGAGGCGCGCGCCCCGGCTGTGCAGCTCTTTTTCGGCGGCTTCGAGCTGATTGAGCGCTTCAGCCAGATCGCTGTCGGGCTGCTGCGCCCGCGCTGCCCAGCCCATCGCCCGCGAGACCGTGCGTTCGAGCGCCAGCCCATGCGCGCCCGCGATGCTGTAGGCTTCTTCCGCCAGCGTGATAGCATCGCCGAACTGGTTCTGCCAGCGGCGCAGGATCGAGGCGCTGATGAGCAGCGAACAGCGCAGCGTGGGTTCGCTGCCGCCCGTCAGCTCAAGCGCCTTGTTGTAGAGCGTGATCGCTTCGTCGAACGCGCCCCGGTCGCGCTGCAAGTCGCCCAGACTCCAGAGCAGGTAGCTTTCAGCGCGGCTGTCCGGCACGCGCGCGGCGATGCTCAGACCCTCTTGCAGCGTCGCGGTCGCCTGACGGTAATCGCCGCAGACGTGGTAGTGATAACCGAGGTTGTTGAGCGCCAGCGCCAGCGAGCCTTCGCTGTTGAGCGAGCGGCGCAGCGCGACGACTTCCTGAAGGCAGGCTCCCGCGTCTTCGAGGCGACCGAGCCGCGTGTAGGCAGTTTCGAGGTTCTGGAGCGCCTGTGACAGCGCGTAGCTGTCACCGTCGGCGCGGTAGAGCGGCAGCGCTTCCTGCATGTAGCTGACGCTCACTTCGGCATCGCCGAGATAAAGCTGCGCCATGCTCAGGGTGCTCAGGGCGCGGGCGCGCAGGCTGGCTGAGTCGCGGCTGTCGTCCTCGATTAAATCCTGCGCGAGCTGGGCGGCTTCGATGTAGCGACCCTGCTGCAAATACAGTTTGGCGCGCTGCAACTGGACGCTCGACAGGCCCGCGCTGTCGTGGCGCGAGTCGAAGCCCCGGTTGGCGTGTTCGAGTTCCTGCTCGGCGTCCTCGTACTCGTAACGGTCGGTGTGGATCATCGCGCAGGTGTACGACAGGCGCGGGATGAACAGGCCGATCCGTTCGAGCTTACTGCCCCAGATGAGCAGCGTCTCGGTCTTGCCCTGCGCGAAATAGGACTGCGCGACTTTCTCGGAAATCTCGGCGGCATACTGAGGCGTGCCTGCCGCCAGATAATGGTCGAAAGATTCATCGACGTGATTGTTGCGACTGAACCAGTGCGCTGCCCGCAGGTGCAGGTCGGCGAATAACTCCGGGTTCGAGGTGCGAAGCTGGCGCTGAAGGAAGCTGCGGAAGAGCGCATGATAGACCAGCCCGCCCGCCACCCGCGACAGGAACAGGCTGCGGTTTTGCGCCTCTTCGAGCCAGTAGGCTGCATTGTCGAGCTGAAGCGCCGACTCGCATAGCTCCGGCGTCAGCCGTGTCAGCGTCGATGAGGCGAGCAGGAAGTCGCGCAGGCGTGAGGGCTGCGTCCGCAGCATCAGGTTCGCCAGCGAGTCGAACAGCGCTTCGGGGCCTTTGCCGCCGCTGAGCATGACGCTCTCAAGGTCAGGCGGCAGTGGATAGAGCGCCAGAATAATACCGGCGGGCCAGCCTTCGAGCTTTCTGGCGATCTGCTGTAATTCGGCGGCAGGCTTCTCGCTGCCGAGCATCTCTGAGGTCAGCGTCTCGATCTCGTCGGACGTGAACTGAAGTTCCTGCTGGCCGATGGCGAGGACTTCGCGGCGGGCGATCATTTCCGTCAGCGGCAGGTCAGGCAGAATACGGCTGATGACGATCAGATGGCAGGTCTTGGGCAGCATCGTGACCAGCGAGCGCAGCCAGGTTTCTGCTGCCGGGGAGCCAGCCAGATTTTGCACGTCGTCGAGGATGTAGACGATGTCGCGCGTCAGGTTTTCACGCAGGTAATTGGCAATCGACGACGCCAGCTCGGCGGGCGCAAACACAGTCGATGCGCTCTGGTTGGCAATGCCGGGGATAATCGTATCGAGAGCGACGAGGGACTGGGTGTGGAGATTGGGGACGTCGCGCTCACGCTCTTCGACGGTGTGCCAGGCGACCGGGACGGTCGTCATCTGCGCGAACTGCGCGGCAATCGTCGTCTTGCCGTAGCCGGGGGGGGCGCTGATGAGCGTCAGCTTGTGTTCGAGCGCCGATTCCAGCTTTTGCAGCAGACGCGGGCGGTGAATCGTGCCGTAAGCCCGTGGGATCTGTCCGTTGACCTGGATAAATGGCGCTGACATCAGATCGAATGCCCATCCCAGCCGCAGTGTGGTCTTGAAGTTGATATTATAACATTTGAACGCAAAAGAATTCACACCGCAATGTTAGGTCGTGGTTAGGAGTCCGTCTATTCCCTGGTAAGTCTTGCCTGAAAGATACGATCCAACTTTATCCGCCTGGCGCAAAGTTATGAACTCTTTCGCTTCATTATGGAATGAAACCCGCTGGATGACAATCATACTGTCCCTCAGAAATGGACTGCGTTGGGCTGGTTCCGCGCTAATGTCCGAAGATTTGCGCTGCGGTGAGCGTGAAACCGGGGTGTATATCGGCCCCGGTCAGTATATCGCCAATGCCGAGCTTTTCGACTGCGGTGTCGCTCTGATAGACCTCAATCGTCTCGGTTTCCGGGTCGATCAGCCAGACAAGCCGTGAGCCGTGCGCCAGATAGTATTCGGCCTTTTGATGTAAACCCTCGCGTCCGGTGTAATAGTTGGTCGGCGACTTGACCTCAACCGCCAGATCAGGCATCAGCGGCACGTTAGCGCTTAGTTCCAGCCCCTGCATCCGTTCATTGCTGATAAACGAGACGTCAGGCCGCCGTGTGTTGTAGGCATCCTCAGGCACGAAGTGATCGACCTCGAACATGACTTTGCCGATAGGATGGGTCAGAAGATAAATAAAAATAAAGCCATGGATAATTGATCCAACTAAGCCGTGATTGAGCTTCGGAGACATTTCGACTATTTCTCCATCGATGAGTTCGAAGCGCCGATTGTCATTTTCGGGAAGCTCAAGCAGACGTTCAAACTCGTCTACGGTGAACAGCTTTTTCTGTACGGCCATTGGCGCGTTCCTTAATCTGTCAGATCAGCGAGGATTTGCTCGACCGACAGGCTGAAACCCGGCAGCACGTCGAGGCCGCTCAAGGGGTCGCCGATGGTGAGACTCTCGATAGTAGCTGCTAGCCGGTAAACCGTAGTCCTGGACTTATTTCTGCGGCCCTGGCCGGCGATCCGTGAAAATCTCGTCAACGAGAAGGGAAAACTCAGGCAGGACGTTCGCTCCGTCGAGAAGGTCACCAGCGCCAAAAACTTCGACATCACGCTCTTGTACATAAACCTCGACAACCTGTTCGTCAGGGAATACAAGCCAGACGAGCTGCGTGCCGAAAGCCAGATACTTTTCGGCTTTGATCCGCAGTTCACGCCGGGAGTCGGTGGGCGATTTCACCTCGACGGCCAGGTCTGGACAGACGGGTACAGCGCGCGGTACGTCTTTGGGCAGGCGTTCTCAGCGAATGATGCCAACATCAGGGATGAGGGCATTGTCCGCTGACAGCACGTAGATTCCATCTGATGAGGTGATGTCCCCAACGTTATGCTCATCGAGATAATTTGCCATAATCTTAATGATCTGGGCTGCCGTTTTAGAGGATTGATAGCTTGCCACTTTCTCGACAATCTCTCCTTCGATAAGCTCCAGAATCCTGTCGTGGTTTTCCGGCAAATCCTGAATTTGCTCATATTCGGCGAGAGTGTAGGTTTTCTTCTGAACAGCCATTGAAGCGCTCCACTGCCTGACCAGTAGCTCTATTATACGGGTATTTATCGCCGTCTGAGGGCATTCTCTGCTGAGGATGACCGGATGCAGCTTGCGCCGTAGCCTGCTGAAACCACATAACCTGCATCGGCATAGTGACTCATCGGCAAAATTTAGACTGCCCTGTGAGCGGGTCTTTTGCTGTTTCTAATCCCCGATCTTTGCGGTAAAATTCACGCTATTCACGATGGTTCAGGCATAAAGGATCGAGATCGACATGGCAAAGATCGGTCTGTTCTACGGCAGCAGCACGGGCAACACCGAAGTCGTTGCCTACCAGATCAAGGCGGAGTTCGACAAGATTGATCCGTCGCTGGTCGAAGTCTTCAATATTGGTAGTTCCACGGTCGATCAGGTGATGAGCTACCAGTACCTGATTTTTGGCATTCCGACCTGGAATACCGGCCAGCTTCAGGATGACTGGGAATTGTTCCTGCCCAAACTTCGCGGCAAGGACATGAGCGGCAAGAACATCGCCATTTTCGGCCTCGGCGACCAGAACGGCTACGGCTTTAACTATCTGGATGCCGTCGGCACGCTGTCGGACGTGCTGCTCGACGACGGCGCAACCATCAGCGGTATGTGGACGACTAAAGGTTACGAGTTCGAGGAGTCGAAAGCGCAGGTTGAAGATCACTTCCTCTCGCTCGGCGTCGATCAGGAAGCGCAGGCCGACCAGACGGCGGGGCGTGTCTCTGAATGGGTTCCGCAGGTCATGTTCGAGTTCGGCCTGCAACCGGCCTGAACGGCCTGTTCAAAATCAAAGGACGGTCCGGGATGTCTCCTGACCGTCCTTTTTTGTTTGCTGCACAGCGGATCAGCTTGGCCCCGACAGTTCGCCATCGACCAGGATGAGCAGCATCTGGCAGAACAGCAGCGATTTTAGCAGAAGTTCCTGCACGATTGAGTCGAAATGGCCGGTGTGCAGATGCGAGACGATGGCGCACTCGACGCCGTCAGCGATAGCTCGGCCAGCGGATTTGGCGACTGGCCGGTGCAGGGTGGCAGCGAGTGACGCAGCGCGAAATAGGGGTCATCAGGATGCGCTAACTGCCCTAATCCAGAATCAGAGTCGCGTTGCGGATCAGAAGGTTCATGTTGACTTTAGTAGCTGCTCGACAGCAGATTTAAGTGTGGGCAAATCATTCTGAATAATGGTCCAGACGAGGTCAATGTCAATTTCAAGATACTGGTGAACCAGCCGATTGCGAAAATTGCGAATCTGCTGCCAGCTTACTTCGGTGTGCCGACTTGTGATGTCTTCTGTCAAATGCAGGCATGACTCTGCCATCACCTGTAACCGACGAATCACCGCATCTTCAGTTTTGGGATCATCAAGCAGCTCGCGCTGGTTGTTGGTGTACTGGTCAACCGCTTCGATGCACTCCAGAATATGCTGAAGATAATCGCGGTCGCGGTTCACAGCAAAATACACTCGTGTAAAACACGCTCGCGGATTCCTGCTCTCAACTGCTTTTCTGTCGCTATATCAACAGGCCGTCCAAGCAGCGCTTCGAGGGCTTCGCCGAACCCGGCTCCGCCCCAACTGGAAACCCGCGCGTAATCCCAATCAACTAGAAAATCGACATCGCTGGTTTCATTGGCTTCGCCGCGCGCGACCGAGCCAAACACCCGCACGTTGGTCGCGCCGTGCTCTGCCGCAAGCGCCAGAATTTCTTCTCGCTTATCCGCCAGAATTTCCGCGATACCTGCGCCCTCTTTAAGTTGATCGGTCATGAGCCAGCGACTCCTGTATCCCTGACTTATTATAAATCGGGTTAAAGCTGATTTACTCGCCTTTATAGCCGGGGCCGCGAACGACACGACCCGGTTTCGCGCCCGTATGCTCGCCGTCCCTGATAACCTGCACGCCGTTGACGAAAACATCCGTCATGCCGATGGCGTACTGATGCGGGTTGGCGAAGGTCGCTTTATCCTCGACTTTGTCCGGGTCGAAGATGACCACGTCGGCGTAGTAGCCCGGCTTGAGCGCGCCGCGCCGCTTCAGCTTGAGGTTGGCTGCCGGGAGCGAGGTCAGCCGCCGGATCGCTTCTTCGAGCGGGATCAGTTTTTCGTCGCGGACGTATTTGCCGAGCAACCGCGCGAAGTTGCCGTAGGCGCGTGGATGCGGGTTGGCCTTGAGGAACAGCCCTTCGGGAGCCTGTGACTCGGCGTCCGAGCAGAAGCTGACCCACGGCTGTCTCACCTGCCTGCGGATGTTGGCTTCCGACATGACGAAGTACATCGTGAAGATATGGCCGCCGTCTTCGAGCAGCAGGTCGATCAGCGTATCTTCTGGTGAGCTGGCGCGCGTGGCTGAGACTTCGGCCAGCGTCTTGCCGGTTAACGGCTGGAGCGTCGGGTTATTGAACCCGGCCAGCAGGACGCCGTCCGGCCCATCGACCTGGCTGTACATATTCTCCCAGCCCTCGGTTTTGCCCTTCATCTCGCGTTTGACCCGTTCGCGCGTTTCCGGGTCGCGCAGGCGGGCGAGCATCGCCTCGTGGCCGCCGTCGTGCACCCACGGCGGGATGCAGGCCGCCAGTCCCGTGCCGCCCGCCGGATAGAGGTACATATCCGCCGTGATCGGCAGGCCGTTGGCGCGTGCCGCCTCGATGCGCCTGATCGCGGCGTCCATCTTCGGCCAGTTGTCGCGTCCTGCCGCCTTGAGATGATAGACCTCGGCGCTCACGCCTGTGACCTGCGAAATCGTAATCAGTTCGTCGAGCGCTTCGAGGAAGCCCGCGCCTTCGCCGCGCAGATGCGAGATGTACATCCCGCCATGATCGGCGACGATCTGCGCCAGTTCGATCAGTTCCTCGGTGTTCTGATAGGTCGCCGGGGGATAGATCAGCGCCGCCGACATGCCGACCGCGCCCTCTTCCATCGCCTCGCGCACAAGGTCGCGCATCTTTGCCATTTCGTCCGCTGTCGGTGGGCGGTCGTCGAAGCCCATCGCGTTGACGCGCACCGTCGCCGAGCCGACGAATGAGGCGACGTTGCACGAGACGCCGCGTTTCACCAGCGTGTCGAGGTACTGGCCGAGTGTCCGCCATTCGATGTCGTACTGGATGAAGCGGTTTTGCAGGATGCCGCGCCAGCCCGACGCCACCATTTCCTCGTTGTACGGCCCCATCGACGTGCCTTCGCCCATCACTTCGAGCGTCACGCCCTGACGGATTTCGCTCTGCGAGCGGCCATCCTCGATCAGCGACTCGACACTCCAACTGAGCATGTTGATGAAACCCGGCGCGACGGCCAGCCCACTGGCGTCGATGATCGCGTCGCCGTCGAGCGTCCCCGGCGCGCTGATGGCGGTGATGAAGCCGCCGCGAATACCGAGGTCGGCCTGACGCGGCGCGTCACCGCTGCCGTCATAGAGCGTGCCGTTCTGAATGACGACGTCATAATCGGTCATGTGCAGGTATCCTGTAGGCAGTTGGAAGTAAGCGATTAGTAGCCGGGGAAAATAGCTTTGATCCTGACTGAGAAGCCGGGCAAAACATCGCCGCCGTCGAGCATGTCATCCGCCGATAACCGGTGGGCATTGAAATTCTTATCCTCATCCGGCGTCAGGACAATGACCGTTTGTTCTTCGGCGTAAACAACCCGGACGAGGCGTGTTCCCGCATCAAAATATTCACGCGCTTTCTTGAGCGTATCCTCATGCGGGGAAGCAATTTCGATAGCGAGGTCGGGCGCGCGATCATAATCGATGCCAACAAGGTTGACTCCGCGCTCTAAGGTGATAAAGCCTAGATCTGGCCGACGGACACGACCGGGTGAGAGGACGTATCCGCCATCAGGGCCGCTCAGGTAGCCCAGTTGTCTTGATACAACGAATGGAATTAGAAAGCTGCTAATCAAGAGCGTTGTAAAAGTATTGAGCTTGCTCGATGATCCCATTTCGACAATCACTCCGTCATCGAGTTCGAGGCGGCGCTCCTCGTTCTCCGCTAAGGCGGCAATCTCCTCAAATTCCTCGACGGTATAGAGTTTTTGACTTTCACGCAGGGCCATAAGCTTGCTCCATCACGCTGCGCCCTATTTTGAAGCGAGGAAAATTTGAGCAACAGGGATGGAAAAATCGGGCAAGACATCCCCCCCGTCGAGCATGTCATTGATGGTTAATTCACGGACACGAAACTCGGAACCTTCTGCTGGAGTGAACACGGCAATTGTTCGATCTTCCGCATAAACGGCCCAGACGATCCGTGTTCCAGCGCGAATAAATTCTTTGGCCCGTTTGAAAACGTCTTCATCGGGCGAAACAACTTCGACCGCCAGATCGGGCGTCATTGGAATGACGACACCCTCGACCTTCAGGCCGTGCGTGTTCGATATATACCCGATATCTGGCTGGCGCACGCGGACAGGCGAAAGCCTGAACCCACCATCGGGGACCGTGAGATAACCAAGATTTCCGGGAATGATGACCGCATTCAAATAGTAAATGATCCGACCTGTCGTGACAGTGTTGAGGAAGCTTGATGGGGCCATTTCGACAATCACTCCGTCATCGAGTTCGAGGCGGCGCTCCTCGTTCTCCGCTAAGGCGGCAATCTCCTCAAATTCCTCGACGGTATAGAGTTTTTGACTTTCACGCAGGGCCATAAGCTTGCTCCGTCACTCTGCGCTCATTATAGCGTTATTCCGCGTCGAAGTTGACGACGACCGCCGAGATGTCGTCCTGCGTGCTGCGCTGGTTGCTCCTGTCCTGCGAGCGGGCGTAAGCAGCGTCGCCCATTGTCGTGGCCGTGTCGCCGGGGCCGGGGAGCATCTGCATCAGCTCATCGTCAGTCAGGTTCTTGTACAGGCCGTCCGAGGCCAGCAGCAGCAAATCGCCGGGACTTCGCTCGATGCGCGAGCTTTGCGGAACCGGCGTCGCGCTGTCGACGCCGGCGGCGTTGATGACGATATTCGCCGCCGGGATGTTCAGCACCGAATTGCCGTTCATGAACCAGCGCCACGCAATGTACAGATCGTAGGTGTTGTCCGCAATCGTCACCGTGCCTTCGGCTTTCGGCTCGTGGACGCCGTCGTAGGCGTTGAGGATGGCCGTGATGCGCGCGCCATCCTTATCCTTGAGCAGGCCCTGACGGACGAAATATTCAACGTTGTCCTCGTCCGGGCAGAGCTGGATTAGCTCGCCATCAGTGAGCAGGTAGCCGCGCGTATCGCCGACCTGCACTGCCAGCAGGCGCGCGCCATTCTCGCACAGCGCCACGACCGTACAGACCGCGCCGACGCACTCGTGGCGCGGCAGCGTCCCGCCCAGATTCAACTCGTCGCGGACGCGCTGATGGGCGCGGGCGATGGCGGCGGTCACGCGCTCCTGCGCCAGACCCTCTGCCGAAGCGTCAATGTCGAGGGGCAGGGCAGATAAATCCTCGATCAGCGTCTCGCGGACGAGCAGGGCGGCGTCGCGGCCCGTGACCATCACGCCGTCCTTGCCCTGATGCTGATGCCCGCCCATGCCGTCGATGACGACGAAGACCGGCGCGTGGCCTTCCGAGCGCATCTCGGCAATCGCGTCCTCGCAGCGCTCAGGATGCTCGATGGACGCGCGGTTATAGCTATGCACTTGCATGAATTAATCCTTCGCGGGGCGGAACACGTCGGCAAGGCGAACGAAAACATCGACATGCTGGCTGCCCATGCCGCGCAGTCGATTCAATTCATCGTCGGGAAGATAGGGCGCTGGCTCGCCGCTCAGGTCAGCCGTCGGCGTGCGTTGTTTGACTATCGGCGCTGGGACAGGCGGCGTGGCATCGGGCGCGGTGGAAAGCACGACTGGCTCTTCGCCCATCTCCTCAGACTGCGTCACCGGCGGCTCGACCGGCGTTTCCTTGAAACGATAGCCGCACTGCATACATTCCTTCGCGCCGGGAACGCGCTCGCGCCCGCAGCGGGGACACCATTTCTGGCTGCTGCCGCGCGAAACCATCACCACGCCCTCAAAGGCGCTGCCGCAGCGATTGCAGACCTTCGCGCCGATCCGATTGAGCTGGCCGCAGTGAGCGCAGCGTTTCCGCACTTCACCATTCGAGGTCACTGTGAAGAAGGCGTAGCCACACTGCGCGCAGAAGCGAGCCGTCACCCGGTTGGCGTAGCCGCACTGCGGGCAGGTTTTCAGGCCGTCGTCGAGGCTACGATCCATTGGCGGGCTTGTCATCCTCTTCGGTCAGGCTGACGGTCGATGTGCCGAGGGCGGCAGCCTTGCGCGCCACGTCGCTGCCGCTGGCCTCTTCGAGAATCTGCGTCATCTGCCGGTTGCCGGTTGCCTGCGCGATGTCGAGCGCTTCGGTGCGGTGGCGTTCCGCGCCTGCCTTGTCCCCGGCGTTGAGCGCCTCGGTCATGGCGCGGGTCGAGGCGGCCAACTGGCCCTGACCGAGATAGCCAGCGACAATCGGGTTGACCTGATTGACCTGCGACGGGTCGTTGGTCTGCTGCAAAATCATCCAGGTCGATTGGTCGCCCTTTTCTTCGACGCGCTGCCCCCCCGCTGCGTAGACCACCGACGGGCGGCAGGCGACGACTTTCGCGCCGACCGTCGCCAGCTCAATGTGGACGACGAAATCGCGGTGATCTTTCGACGACATCGGCGGGATCGGCACGACCCAGGTATGGTCGTCGCCGAGCGGCGCGGCCTCGCCCTTGACCCAGTTCGGGTAGGCCTGTGACAGTGACAGGATGCGCGCGCCCGCCGGAGTCCACAACTGGAGCGCGGCATCGCTGGCGACGGTTTTTGCCATCTTCGAGACGAGCGAGTTGAATTCGGCCAGCAGGTCTTCGGGTTTGGGGACGGCCTTCGGCATCCATCCCTGAGTGATTTCGGCCATTTTGGTCAGTTCGTCCGGTCGCCAGTCATTGCCGAAGCCGTAAGCGCACAGGTGCATTTGCGCGTTGGCGGCCTCGCGGACGGCATCGACCAGAAATTTCTCGTCCTCGACGTTCTGCCCGTCCGACAGGAAGATACCGTAGCGCGCCGTACCCTGCGGCACGCCCGTCTGAGCGGCCAGCGCCTTGCGGATGCCGGTCGACATCGACGTGCTGCCGAAAATCTTGATCTGGCGCATATTGCGCCGGAACATCGACACCAGCAGCTCCCGATCCTGCCCCGGCGTCAGGTGCGTCAGCGGGACGACTTCATTGGCCCGGTCGTCGAAGACCACGACCTGAAGCAGGATGCCGTCGGGCGCGGTCGTCAGCATGTCCTCGGTAGTTTCGACCATCGCGTTGAATTTCGCGCCCTGCATCGAGCCGGACACATCGCAGATCAGCGAGATGGCCGCGCCCTGAGCCTGCGCGGGCGGCGGCTCATTGGCCGTCACCGAGACGACGCCCCAGACCGAATTGGCCGTCGGGCTGATGTACGGGTTGTAGTAGGTTTTGAAGCTGAATGCGTTTGCCATGTCAGTTACACCAAAGCCCAGGTACGGGCTGCCATAATCCGGTCGTTAATGACGAATTCCCGATCTGCCGCTTCGTCACGGGCAAGGTAATCGCGCCACGCGCGTTCGTTGGCTGCCGAGATTTGTTCGATGGTCTTCAACTGCGCTCCCGGCCAGGTGATCTGCGGGACTTTGCCGTGCTTTCTGGCGAACAGGAAGGTGGTGAAGTAGAACTCCGCTTCCAGTCGGTAGAACGAGCGTGTTTCGACGCCGTTCTCGCTCAGGACGTTGATGGCGCGGGCGGCATTTTCGAGCGTGGCCTCGCTGGTGGCCGTCCCGGTCAGCGCCTTTTCGTTATAGAGCGCAATCAGTTCGATCATCACGTCGTTGTAGCTGGTATTGCGGCTGCTGACTTCTTCCAGCACCCTGATGGCGTCGTCGATCTTCTTGCCGGTCAGGTAGGCTTTCGACGCGCCGATATACGCCTGCCCGACCGACGGATTGGCGCTGATGATCGCGCGATATTCACTAATGGCCTGGTCGGTGTTGCCGCTGCGCCGATAGAGGTCGGCCAGCAGCAGACGGGCGCGGTAGTCGCCGGGGCGCAGCGCCATCATCCGGCGGTACGAGCCAACAGCTTCCTCAAACTTGCCGCTGTTTTCCTGAAACTGGCCCTGCGCTAGCAGCATTTCCCATTCTGACTTCGAGCCTGTCGCCAGTGTTTGCGCCTGCTGCAAGTCCTTCGCGGCGTCGATCAGGTTGCCGTTCTGCGTCTGGATCAGCGAGCGGAGCGCGTAAGCCGTCGCGCCGCCGTTGTTGTTGATGGCCTGGTTGGTCAGCAGCAGCGCGCGAGTCATGTCGCGCTGGTGATAGGCTTCCTGCGCCGTCAGCAGAATAGTCGAGGCCGGGTTGGTCTTTGCCACGGTCGGCAGGTCGATTTTGACCGTGCCGCCGAGGACGCCGGTCGCCTGCGTCGTCCGCATCGTGTCGAGCGTCACTCCGGCGAAGCTGACCTGCTGGCGCTGAGTGAAAGCGTGCATGTCCGGCGTCTGGCCTTTGACGTAGCCGATCACGCCGTCGATCTCGTCCAGAATTTCGGCGACGCTCTGCGGGCGGTTCTCGCGTTCCTGCGCGGTCAGCCACTCGACGAAGTAGCGGAATGAGTCATCGTAGTTCGTCCACGGGAACTGGTCGGCGGGGGTCAGCGTGTAGCGGAAATCCTCGGTGTGGACTTCGGCCATGCCGACCAGTTCGGCCAGCGTGCGGCCAATCGTAAAGTAGTCGTCGCGCCAGTCGGGATGGCGGGCCTGCGGCGAGTGATAACCGGGCGTGCCGCGCGGCGGCTTAGGGGGGACGTTCGGATCGTAACGATAGGCTGTGCCGAAGTCGAGCAGCACTTCGATCTGCTCGCCGTTGGCAAGCTGCATTCGCTTGACGTTCGACGGTTTGAAGTCGCAGTAGATGATCGGCGGCGTCAGCGCGTGCAGGTAGCCGAAAGCGGGCAGCACGCCTTTGACGCGCTGCAAAGCCTGTTCGGCGCTCATCGGCAGCACCAGCTTGCGTGACTCCGGTTCCTCGATCTCGTCGGCCCAGCTTGGCCCGGCGATGAACTCCATCACGTAGCACAACTCGGTGTCGATGGTGAAGAAGTCGATGACCGAGACGATGTTCGGATGGCGAATGTTGATGAGCGTCTCGGCTTCTTTTTGCAGCGCCTTACGCAGTTCGTCGTCCTGCGCGACGACTGTTTTGATGACGACGTACTTGCTCAGGTTGCGGTCATAGGCTTTCCAGGCGCGGCCCATGCCACCCTGACCGAGCAGCGCCTCGATGCCGTAACGCTCTGCAATCACCATGCCGACGTTGATCGCGCTCGGCGGGCCGTTCAGGACGGCGGCTGCCGGTTTCGGCGCAGTTTCGCGCGGGAGCTTCTTGCCGCAGTTCGGGCAGTGACGCGCCCCCGGTCGCAGCGCGTGGCCGCAGAACGGGCAGGCTGCCAGCGTCGCCGTGCCGGGAAGTTCACCCGATGCCATAATCTGGGCCGCTGTGACCGGCTTGAGCGCGACCGACGCTAGCTCAAGGCCGCACTCGTCGCAGAAGCCCGATTCGGTCGAGGTCATTTTGTGACAATGCGGGCATTCAATTTTTGCCGCCGCAGATGTACTCACGTTTCCCTCGGTTCATTTCGTGGACGATGGTTCGATATTGCCCGGTATTTTCACGGGGGGCTTTGAGCCACGGGCTGCCAGAATCCAGATTCCCTGAAGGGGGACTCCGAAAACAGCTTCCTGGATTCCAGCCAGCTTCAGCCGGGTTGGGTTTTGCTAGTCGGTGGGCTTTCAGCCACCGGCGGCAGCAGCAGAAGCATTACTGCGCCAGAAAGGTCAGGATTAGCTTGCCGAGCTTGAGCCTGTCGTTCGTCTCCAGCGGCTCGGACTGTCCCTTGACCAGCTTGATGTCGTTGACCCAGGTGAAGTTCGAGCTGCCGAGGTCTTCGACATAGAACTTGTCGTTCATCTTGATGATCTGCGCGTGGCGATGGCTGACGTACTTGGCGTCGGGATAGCCGTCGAGGTCGATCTGAATCGACGGGTCTTCACGGCCAATGACGGTCGCATCGCCGAGCTTGAAGATCGAGCCGGTGCTTTCCAGTATCAGCCGCGGCCCCTGATAGGGCGCGACCGGCGGCACGTCAATCGGCGTTAAATCCTGCTGCGGAATCGGCGGCACATCGCTCGATTCGACAATCGCCGGCACGGAGTCCGTGGCGACTGCCGGGCGGACGCTCACGGCGGGCGCGCCCGCGTCTTCCAGCGGCAGTTCGCTGCCGCACTCCTCGCAGAAACGCGCTCCGGGTTCATTCCAGTGTTTACAGTTCGGACATTGCATCGATTTTCACTCCTCGGCACAGGAAATAATAGTATCACATCATTCCGGCGTCATAACCCGTAAAAAAGGGGGAATTTTCCGCTACAATGGGCGCATCATCAAGCAGTCGCCTTGTCCCAGAGGATAAAGCGATTTCGCGCGCGTGCAAACAGGGACCTTCATCTATGCGAATCAAGCTCGTGCTTTTAACGGCGCTGGGCGCGCTGGCCTTCGGGCTTGCGCCTGTGGCTGCTCAGTCGACCCATACGCCGACCGGACTGTGGATCTGCCCGCAGCAGTACCAGGGGCAGACGTTGAACGTTTATAACTGGACGACCTACATTGCCGAGGATACGATCTCAAACTTCGAGCGGATGTGCGGAGTGACGGTCAATTATAACACTTACGGCAGCGACACCGACATGGTTGACGAGCTGCGCGCGGGCGATACCGGCCAGTATGACGTTGTCGTGCCGACCGACCCGACCGTGGCTGTCATGATCGACGACGATCTGCTCGCGCCGATCAACCTCAACGCGATTCAGAATTTCGCCCATATCGCGGCCCGGTTCAAGAATCCGCCCTACGACCCGACCAATACCTATACCGTGCCGTATCAATGGGGAACCGTCGGCCTCGGTTACAATCGGGACACCGTCGGCAAGGATTTGACAAGCTGGACCGACCTGTTCAGTTCGACGAAGAAAGTCGCGTGGCTCGATGAAGCCCGACCGATGCTCGGCTTTGCGCTGCTGATGCTCGGCGATGACCCGAACACCAGCGATAGCGCTCAGATTCAGGCCGCCGGTCAGTACCTGATCGACCACAGTCAGAACGTCATCGCCATTGCGCCGGACAGCGGTCAGGACTTGCTGGCGGCGGGGCAGGCGGACATCGTCGTTGAGTACAGCGGCGATATTTTTCAGATCATCAATGACTGCGCCTGCGACTCGTTCCGCTACGACATTCCGAGCGAAGGCTCGGTGATCTGGGTCGATAACCTCGCCATGCCGAAGAACGCCAGCAACAAGGCGCTGGCGCAGGTTTTCATCGACTATATCCTCAACGCGCAGGTCAGCGCGGATATTAGCAACTTCACGTCCTTTGCCACGCCCAATCAGACGGCGATTGATGAAGGGCTGATCGACAGCGCCTCGTTGAGCAACCCGGCGATTTACCCGGACGAGGCGCTGCAAAGCAAGTTGTTCTTCGTCCAGTCGAGCAGCGATCTGGAGCAGAAGTATTCAACAGTCTGGGACAGCGTCAAGAAGGCAGTTGGTAAATAACGGTCGGTCTATCCACCAGTCGGACGAAAACATATGAGCACAATCCATCCCCCGGTCGCCACGCCCATCCCTGTGGTTGAGCGTCGCCACTTTTCTCTCTCGACCCTCTCGACGCGCTGGCGGCTGGTGCTTGGCGGCGCGCTGGCTGTGCTGCTGGCTCTGCTGGCCCTGTCGCAGAGCGTCGCTGCCTACAATACCGCTTACGGTCTGTTCAGCAACATCGCCGAGGTCAGCAGCACGACCGTCGATGCGTCCGAGCAGGCGCTGCAAGACCTGGCGGGAACCAGTCAGGCAGCGGCGGACTATGCGCTGCTGTCGTCGGATACGCCGCTTTACGAGCAGGCGCAGAACAATATCTTCCGCGATTTCAGCCATCTGCGTGACGAGCTGTTCGCGCTGCGGAATAACATTCAGACGGTCGATGAACGCGCCGTCTTCACCATCGCCGATACCTACGCCGAGAATCGTTTCTGGCGTCATCTGATGACACTGGTCGCGCTCCGCAGCAATGATGAGCAGGCGCGGCAGCAGTATCTCTATGCCGATGACCACGTCCGCAACTGGATCAGCCCGGCGCTGTCGAGCCTTGAAAGCCTGAACTATCAGCAGATGGTGCTGTCCGGTCAGCAGGCGGGGACGATTATCGCCGGTCGGATCGTGCTGCTGGTGCTTCCGGCGCTGCTGGTGGCGCTGCTGGTGACGTACCTTTCGTTCCAGCTTCGGCGCAAAATCCATCGCTACCTGACGCCGGGGATTGACGCGGCGGCGGTCGTCGCGTGGCTGCTGCTGCTTATCAGCTTCACTGCGCTCTCGGCAGCGCCGGGGCAGCTTCATACCATGATTTCTGACTCGTACCTGAGCATCACCGGCAGCGCCCGTGTGCTGGTCGATGCCAACCTCGTCAACCGCGCCGAGAGCAGCGCCCTGCTTGACCCGGAAAACGCGCAGGCCTGGTACGGGCGCATCGACGACGCCGTTCAGCGCGTTGAGCTGCGGATGTGCGGTCAGCAGGGCTGCATGGATAAGCCATTCACCTTCTCCAGTTCGGATGAAGCGGCAGCGGGGGTGGTCGATGCTGCCAGAAACATCAGCACAGCCGACGCCGCGACTATCGACGGCGGCGTGCCGCTGATGGCGAATGTCACCTTCGACGGCGAGACGCAGGCGCTCGAACAGGCGCGGCTGGCCTGGGCCGATTTCCTCAAGGTCAACGCGCAGCTTCGCAGCCTGATCGACAGCGGCAAGACGGCGGACGCCATTCAGCTCAACACTGAGATCGGCGACGGCACGAGTCAGGAAGCCTTCAACCGCTTCGCCGCCGCGATGAACACCGAGCGCGACATCAATCGGTCGGTCTTCAACGATGTCTGGAACAGCGCCCGCGCGACCCTGACCACTAACCCGGTGCTGTTCGGCATTGCGGGCTATCTGATCGTGGTCGTGCTGCTCATCGTCGGGGTCTATCACCGCTTCCGCGAGTTGTAAAGGCGCGCAGCCTTGACACGGGCCGAGCTTTAAGCTCGGCCCGTTGCGAGTCTCCCTTGCGACATCATCCTGTGCTTTTCCAGAGTCTAACCCGGCCCTTGACACATCTTTATTTGGAATTGGGTGGAATTGGGATAGACTCCATTTACCGTAATCAGGCATCTCCCTCTCAATTCATTTGAGCAGGATTGCATTCTGTCTGCGCTGAAGGAAAGGAACTCTTATGGGACAAATACAGCCGTCGGAAGCCGTGAAACAGAACGAGGATCTGATCGTTCGCTATTTCGACACGATCTGGAACAACGGCCAGCTCGAACGGGAATCAGAGTTCGTCGCCACCGATGTCGTCGTCCATCAGTCGCCAGTTCCCGGACTGCGTGACGGGATTGCCGGGCCGCTGCAAATCGTTGGCCTGTTTCGCGCCGCGATCCCCGATATTCACCTGGAACACCTTGTCCTGTTTGGCGAGGGCGACAAGGTGGTGCATCGCTGGGAAGCACACGGCCATCATACAGGCGCGCCGCTGTTCGGTGTTGATGCCACCCAGAAAGAAATATTCATGACTGGCATCAATACCTTTCGCGTTGCCAGTGGCCGAATTGCCGAACGTTGGGGGCATATGGATACGTTAGGTCTGCTCCAGCAACTCGGCCTCGCGCCTGCGTTCTAGGCGACTATCAAAAGGAGCAGCAGCATGGCTTTAGACCTTGAGCAAGTGAGGCAGCTCGGCCACCGTTCGCATTATGAGTGGTTGAACGAGGGCAAGGAATGGGTCGTTGACGAAATCTACTCGCCGGACTGCGAGATCATTAACCGCGCGGTCCCTGAGCCGCTCAAGCATGGCCGCGAGGCGTTCAAGGCGTATGGACGCGGCCTGCGGACGGCTTTTCCCGACATGAAAATCGTCAATGAAGATGTGATTTGCGATGGCAGGCACATCCTGCTGCGCTGGTCAATGACGGCGACGCATCTCGGCCCGTTCTTCGGCATCCCGCCGACAGGGAAGCGAATCTTGCTGACCGGTCACGATATTATGGTCGTGAACGATGAGGGGCAGATTCGTCAGCTTTATCTGGAGCAGGATTTACTGAATCTGCTGGCGCAGATGGGGGTGATTCCCGCATAGGCTGCTGTGCTTTGAGCATCGATGGGCGGCCCTCTCCTCAGCGAGAGGGCCGTTTTGCATTTTGGGGCGATTGGGCAGCGCGTGCAGGCCGATGGATTGTGGCGCTGTTTCTGAGACGGCAGTTTCCGCGCCCGCGCAATCCCGAATCGGTCTGGCTTTGGCGCAAGCGACTGGACTCTCATCGCGCAGTCTCCCGATGGTAGCGCGGCAGATGCGTCGTGCGGATCGCCCGCGCGCCGAGGATGCGCTGAAAGCGTACCCACGCCACCGCGCGGAACTTCGCCGCCGACAACCCGCCTGCCTGAAGCACCTCATGATGATCGCGCCAGACGATTCGCAGCGTGACGGCGAACAGCGCCCGCTCAAACCAGCGGGTCAGCGCCATGCCGAGCGCCGGACGCCCATGACGGAGTTTGGCGAGATTGTCCTGCTGGAAGCGCAGATGCTGGATTTCATCGCGCAGCAACTGGCGGCAGATCTGGCGCAGCAGCGGCGACTCGGTCGCGTCGTGGAGCGCGGCGTAATACGGCACGGCGATGATCTCGGCGATAATCATAGCAATACAGGCCATCTCGAAGTTCACGGCCCGGCGAATCAGCCGGAAGGCGCTGTCGACCCAGTTGCTGTGAGCGAGCGGCAGCAGCTGCTGCGCCATGAAGCGCCCAAGCGACGCCGCGTGGCGCTGCTCTTCCTGAATGAACAGCGCCAGCGCTGCGGGATACTCGACGTCGCCGCTGCGCTCGGCATAGCGCGCCGCGTGCGCCTTGAGGCGGCGGCCCTCAGAGCTTTCGCCCAACTGGAACTGCTGGAGCGACTTGAGGATGATGGCGGCCTCGCGCGGCGTCAGTCGATAGTCGTCGTCCCACGGTTGCGCGAGAAGGCGCTGCCTGTTCTCATTAAAGTAGCTATTCCATTCAGCGGACGTGCGGTTAAGAGGGGGTAAGGGAGTCATGGCGGGTTCTCCTCGCTCTGTCGTTGCCGAACACTGTATGCGAGAAGGGCAGGTTGACTCCACCGCTCAGGTGTTGATATCCGCGCACCTGAGTGCTTGACCGTCGCGGCGCTTTCTGCGATAAGTACAGAGGTGGGCATTGACAGCGGGCCTGACGAGGGAGATGAGTAAAATAAAAAGGCAAAACCGGGCCTGAATCCTCAAGGCCCGATGAAAGTTCCGCGCTGGCGCGGAACCTTGCGCCGGGCGCGACCATGCGCGCCCCTGATCTTTCTCCCCTCTCCCACCGGGAGAGGGGCCGGGGGTGA
>CAZZAO010000009.1:53689-65394 GCA_964652205.1 uncultured Anaerolineaceae bacterium | reverse complement strand
ACAGGATGTATTCGGGAATCAGGATGGCCGCGCGCGGCAGCATCAGCGTCGCCAGCAGGATGCCGAACAGCAGATTCTTGCCGGGAGCGCGCAGCCGGGCGAAGCCGTAAGCCACCAGCGTGCAGGAGACCAGCCGTCCGGCGACCACACCCGCTTCGATTATCAGGGTGTTGACGGTGAAGGTCTCGAAGGGCAGCAGCGGGTTGCTGAAGGCGGTGGCGAAATTCGACCAGACCGGCGGGTTGGGAATCCAGACCGGCGGCCAGAGAAAGACCTGCGTCGTCGGCTTGAGCGCGGTCGAGATCATCCAGAACAGTGGGAACAGGAAGATCACGCTCAGGAGAATCAGCAGGCTGTAGACGATGATCGTGCGGAGTGTGTCGCCGTCGGGGCGAGGCAGGCGGCTCTCCGCCGCGCGGCTCAGGGTGGTGGGGTTCGCCAGGGTCGCCATGGGTTAATCGTTGTCTCCGCTGTAAAAGACCCAGCTTTTCGACGAGCGGTTAATCAGGTAGGTCACAGCCAGAATGATGATGAACAGCATCCACGCCAGCGCCGAGGCGTAGCCCATGTTGAGGAACTTGAAGCCTTCCTCGTACAGGTGGAGCAGGTAGAAGAGCGTCGATTTGAGCGGCGCGCCGATCTGCCCTGAACGCGCCGTCGAGATGACGAAAGCAGCATCGAAGGTCTGGAACGCGCCGATCATCGCCATAATCAAGTTGAAGAAAATGGTTGGGCTGAGCATCGGCAGGGTGATACGGAAAAAGCGCGTCCAGCGGTTGGCGCCATCGACTTCGGCGGCCTCGTAGAGCGTGCCGGAAATGCCCTTAAGTCCGGCGAGGAAAATCAGCATCTGTCCGCCGACGCCCCAGGTGCTCATGATGACCAGCGCGATCAGGGCATAGTTCGGGTCATTGAACCAGTTGGGCGCGCTCATGCCGAGGGCGCGCAGCAGACCGTTGATCGGCCCGAAGCGGGCATTAAAAATCCACTGCCACAGCACCGCCGAGGCGACGCTGGCGACAATCGACGGAATGTAGAAAGCGGTGCGGAAGAAGCCGACAGCGTGGGTCGCTTCATTCAATAAGACCGCCAGCAGCAGCGCAACCACCATTTGCAACGGGACGCTGGTGATTGTGAACAGCAGCGTCACCTTGAGCGACTGGTAGAAATCGGGATCGCGGGTGAACATCCGCACGTAGTTGTCGAGGCCGATCCAGACCGGCGACCTGACGACATTCCACTGCGTGAAGCTCAGATAAAGCGATAGGGCCATCGGGATCACTGTAAACGCGATGAGGCCGATCAACCAGGGCGAGATCGTCAGGTAAAAAATCAATGCTTCCCGCCGCTGGGCAGGAGACATCCTTGTTTTAGTTTTTTGTTGAGGTGAATTGGCTGCGGTCACTTTAAACATGGCGCGTCAGTCTTTCAAATAACCCGGTCATCTCTGTGGTTATTCGGAACCCTTCCCCCCGTCCCCTCTCCGTTTACGTAAACGGAGAGGGGAGAAACGGTCACGACCTCAAGCGGTTCTTAGCCTCAGCAGGCCGCAACCATCCCTCTCCCCGGAGAGGGAGAGGGATGTAAGGGGCGAAGATTACGAACTTGCCGTAGCGGCGGCGGTGGCTGCGGCAGCCTTGTCCGCCAGGCAGGCATCGCCTTCCTGCACCGCCTTGTCCATCGCATCCTTGACGGAGACATCACCCTCCATCACGGTGGAGAACTCCTGAACGAAGAAGTGATCGCCGCAGTCGGCCCAGTTGGCCGAGATCGAGTCGGGGATCGGCTTGACGTCGGCCAGTCCGGCGACAATCGGCCCGCCGTACTCGTCGTCGGCCAGACCCTGCTCGTCGATGATCGACTTGACGTCCGTCCAGGCGTAGTTGGCGAATTCCTTCGCGCCATCGCCGACGGCGATGTACTTCAGGAAGTCCCAGGCGGCATCCTTGTTCTGGCTGCCTGTGTAGACGGCGAAGCCCGACCAGCACAGCACGTTGGCCTTGCCAGCCTTCCCGGCGGGCAGGCTCATCGTGCCGAACTTGAGGTCGGCGGCCTTCTTATAGTCGTTCAGCGGCCAGACGCCCGTCCAGAGCATGGCGACGACCTTGCTCGTGAACAGATCGGTGCCGGAGTACGAGGCGACGTCGGTCTTGCTGGGGATGACCTTGGCGGTCTTGACCCAGTCGGCGAACTGCTGGAGCGCGTCGACGGTCGCTTCGCTGTTCATGTGGCCGTCGAGCGTCGTGCCGTCGGCAGAGATCAGGTCGCCACCGTTCTGGTAGATCAGTGGCAGCAGGCCGCGCGTCCAGGCGGTGTCGCCCCAGCTATCGGGAGCCTGAAGGCCCCACTGCTTGATGTTGCTGGCGTCGAAGTCCGGCGAGGTAGCATCCTTGCCGTTGGCGTCGACGGTCAGTTTCTTGGCGGCATTGACGAGGTCATCCCACGTCCAGTCGGCAGTCGGCGCAGCCACGCCCGCCGCCTCGAACAGGTCCTTATTGTAGAACAGAACCAGCGGGCTGTAGTCCTTCGTCAGGTAGTAGGTTGAGCTGCCGACCTTGCCGAAATCGGCCACGGCGGGCAGCAGCGCGTCGCGGTCGAAGCCGTTCGGGCCGTCGATGTAGGGATCGAGGTTCTCGGCAGCGCCGAGCGCGACCCACTTGGCAACGTCGCCGTCACCGGACATGAAGATGTCGGGCGCGCTGCCGGACGCGAACTCTGCCAGCAGCTTCGTCCCGTAATCCTGCGGGACAGCTTCAAGCTGAATTTTGACGTTGGGGTGCGCGCTCTGATACGAGGCAATGGCATTATTCCATGGCGTCAGCGCGTCGCCGCTTTCCCAGCTTCCCACGCGCACCGTCCCTGAAAGGTCGGGCGTGGCGTCCTGCGCGGCCACCTGCGCGGCGACAGCCACGCTGACGATGAACAGCGCAACCAGGATGATCCAGTTCTTTCTCATAGCATCCTTCCCATGTATCTAAGCTTATTCCTGCCGTGCGAGTGACGATCAATGGGTGTCAGGTCACGTCCTTTCTCTCAATCGATGAATGAGCAGCGTCCGGCCACGCAGCTTCAGCGCGGCGCGTAGCCAAGACTGGACTCACGAACGACAAGTTCAGGGGCCAGCAGGACGTGCCGGGCCTCTGGAGATAGCAGTTCCTCATGCAGTTGGGCGATCAGCAGTTTAACGATGGCGCGGCCCACATCCCAGACGGGCTGGCGCAGGGTGGTCAGGCGTGGGCGGATATGTTCAGCCAGCGGCATGTCGTCGAAGCCGGTGACGGCGATCTCCGGGCCGATCTGCAACCCGCGCGCTTCGGCGGCCTGCACCACGCCGACGGCAACCGTATCGACCATCGTCACGATGGCGCTCGGTCGGCGTTTTTCCGCCAGATCGAACAGCGCGAGCGCGGCCTCGTAACCGTAATCCAGTTCGCCTTTGCCGCGCAGAATCCAGCGCGGGTCAATCGGCAGGTCGGCAGCGGTCATCGCGTCCCAGTAGCCCGCCAGCCGCTCGGTGCCAACGCGCGAGCTTTCCGGCCACGCCAGAATGGCGATCCGCTGATGGCCCTGGGCGATCAAATGCTGCACGGCGGCGTTGATTCCGGCCCGGCCATCGACATCCACCCAGGGCGCGGCCTGCGTCTCGCCCGCGCGGCCAAAGCTGACGACCGGGACATTCAGCCGCTCGATGTCGGCGATCCGTGGATCGTTGTACTCGACGCTGGAGAGGATGAAGCCATCGACGCGGCGGGTATGCACCAGCTCCTCGTAGATGGCGGCCTGTGTCTGGTTGTTACGCTGCGGAAAGAGCAGGATGTGGTAGCCAAATTCCTCGGCGTTGTCGACCAGGCTGTGCTGGAACTGCTCCATCACCGGGCTGGAATGATTCTGCCGTTCCTGCACCCATGAATAACCGATCAGGTGGCTCGATTGCAGGCGCAGGCTTTGCGCCGCCGCGTTCGGGTGGTAGTCCAGCTCGACGACGGCTCGCTGAATACGCGCCCGAACCTCAGAGCTGACCTGCATCTGGTTGCGGATGACTTTTGAAACCGTCTGATAACTGACATCCGCGCGCAGGGCGACATCTTTTAACGTAACTGGTTTTGCCATGATCGGTAAAACAGCGCCTGTAATTTCAGTCAGGCGAACGTTCGCCTGACTGAAATTGTACGCTTAAGCAGAAGGCGCTGTCAACCACCCCGCCTTGTGCAATTTGGCTGTATCAGTCAGGCATGGCAGCCAGCGCCGCCCTGGAATCCAGAGCTTCAGGACAGGTCGAGCGACCTGTCATGCTCGATAGGGTTCTGATGGGGCGTGCGAGGAGCGGTCGGCCTTAACCGGCGCAGGTTTCAGCCGGGTTGGCCGCGCTCAGGCGCGCGGTGGGTAGGTGAGCCGACCGGGAATCGTCGTCTGAATCCGGTAGAGCGAGGTCGAGGCGGCGATGTAGAGCGTTCGCCGGTCTGGCCCGCCGAAGGTGCAGTTCCCCGGCGTCTCGAGGGTCGGGATAAATTCGAGCAGTCGGCCATCGGGCGCGCAGATATAGACGCCCGCTTTCTCGCGCTCGCCTGCCGTCAGGTAAATATTTCCCTCGATATCCATCACCATCCCGTCGCCGCCGTAACCGGGCGCGAAATCCAGCAGCGTCCGCTGACGATGCCACGTCCCGGCCTGATTGACGCCATATTCGAGCAGCGTCCGCGCGCCGCCGGGGTCGAGATTGTGATCGACGAGGTAGAGCGTCTTTTCATCTTCGGAGAGCAGGATGCCGTTGGGCGTCTCCATGTCGTCGATCACGCGCGTCAGCGAGCCGTCCAGTTCGATGCGGTAGACGGCCATGCAGTCCTGTTCCAGCCCGCTTCGGTCGCCGTAGCGCGGATCGGTGAAATAGATCCGTCCGGCGCGGTCGAAGCACAGGTCGTTGGGTGAGTTGAGCTTTTTGCCGTGGTAGTGGCTGGCGAGAACGGTCGTGCTGCCGTCGCGCTCGAAGCGGATGACGGCCCGCGCGCCGTGATTGGCCCCGTCGCAGCAGGCGACCAGCCGCCCCTGCGCGTCGAAATTCATGCCGTTAGCGCGTCCGCTCGGCTCGCGCCAGATTTTCGTCTTGCCGGTCGCCGGGTCGTAGACCATGATGCGGTTGACCGGGCAATCGGTGAAATAAACCTTGCCGTCGGCAGCCATTGCCGGGCCTTCTGAGAATTTTGTGCCGCGATAGACCCGCTCCAGTTTCGCGCCGGGTTGCAGAAGATCCATGTTGAGCCTCAGAAAGTGGACAGCGTGAGACAGGCGAGACCGAGCGCGACCTGACGCCGGGGTTTGATCGTGTCGAAGCGGCTGCTGGCTGGCTTTCGACCGCTGGCTTAACCCGTCTGGCGGATCGCTTCGGTCACAATCATCTTGCGGTCGCCCATCGTCTGATGATTAAACAGGCGAATGGCTTCGGTCGCGCCTTCCGCCGTGGACATCTGAATAAAGCCATATCCGCGTGACTGGCCTGCATCTGCCGTCATTGCCAGTTCGACACTGACGATTTCACCTGCCTGTGAGAAAAGCGCGTAAATCTGGGCTTCTGTGACCTGATCGCCCAGATTGGCGATGTACAGTTTATTTGCCATAAGCGCTGCTCCCAACTGAATTCGAGACAGGCGAACCGGTTCCTGTTCCATCATGAAGGCGCGCTGCGAGAATACCGGAGTATTCCCGCAGCGCGACGTTGAAACCATCACTGCGAACACGCTCACATGATGAAGGGTCAATGCAGCTTCCTATTATGCCGTAATCGCGCCGATTTGCCGAATTTCTCATGCCGCTCGCGCCCGCCTTCGGGGATCGAGCGCAGCCTGACGGCGTCAACGGTGCAGTCGCCTGAAATCAGGAAGCTGCGCTCATCGACCTTCGCCGCTGTAAGGGGGGAAAGACCGGCATTTTTTCGTCTCGCTGACGAATCTATTGACAAAATTTCAAGTTTCCCGTTACACTGTGAAAAGTGGTTAGACCATTATACCTTTGAGCCTGTATGTCAGAGAAAAACGGCAGTCAAGACGTGATGAGCGGCATCAATCTGCGCTATGAGCAGTTGTTCAAGCAGGTCGCGCAGCAAATTCAGGACATCATCATCGGCGGCGACCTCAAACCCGGCGACAAGATGCCGTCGGAGCGCGCGCTGGCCGAAAACCTGAGCGTGAGCCGGACCGTCATCCGCGAGGCGCTCAAGCTGCTTGAAGATCGCGGGCTGATTACGATCAATGTCGGCAGCGGCACTTACGTCTCGGAAATTCAGGACAGGGCCGTATCGCAGCCGATCAGCCTGTATATCCAGCAGCAGCGCACCTCAATCGTCCATCTGCTCGAAGTCCGACAGATGATCGAGATCGAAATGGCCGGGCTGGCGGCGAAAAATGCCACGGACGACGACCTCGCCAGCCTTGAGGAATCGATGCTGGCGCTGGAGCGGTCGATGGGCCACGCCGATGAATTTGTCGAGGCCGATTTCCGCTTTCATGAGCTGCTGGCGAAAGCCTCGCAGAACCCGCTGCTGCCGCTGCTGCTCGACCCGATCCGCGAGCAGATGCGCCAGTTTTTTCGGCTGGCGCTGTCTCCGGCAGGCTCGCCGCTTCATGCCGTTCAGCATCACCGCAAGATTCTTCAGGCGGTGCTCGCCCGTGACGTCCCGCTGGCGCGTCAGGCCATGCGCACTCACCTTGAGTCTGCCGCGCGCCTGAGCGAAATTGCTAATGAACAGATTGACCCTGCTGACGATCAGGAAGATGACCAATGACCCGGATTGCGCTTGGCCTGTTTATGCAGGAATCGCACAGCTTCACCGGAGCGCTCGGCAGTTGGAAAGGGTTCGAGTCGAGCTATATCCTGCGCGGCGACCAGATTCTCGCTACGCTTGAAGGAAGTCGCTCCGAGCTGGGCGCGGCCATCGACGTGGCGCGGCAGCGTGGCATCGAGGTCGTGCCGCTGCAAGCCTGTAATGCGATTTCCGGCGGGCCGCTCGAAGCCGCCATGTTCGAGACGCTGGTGCAGGAGCTGATTGACCGCCTGAGCGCTGCGCTCCCGGTCGATGGCGTTTTTATCGCCCTGCACGGCGGGATGCTGGCCGAGCAGGCCGACGACGCCAGCGGCTACATCCTCAACGCCGTTCGGCAGTGTGTTGGGCCGCATATCCCGATTGCCGCGACGCTCGACCTGCACGCCAACGCGACCCAACTCATGATCGACGCCGCCAGTATCGTCGTCGGCTATCACACCTTTCCGCATATCGACATGTACGAGACGGGCGAGAAGTCGATGTCGCTGCTCTGCGATACCGTCGCGGGCAAAATCCATCCGGTCGCCGCCTTTAAACGCCTGCCGATGATTGTCCCCGGCGAAACCGGCGCGACGACTGGCGGGCCGTTCGGCGCGGTCATGCAGCAGGTTCTCGCCCTCGAAAGCCAGCCCGGTATTCTTTCGGCCTCGGCCTTCTCGGTGCAGCCCTGGCTCGACGTTCCTGATGTCGGCTGCGGCGTTATCGTCATTGCCGATGGCGACGCCGCGCTGGCCGAGCGTGAAGCTGACGCCATCGCCGACGCCTTCTGGCAGCGCCGATACGAGTTTGCTGTCCAGCTTGTGCCGCTGGATGAGGCGATTCGCCGCGCGGTTGAAGCGGACGCCGGGCCGTTCATCCTGTCGGACGGGGCCGACGCGCCCAGTTCCGGCGCGCCTGGCGACAGCACCGCCGTCCTTAAGGCGCTGCTCGACGCTCATGTACAGGTCGAGTCGCTGGTCAACATCGTCGATCCTGACGCCGTCGCCGCGGCCATCGCGGCGGGAGTCGGCGCGGACGTCACGCTGACCGTCGGCGCGCAGTCGAGCAGCCTGCTTTATCAGCCGCTGACCATTGCTGGCCGCGTCCGGCTAATCGCCGACGGCGACTTTCGCTTCAAAGGCCCCGGCTTCCACGGCGTCGAATTCCATCGCGGGCGCACGGTGGTCGTCCAGATCGGCTCGATTTATCTGGAGATCATGGAACAGCCGGTTTTACAGTGGGACCCTGAATTATATCGCTCGGTCGGGCTTGAGCCGCGTGACGCGCGGATTGTCGCCGTCAAGTCGCCGACCGGCTTTCGAGCGGCCTACGCGCCGTTCGCCCACGAAATCCTACTTCTCGATGCGCCGGGCGTTTGCAGCCCAAACCTGCTCACGTTCCCCTGGAGACGAGTCCGCCGACCGTGTTACCCGTTCGATGATTTTTCGGACTGGCGCGCACAAATTTAATCGGCGAGGGGAGAGAGGAACAACCTATAAGTTCAGCCCGACCGGGAATAATGTCCTTCACCACTTTCATCCGCACCTGAATTGGGAGAAATACAGTTATGAAACGTCTGATTTTGTGCATTGGCCTGCTGGCAATGGTTTTCGGCACTTTCTCGCTGCCCGCGCTGGCGCAGGATAAAGTGACCCTCAACTGGCTCGAATGGTGGGACCCGGAATACGGCGTGGAGACGATGGACAAGCTCGTTGCCGATTTCGAGGCCACGCACCCCAACATCACCATTCAGCGCACCGCCGTACCGTGGGGCAACATGTACGATAATCTGGTGACGAGCGCCCAGTCGGACACCGCCACCTATGACGTCATGGGCATGGAATTCATCTGGATGACCGGCCTCGATAAGCTCGGCATGTTCGAGGATCTGACGCCCTGGTTCGCTAAAGCTCCGCAGGCCTGGCAGGATGCGCGCGCTGACGGCACGCAGGTCTCCTGGAACGGCCAGGTGTCGATGGCCTACTGGTACATCTTCCCGTATGCGCTGGCCTACAACGTCGATATGCTGGAAAAAGCTGGCGTCAAGCCGCCGACCAACTGGGACGAGTTTGCAGCGGCGGTCAAGGCCCTGCGCGATGAGAAGAACGGAACCTACGGCTTCGCCATTTCTGCCGGAACCAACCTGACGGCGACTTACTTCTATCTCGGCGGCCTGCTCCAGCAGTTCGGCGGCCAGATGCTCGACAAGGACGGCCAGCCTGCCTTCAACTCACCGGAAGGCGTGAAGGCGCTGGAAGCCTGGAAGTCGCTCTACGACTCCGGCGACGTCGTCCCCGGCTCGATCTCCGAAGCGATCCAATCGACACGCGAATACTTCGCCGCTGGCAAGATCGCCATGATCTGGGATGGCCCGTTCATCGGCAGCATCGCCAAACAGACGAACCCCGACATCAAGGTGGCCTACGCCCCGGCGTGGAACGACACGACTGGCGGTTATGTCTGGGCGGGCAGCGGTCTGGCAATGGCTAAGAATTCGGCGCACAAGGAAGAAGCGTGGGAGTTCCTGCAATATCTCCTTAGCTCGGACGTCGCCAAAATGATGACCGAGGCCACCAGCATCCCCTACGCCACCAAAGACATCTTCAGCGACGTGCTGCCGACCAGTACCGACCCGATCCTGAGCCAGATTCCGGCCATGCTGACGCAGGACCCCGAGCACAACTACTTCCTGCACCCGATCCCGGAATTTGAGACGACACATGACGCGGTCATGCAGGCGTTCCAGGAAGTTCTGTCCGGGGATAAGGACGCAAAAACCGCCCTGGACGAAGCGGCGGCTGTCTGGAAAACGGAGATTGACGCTGCCAGCAGCTAATCTCCAGCCTGCCTTCGGGTGACGTCGTTCGACATCGAGTGAGGCTTTTCGGGCGGTATCTATCAAGCCTGACAGAAAGACCTCATGCGCATCGGCCACCCCGAACAGCAGCGCGCTGTGATTGTTCCCGGCTCTGAATCGTCCCTGTTCAAGGGGGCGATTCAGAGCCAGCCCGGAGAAAAGTGTAGCAGAGGGCCGACCGCATGGCAACGAACGTCGAGGCAGGGAGACGGGTGAAAACACGCAGCAAACGGCGCTTTTCGTGGTCGTCGCAGTCGGTCGGTTATCTATATATCGCGCCTGCCGTGATTTTTCTGCTCGCTGTCACCCTCTACCCGCTCATTAATACCGTGTTGACCAGCCTGACAGCCATCAACACGCGCAGTCGAGAAGTGAACTTCGTCGCGCTCAACAATTATATCGAGCTGGCGAGCGACCCGCTGTTCTGGGGGGCGCTTCGCAATACGGTGTTGTTCACGGCGGCGTCGGTCGTATTACATCTCGTGGCTGGCGGCGTGCTGGCGCTGCTGCTGAACGAACACTGGGTCAGCGATATCCTGCGCAACTTCATGCGCGGCCTGCTGATTTTGCCCTGGCTGTTCTCGACCGCTGCGGCGGCGCTGATCTGGGGGCTGCTCTATCACCCCTTCGGCCCGACCAATTACATCCTGACGGCGGGGCATCTGATCAATCAGCCGGTCGATTTCCTCGGCGACCGCTCGCTGGCGCTCTGGTCGCTGGTGATCGTCAACGTCTGGAAAACTTTCCCCTTTTACATGGTGATGATCCTCGGCGCGTTGCAATCCGTGCCGCCGGAGTTGTATGACGCCGCCCGCGTCGATGGCGCGCACACCTTCGGACGCTTCCGCTTCGTCACCCTGCCGCTGATCCGCCCGGTCATTGTGGCGATCAGCACCATCGACATCATCACGACCTTCAGCCAGTTCGATCTTGTGAAGCTGCTGACTTCTGGCGGCCCCAGCCGCTCGACTGAGACGATTGCCTATTACCTGTGGCAGAAGGGCTTCCGCGACATCAACATGGGGTACGGCTCGGCCATCAGCATCGTCATGGTCGTCGGCCTGTCGATTGGCGTCCTGATTTACCTGCGCATGTTCACGGCAAGAGAGCAGATCTATGCTGACGCGACGACAAGTCTCTAGACTCCGTAACGGCTCGTGGCAGACGGTGATGCTCGTCGTCACCCTCATCGCCGTCGTCATCATCGTTTTCCCGATCATCTGGATGATTTTTGCCTCGGTGCGCCCGGTCGAGGAGACGTTGTCTTCGCCGCCGGTCTGGCTGCCGCGCGAGATCACGTTTAGCAACTATATTCAACTGCTGACCGACCCGCGTCAGATGAGCTTTTTCAAGAACGGCTACATCATTGCCGCGCTGACCATGGTGTTCTGCCTGCTGCTCGGCTCGCTGGCGGCCTACGGCCTTTCGCGCTTCAAGCTGCGCGGCGGACGCGGCATTCTGCTCGGCATTCTCGGCCTGCAAATGCTGCCGGGTGTCGTCCTGATTATCCCGTTCTTCAACATGGCGAAAGCGCTCGGCCTGTACAACACCTACGCCGTCCTCGTGCTGGCCGACTCATCGCTGATCCTGCCGATCACTATCTGGATGCTCAAAAGCTATATCGACAGTATCCCGAAAGAACTCGAAGAAGCCTGTATGGTCGATGGCTGTACCCGGCTTCAGGCGCTCTATCGGGTCATTTTGCCGCTGGCGCTGCCCGGACTGATCGCCACCGGGACGATGGCCTTTCTCGGCGCATGGAACGAATTTCTGTTCGCCATTGTGCTGACGAGCGGCCCGACCTATGCCCCGCTGACGGTCGGGATTGCCGAGTTCTTCGGCCAGTTTGGCCGTGACTGGGGCCGCATCATGGCGCTCAACACGCTCGGCAGCCTGCCGCTGATGATTATCTTCATCTTTCTTCAGCGCTGGGTCGTTCAGGGGATGACTGCCGGGGCCGTCAAATGACGCTCGCTGGCTCTCACCCCGCCAGCCCTCACCCCCGGCCCCTCTCCGCAAGCAGAGAGGGGGAGAAAAACGGGACGGGGAATTGCG
>CAZZAO010000009.1:27761-53589 GCA_964652205.1 uncultured Anaerolineaceae bacterium | reverse complement strand
CCCCGGCCCCTCTCCGCAAGCAGAGAGGGGGAGAAAAACGGGACGGGGAATTGCGTCGGGGCATGAGGATGGTCTTTGTAAATTAAAACCGGCTGCTGTTCCTGCGGCTTTAGCGGACTTCAGCCAGCTTCAGTTGACTTGCCGGAGGGCTTTAGCCTCCGGCACGGCGGGGAATGGCATGAGTGGCACGAGGAACGAGCTTCGGTGTGCTTGCTGGCGGGCTTTAGCCCCCGGCAGCAGGGCCGGAATAATAAGATAAAGGCCATCATGCCCGCGCCTGAGGTTTCGTATTCAGCAATCTACCAGCTCGCTTTCTCGCTCCACCACACGGGGTGAGGGTTTAAGGACTTCTATGCCAGTCAATCTCACCGGGAAAACGGCCATCGTCACCGGGGCGGGAACAGGAATCGGACGCGGCATTGCCATCAAGCTGGCGGCATCGGGCGCGCAGGTCGCCGTCCACTATTACGGCAGCGAAGGCGACGCGCAGGAGACGCTCCGCCGAATGGCCGAAGTCGGCGGCGAGGGCTTCGCGCTGCCCGCCAACTTCAACGACCCGCGCGCCGGAAGCGCCATGGTCGCGGAAGCGATCAACCGCTTCGGTCGGCTCGATATTCTCGTCAACAACGCCGCCAACACCGGCGAGCAGGCTTTCTTCGACGTCACCCCAGAAAGCTGGGATGCCGTGCTCGATGTCAATCTGAAGGCCGCCTACTTTTGCGCCCAGACGGCGGCGCGGCAGATGGCGAAACAGGGCGGCGGCAAGCTGGTATTCATCGGGTCGGTGCATGGCGAAGCGACCGCGCCAACCTTTGGCCCCTATGCGGCGTCCAAAGGGGCCATCAGGATGGTGACTCGCCAGCTCGCGCTTGAACTGGCTCCGCATAAGATCAACGTCAACGCCGTCGCGCCTGGCCTGGTCGAAGTCGAGCGCTATTTCACCCAGTTCCCGTGGTATGACCGCGCCGAGTCGGCCAAAAATGTCCCGTGGGGCCGCGTCGGTTTCCCCGAAGACATCGCCAACATGGTCGCCTTCCTCAGCTCTGAGGAAGCCGATTTTGTCACCGGGCAGATGATCTACGTCGATGGCGGGCAGACGGCTAAACTGTCGATCTATCGCGCTGACCTGGAGAACGGCGAGCGATGAACCTGTGGCCCGGCGTCTATCGCATCGAGTCGGACTTCAACGGCAATCTGCTCTGCATGGTCGTGCTGCGCGGGCTGGAGAAAACCGTCCTGATCGATACCGGCCTGCCGGAGACACCGGAACGCGCCATTTTCCCCTACCTGCGCGCGATCAATCTCGATCCGGCCAGCCTCGACTCGGTCGTTATCACCCATGCGTCCGCCGATCATTTCGGCGGCGTCGCGGCCATTCGTCAGGCTGCGCCGAAGGTTCGCGTCATGGCTCACCGGCGTGACGTCGGCTCGATCAGCAGCCTCGCGCATCATCTCGACGAAAATTTCACCCGCGCGGCAGACCTCGGTTATCCGTGGTCGGAAGCGGCGTTTACGGTGACACGCGCCCTGTTCGGCCCGCCGCAGGCGGTCGATTGGGCCGTCGAGGGCGGCGAGATGCTCGACCTCGGCGGCGGCTGGGTCGTTACCCTGCTGCACACGCCCGGACACACGCCCGGACATCTGAGCGTCTGGGATGCGCGTCATGGGGCAGTTTATCTCGGTGACGCGCTGCTCGGTCGCGGGGTCGTCGCGCTCGATGGGCGACTTGCCAGCCCGCCGCCGTACTTCAGCGTCGAGGATTATCTCGGCTCGGTGGCGACGATCCGCGCGCTCCAGCCGCGCGCGCTGATTGCTACGCACTACCCGATTATGTCCGGCGATGCGGTGACGGCGTTTCTCGACGCCAGCGAAGCCTTTGTCCGGCAGTGTGACACCGCTCTGGCTGAGCTGCTCACCACGCGGCGCTCGCTCACCTTTGCCGAGGCGGTCAACGGTCTGGAAGCCTGCATCGGCCCGTCCGGCGAAGTCTGGCGGCTGACAGCCTCTGCGCACCTCGACGCTCTGGTAGACAGCGGTCGGGCTGCTTATGTCGAAACGTCCACTGGCTCCCGGTGGACACCCATTCAGGAGACGGGGTCTGCGTCATGAATGCTAAAGAACAGCTTTATCAGGTTGCGAAAGAAGTCTTACCCGGCGGCGTCTCGGCGTCCGTGCGCCTCAATCAGGCGCTCGGCTACCCGATGTACATTGCGCGCGGCGACGGCCCGCTGATCTACGATCTTGACGGGCGCGAGTACGTCGATCTGTGCGTCTCGCACGGCGCGTCGCTGCTCGGCCACAATCACCCGCGCATCAAGGCTGCCGTTCAGCAGGCGCTCGAAATGGGCATCATCTGCTCCTATGACACGGTTTACCATAGCGCGCTGGCGGAGAAAATTATCGAGATGGTTCCCGGCGCGGAGATGGTGCGTTACGCTGGCTCCGGCACCGAGACGATCATGCACACGCTCCGGTTGGCGCGCGCCATCACCGGACGCGAGAAAGTTCTCAAGTTCGAGGGCCATTTTCACGGCTATCAGGACTATATCTATTTCAGTTCCGCGCCGCCGCTCGACAAGGCTGGCCCGGCGGACGCGCCGGTGGCCTATGCCGAATCGGCGGGCATTCCCCGAGGCATGGCCGACTATATCACCGTCGTCCCCTTCAACGATCTTGATAGCTTCGAGCGCATTATGAGCGCCCACGCCGACGAGTACGCCGCCATCATCCTGGAGCCGATCAACTACGACGCGGGCTGCATCCTGCCTGCGCCGGGGTTCGTCGAGCGGCTGCGCGAAGTCGCCACGCAGCACGGCATCCTGCTGATTTTCGATGAAGTCCTGAGCGCGTTTCGCATGGGGCCGGGGGGAGCGCAGCAGTATCTCGGCGTCACGCCCGATCTGGCGGTACTCGGCAAGGCCATCGGCGGCGGGCTGCCGATCAGCGCTATCACCGGCAGGCGCGACTATATGGAGCGCTTCAAGCCGACTGGCGACACGGCCCACAGCGGCACCTACCTCGGTCATCTGATTCCCGTTCTGGGGGCGCTCGCCTGCCTCGAAGAATTGTCCTCGCCCGGTTTCTACGAGCGCCTCAACCACAGTGGCGAGCGGCTGTATGCGGGGATCAGCGATCTCCTGAGCCGGTCGAAGGTCAGGGCGCGGCTGCAATATCTCGGCGCGCGCTTCACGATCTATTTCGGCGTCGATACGCCGGTGACGAACTATCGTCAGGCCGCGCAGCACAGCGTCCCGATGATGTTGACTTTCCTGCGCGCCTGTTACGCGCACGGCGTCTACTTCCACGATTACGGCGGACACGTCGCCCATCACGGTTTCTCGATTGCCCACACTGAGCCAGTCATCGACCGCGCGCTCGAAGGCATCGAAGCCGCGCTCCGGGCCGTCAAACAGGCGCATCCCGATCAGGTGACAGGCTGAGAGTTTCTGCGCGACGCAGCGGAATGATGTCTTTATTCGGCTCGGCAGTTGATGACTACAAATGCTTTTCCCCTCTCCCACCGGGAGAGGGGCGGGGGCGAGGGAAGGCTTACTTTGCGAACACGAGGAATACATTCATGAAGCTCAGTTGCAATATCGTTCTCTACTTCAAAGAGATGGTGCTCGACAAGACCATGTCGCTCGAAGACTGGTTTGCTCAGGCGGCAGATTACAACCTGCTTGGCACCGAAATTTACTACCGCTGCATGGAAAGTCACGACCCGGCCTACATTGAGAAGATCAAAGCCTCGCTCAATCGCTACGGGCTGGTCGTCAGCCAGTATTCCTGCTCGCCTGACCTGTGCCATCCCGACCCGGCGGCCCGCGCCGAGGAAGTCAGCAGGCTCAAGGCCAATATTGCCGTGGCGGCGCAGTTGGGCGCGCCGTCGGTGCGCGTGACCGCCGGACAGGCCCATCCCGGCCTGACGCGCGAGCAGGGCATCCGCAACACGGTCGAGTCGCTGCGCGAATGTCTCGCGGTGGCCGACAGGCTGGGGGTCTTTCTGGCCTATGAGAACCATTACAAGGACTACTTCTGGGACTATCCCGATTTCTCGCAGCCGCACGACATCTTCCTCGAGATCGTCAACGCGCTCCGCGATAGCTCGCTCAAGGTCAACTTCGACTGCTCAAATCCGATCATGAACGGCGTTGACCCGACGCCGCTGCTGCGTCAGGTCGTCGACCGGGTCGTGCAGGTTCACTGCGGCGACCGCCAGACTTACGGCCAGTATACCCATGCCATCCCCGGCGAAGGGCTGGTCGATTACCCGCTGCTGTTCGAGACACTTCAGGAAGCGGGCTATAACGGCTGGCTTTCGATTGAGTACAACCGACCCGACGCGCCGGAAGGGCTGGCAGTCGCCTTCGACTATGTCCGCGCGACCTGGAATCAAATTCGCCGCAAGCGGACGAAGCCGGTCGTTCAGGTGTCGCTGGACGTCGAGACAAAGGAACAGGCGCTTGATCTGGCGACAACTGCCGTCCGCGCGGGCGTTGACTGGATCGAGGCCGGGACGCCGTTCATCCTCGGCGAGGGCCTGCATGGCGTTCGCGCCCTGCGCGAGCATTTTCCCGATCACCCGATCATCGCCGATCTCAAGACGATGGATGGCGGCTACCTTGAGGCCGAGATGATGGCGAAGGCCGGAGCCAACTTCGTCGTCGTCATGGGAGTCGCTCACCCGGCGACGATTAAGGCCGTCGTTCGCGCCGCGCGAGACTTCAACATCGAGGTTATGGGCGATATCATGGCCGCGCCGGACAAGGTGGCCTGCGCTCAGATGATGGAGCGCCTCGGCGTCGATTACATCATCGTCCATACCGGCTTCGACGAGCGCCGGATGATCCTCGGCCTCAGCCCGCTCGACGATCTGGCGTCGATTGTCGCGGCGACCAACGTCCCGATTCAGGCAGTCGGCGGCCTGAGCATCGAGCAGGCGATTCAGTGCGCCGGGCAGGGCGCGCCGCTGGTCGTCATCGGCGCGCCGCTGGCGATTGAGGCTAACGCTTTCGCTGCCACCAGCAACGTCGAGGAAATCCTGCGCGAGATCGTCCGCCGCGTCAAAGCGACCGCGCCCGCGCCAGCCTAAACTCGGTTCACTGACGTTCGATACGGCCCCTCGCGGCGGAAGCCGCGAGCATTGGTTTCTGGTCGCTACAACCGCATGACGATACTGGCGCGAAGCTTGCATCCCTCTCCTGCCGGGAGAGGGGCCGGGAGTGAGGGAGAGATTTCATGACCGTTCAGGAACAACCAATCACGCAGCGCGGGCGCGACACGCTCGAAAACGTGTTGATCGTCGATACCGACGTCCATATCAACGACCGCCCGCAGTTTCTCGCGCCTTACTGTGATATGCCCTGGCGGCGCTCGCTGGAGCTGCTCGGCACAATTCCGCAGCGCCCGCTCGATATCCCATCGTTTTCAGCCGGGTTAGGCGCGCTGTCTGCGCCATTCCCCGGCGGGGCCGAGGGCCGACAGGTTAACTCGCCAGCGCAGCTCCGCGATGAGCTGTCGCAGATCGCGGTCGATATTGGCATCATGTTCCCCGATCAACTGCTCAAGATCGCCACGCTGCCGCAGCAGGACTACGCCTCGGCAGTTGCCCGCGCTTACAACCGCTGGCTGGCCGAAGAATGGTGCCTGAAGGAAAAGGGGCTGCTCGGCTGCATCATCGCCGCGCCGCAGGACCCGGAAGACGCCGCGCGCGAGATCGAACGCTACGCCAGAGAGCCGGGAATCGTCGGCGTCTTCCTGCCCTGCGCCGGAGTCGAGCCGCTCTGGGGCCATCGCGTCTACGATCCGATCTTCGCCGCCGCCGAGGCTGCTGACCTGCCGGTGCTGCTGCACAGCGTCACGGTCATTCATCCGGTCTTTCCGTGGCAGACGCACCAGTTTGATACCGAGCTGGCGCGGCATACGATGGCCCATACCTTCTCGATGGTCGCCAATCTGGTCGATATGGTCACGACCGGCGTGCCGGTGCGCTTCCCCAATCTGCGCGTCGTCTTTGCCGAGGCGGGGCTGTCGTGGGTTCCGTTCATCATCAACCGGCTCGACAAGGAATATACCGAGCGCCGCCGTGAAGTGCCGTTTCTGGAAAAGCGCCCCAGCCACTACATCAAGAAATATTTCTTCGCCTCGCAGCCGATTGAAGAGCCGGAAGATGCGCGCGATCTGGTCAAGATCGTCGAGTTATTCGACGGTGAAAACAGCGTCGTCTTCGCGTCCGACTGGCCGCACCATGACTTCGATCATCCCTCGAAGCTGTTTCAGGCTCCGTTTACTGCGGAAGCCAAACGCAAGATGCTGGGCGAAAACGCGCTGCGCCTGTTCAAAATCGACCGCAGCGGCCAGCGCCTGAGCCTGTGACCGATCATGGAATACAAGCCGAAGCCGCCACAGCTTTATCCTGCAACACATCTTTCTCCCCTCTCCTGTCGGGAGAGGGCCGGGAGTGAGGGTCATGCCTGAAAAAACCGAGCACGTCGTCGCGCGGGCCGCTGACATCCCGCCCGGATCGCACTGCGTTGTCACGGTCGGTCGCCGCGAAATCGGCATCTTCAACGTTGACGGCCAGTATTACGCCCTGCCGAATCTCTGCACCCATCAGTTGGGGCCGCTCTGTAAAGGCAAAGTCAGCGGCACGCTGGTCTCTAACCGCGACACCGGCTGGAAGCTCCAGTGGCAGTTTGAAAACCAGATCATCACCTGCCCGTGGCACGGCCTGGAATACAACATCACTACCGGCCAGTGTCTCGCCTTCTCGGAAATCAAGCTGCGCTCGTATGAGGTCTGGGTTGAAGATGAGCAGGTGAAACTGCGCCTGTAGGGGCCGGTTCCGGGATAATTTTGGGCTGGCGAGCAGGTTCGACCAGAGGCCGGGGGTGAGAGATGCAGCTCGTCGTCATTGAAACCGACTCGGCCTTTCTCGTCGCGCCCGCGTCCGACCCCGACGGCTGGATTGCTCGCTTCGATAAAAGCGCAACCTTCCCGGCGCGCGCCTGGGCCGAGCGAATGGCCGCGCTTTATAATCTGCGTCAAGGCCAACCGGCGGACGATCCGCCGTCTTTTACCGGCAGCTACAGCCCTGAGCGAAATGGGGACTCTGAAACATGAAAATAGCGGCTTTTCCCAAGTGTTACGTCGAGGAGATTGTCGAGAAGCAGACGATGACGCTGTTCGACTGGATCGAAATGGCGAAGTCGCTCGGCGCGGAAGGGCTGGAAATGTACGATGCCTTTTTCCCGACGCTCGACGATGCCTCGATTGACCGCGCCGGTGAGGCCATCCACCGCGCCGGATTTGCGATGCCGATGATGTGCTGCTCGCCCGACTTTACCAATCCCGATGCCGACGCCCGCCAGCGCGCGCTCGACCGTGAGGCCGAGATGATCCGCGTCACCCGGCGGCTCGGCGGGCCGAAAGCCGTCTGCCGCGTCCTCTCCGGCCAGCGCTACCCGGAAGTGCCGCGCGCGCAGGGCGTCGAATGGGTCGTCGAGGCGATCACCCGGCTTCTGCCCATCGCGCGAGAGTACGACATCATCCTCGGTATCGAGAACCACTATAAGGATGGCTTCTGGCGCTATCCCGAATTTGCTCAGAAGAAGGACGTGTTTCTCGAAGTGCTCAACGCCATTCCTGAGCGCGACTATTTCGGCGTTCAGTATGATCCATCGAATGCCATCGTCGCCGGGGATGACCCGATCCAGCTTCTGCGCGAGGTCGTCGAGCGCGTCGTCAGCGTTCACGCCAGTGACCGTTACCTTGTCCCCGGCGCGAGTCTCGCTGACCTGCGCCAGAGCGACGGCACGCTCGGTTACTCGCCGAATCTGCGCCACGGCGTGACTGGCAAGGGACTGAACGATTATCACACCATTTTCCGTATTCTGGCCGACGCAGGCTACAGCGGCTGGATCAGCATCGAAGATGGCATGAACGGGATGGACGAAATGCGCCAGTCCATCGACTTCCTGAAAGCCATGCGCGACCAGTATTTCGCCTCACCCTGAAGAAAATGACTGGCAAAACGGGCCATAACGAGTATCCCTCGACCCTGTTTTCTCCACGCGCTCACCGCGAAGGGTCGGGGCATTCAAGAGGAATCCAGCATGACTGACGCGACAACCGACTCGAACGTTCACGACGACCTCGACATTCACGAGGCGTCGTTCATCCGCGATCCTTTCCCGGTCTACGACGAGCTGCGCGCTCAATGCCCGGTCATGCACAGCCAGCACTATGGTGGCTTCTGGCTGCTGACGCGCTACGAGGATGTCCGTCAGGCAACGACCGACTGGCGCACCTATACGTCGAGCGTCGTCGGCGTGACGGCGATCCCGGTCATCACGCCGCGCACCGAGCCACAGCTTCCCATCGAGATTGACCCGCCGCTCCATTCGCGTTATCGCACGCTGGTCAACCCGGTTTTTGCCAGCGCCCGCATCGAGGCGCTGCGCCCCCGCATCATGGCGATTGCGCATGAACTGATCGACGGCTTGCTGGCCCACGGCGGCGGCGATCTGGTCGCCGATTACGCCACGCCGCTTTCGATCCGCTCGCTGATCGAGTTCACCGGCCTGCCGGCTGAAGATGCCGATAAATGGTACTGGTGGATTCGGCGCATGTTCAATCCGCATGACCCGGCTGATGTCGCCGCTGCCAGCGACGAACTGGGCGTCTACATCGACGCGCTGATCGTCGAGCGCCATCGCCAGCCGGTGGATGACTTCGTCAGCCTGCTCATCGCGTCCGAAGTTGACGGCCACCGCCTGACTGACCATGAACTGCACGCCTTCATGACCCTGTTGATTGGCGCAGGCTTCGAGACGACCGCCGACTCGCTCAGCATCACGCTCCATTATCTGGCCGAGCATCCGCGCGAGCGCGAGCGGCTGATCGCCGAACCCGCCCTGATTCCCACGGCGGTCGAGGAGTTTCTACGCTACGCGACGCCCATTCAACTGCTGGCGCGCAACACCACCCGCGATGTCGAGCTGCATGGCCGTACTATCCCCGCGGGGGATGTCGTCGGCCTCGGTTTCATGGCCGCCAACCACGACCCGCAGGCCTTCGCCGAGCCGGAACGCTGTATCCTCGACCGCGCGCCGAATCGCCATCTGACGTTTGGCGCCGGGCCGCATCTGTGCCTCGGCGCGCCGGTCGCTCGGCTGGAAATGGCCGTCACCCTTCAGGAATTTCTGCGCCGCATCCCGTCCTATCGACTGACGCCGGGGCAGGAGATCGAGTGGAAGACGCGCGGCGACCGGCGCGGGCTGGCGACGCTGCCTATCGTCCTTTAACTGGTACAGTATCGTGGATTTCCTTATGATCGTCGTAAATTGAGTTCTCTAATCAGGGAAAAGGTTTTTAGCTAGCTTCTAGCTGGCTTCATTTTGCTTGCCGGGTGGCTTCCAGCCTCCGGCAATAGCGACCGGATTCATGGCGAAAACCTCAAAGGCCAAACCTAATGATCGCTCCCCGCAGCGGAACCGCGCCGTTTGAATTTGTCCATCGACCCGATTTGCACCGGCTCCCCGACAGTGTCCTTGCCAGCGAGGTCAGGCTGCATGGCACGTTCGCCATCGACCAGCGACCGGGATTCGGCCAGATCTATTACGCGCTGGCCGATCACGGCCTGATCCGCATCGACCCGGATTTGAAGCAGCAGCAGGTGATTCCGCTGTCCGATCAGCTCAGAAACCTGATTAATATCCACAGCCTGAAAATCGGGCAGATCGACGGCCAGACGCGCCTGATCGTGACGGCGAATCGCAGCAGCCTGATCGCGGTCGTCGGGCTGGACGGCGCGCTCGATTTTGTCCTCAGCCGACCGAGCTTCGACCCGTATCAACTGCCGAATACGCCGTTCACGCCGACAGACACCCTGCTGGTCGGCGACCAGTTATTCGTCGCCGATGGCTACGGGTCGAACTACATCTCAACCTATGACCTGACGGCGCGCCAGTGGGTTGGCTTCTTTGGCGGCCTGACGACGGAAACCGACCATGAAGACGGCAAGTTTGCGACCGCCCATGGCCTCAAGCGGCATCACCGCCATCGTGACCGCCTGATGATCGCCGACCGGCCCAACGCCCGGATTCAGGAACACGGCTTTGACGGCGCGCTGCTTGACTCACACCCGCTGCCATCCGGCGCGTGGCCGTGCGGCATGAATGACCTCGATTTAGACGGGCGCACGCTGACCGTCATCGGCAGCCTGTTCGACCCTGACCGCGAGCGCCGCCCCGCGCCGATCTACATCCTCGACGCGGACAGCGATCAGGTTGTTTCGACCGTTCGCCCGAAAGAAGACCTCGGAATTGAACTGGCCGATCATCTGCACAACGTCATCTGGTATCAACACGAAGGCCGGGTCTACCTGCTCTGCCAGAGCTGGAATCCCGGCTATTACTTCGTGCTGGAGCGGGTGAGCTAACGGTCAGCGCGCGCAGTCAGCGTGGCTCGGAAAACGAAAACGACTGGCGCGCGCCAGTCGTTTTCGTCGTAACAGCGGAAGTTATGCCTGGGCGGGCGGGTAGTCGATCTCCGCCAGCGCGCCGGAAATCTGCGCCCATGAGGCGGGCGCGTCCCACTCGACCACTACCTGCTTCGTGTTGACGTCGGCCTGCACATGCTTGACGCCCGGCAGCCGCCCGACTTCGCCCTCGACCGTCCGCACACAGCCATCGCAGCCGATATTCGGAACCAGAAACGTTTTCTTCTCCACCGTCGGTCTCTCCCTGCTATGATCCAGCTAACGACTGCTGCCAGTGTAAACCCATCGGGCGCGCGGCGGATACGCCATTTGGCGGTACTTTCCTGCTAAGGTCAGCCGTATACTCGAATGAACAGAAGGAACACACGTGATGATTCGAGTGCTGCTGGCTGAAGACCACAAAATCGTCCGGCAGGCGACGCGCCTGTATCTCGAAAGTATGGGGATCGAAGTCGTTGGCGAGGCGACGACCGGGCGCGAAGCCGTCGAGCTGACGCGCGCGCTGCTGCCGGATGTCGTCCTGATGGATATCCATCTGCCGGAACTGACGGGCATCGAGGCGACGCGCCGCATCCGTCATGAGCATCAACAGGTGCGCGTGCTGGCGCTGACGGCCTACAGCGACCCGGCCTACGTTCAGGCGCTGCTCGACGCTGGAGCCGACGGTTTCGTGCTGAAGACGGCGGCGCTGGCCGAGCTTCTGAGCGCTGTTCAGGACGTGGCCGTTGGGCGTCAGGCGTTCGATCCGGCGCTTGTCGCCAGCGCCGGACAGCATGACTCCGCTTCAGGGGAAGGGCTGACGGATCGAGAGATCGAGGTGCTGACCGAGGCGGCGCGCGGCCTGACCAACAAGCAGATCGGCGCGGCGCTGTTCCTGTCAGATCGGACGGTGCAGGGCCATTTGCAGAACATCTACCAGAAACTGGGCGTGACGACCCGCACCGAAGCCGTCACGACCGCGCTCGCGCGCCGCCTGATTGTCCTGATAACGGGAGACGCGCCATGACTCACGTAGGCGATCTGTGCTTCCTCGGCCTGACTCTGCTGGTCGCCAGCAATCTCTGGTTCCTCTATCGGGTCGTCTGGCCGCTGCGACGGCTGGTGCGCCAGACGGGCGACCTGACGAGGGGCAATTTCGCCGCGCTCGATCAGCCCTGCGGCGGCGTCCCCGAAATCGACGCGCTGCGCCGCTCGCTGGCCGGGATGGCCGGTCACGTTCGCCGCGTCGAGCAGCAGCGACAGGCATATACCGAGACGCTCGCCAGCGGTCAGGAGCAGGAGCGCGGTCGGCTGGCGCACGAGCTGCACGATGACACCATGCAGTCGCTGATCGCTATCGCGCAGCGCGCCGAGTTGGCCGCGATCTGGAGCAAGACCGATCCCGCGCGGTCGGCGGACATGCTCGGCCAGGTGCGCACGCAGGCCGTGGCTGCGGTCGATAATCTGCGCCATCTGATCGCCGATTTACGCCCGCCCGCGCTCGAAGAACTCGGCCTCATCCCGGCGCTGCAAATGGTGGCCGAGCGCATCGCCGAGGTGTCCGTCGCTGTCGAAACGGACTCTGCGCCGCGTCGCCTCGAAAGCGCGGTCGAACTGGTGCTGTTTCGCAGCGCGCAGGAAGCGTTGAACAATATTCAGCGCCACAGTCAGGCGCGCCGCGTCACGATCACGCTGACTTATTTGACGGATCGCGTCCTGCTGACGATCAGCGATGACGGCAGGGGATTCGCGCCGCCGCAGCGGATTGAGGACTTCGGCGCGCAGCAGCACTTCGGCCTGATCGGGATGCGCGAGCGCCTTCAGCCGCTTCACGGGACAGTCGAGGTCAACAGTCAGCCGGGGCAGGGAACCGAGATTCGCATCGACGTGCCGCTGAGCGCGCAGGTGCAGCCGAGCGACAGCGTCCGCGACCCGGTGTGCAGCGCGGTTATTCTGCCGCGTCAGGCGTACAGCAGCCTGGAATATGAGGGGCAGCGCTATTATTTCTGCTGCCCGGTCTGCGAAGGCTCGTTCCAGCGCGATCCGTCGCTCTACCTGTCCGATGCCGCCCGTGACTGACGGCGCTGCGCCCTAACGCGGTACACTCCTGCCTCTTGCGAATTGAGTGAACGGACAGCAGCGATGGAGATTCTCGTCATCGGTGGGACGCGCTTCGTCGGGCGGCATTTTGTCGAGGCGGCGCAGGCGCGTGGTCACAAAATCACCCTGTTTCATCGCGGGCAGAGCGGCGATGACCTCTTTCCCGACCTCGAAACCATTCATGGCGACCGTGAAACCGACCTCGGCAGGCTGAAGGGCCGCCGCTGGCACACGGTCGTCGATACCTGCGGCTACGTCCCGCGCGTCGTCCGCCTGTCCACCGAGGCGCTGCGCGCTCAGGTCGATCATTACGCCTTCATCTCGACCATCTCGGTCTACGCCGACCCTGTTCGCGCCGGTTCCGATGAGGATGCGCCGCTGCAAACGCTCGATGACCCGACCAGTGAAAACGTCGGGGCGCATTATGGCGCGCTCAAGGCGCGGTGTGAGCAGGCCGTAGACGCGGCCTTTCCAGCGCGGTCGCTGCTTGTTCGACCGGGAATGATCGTCGGCCCCTGCGACCCGACCGACCGTTTTACCGCCTATGTCGCGCGAGCGGCGCGAGGCGGCGAGATGCTCATCCCGGCGTCCCCGGCCAGCCCGGTGCAGATCATCGACGCCCGCGATCTCGCCGCGTGGCTCGTTCTGGCGCTCGAACAGCGGCTGACGGGCGCTTACAATCTCGTCGGCCCGACAGCCCCCATCACCTATGCCGACTGGATGGCGGCCTGCACGCAGGCGGCAGGCAGGCAGCCGACGCTGCGTTACGTCGAACCCGACCTGCTGGAGCAGCTCGGCGCGACCGCTCAGGAACTCCCCTTCGCGCTGTCGCAGCAGGACAGCGGCATCTTCGCGCTCAGTTTCCACCGCGCTAGCGCTGCCGGACTCGTGACTCGTCCGCTGATCGAGATCGTCCGCGATACGCTGGCATGGCATCGCGCGCGTGGCGAAGGTTACATACTGCGCGCTGGCCTGACTCCAGAGCGCGAGGCGGAACTGCTGGCGGCGCTCTGATTCTGCGTTCAGCCGCAGGCCGTTGTTCGCGGCGACGGTCGGCGCGGATTGTCTATCCCTGCCTCAACAGGTAAACTAGCCGGTGACGCTGCGTCATCACCGGGACGCAGCGCGACGATTTTGAGGCGCTATGACAAAACCCTATGGGTTAGCGACAGCCGTTCTGATCCTGCTCGCTATTTTCCTCAGCCGCGCTCAACAGCTCAATAGCATCACCTTCGACATCGACGAAGTTCGTTCGGCTATGCGCGCCGAAGGCGACATCAGCCAGATCATTGCCTGGCAGCCCGACGACTGGCCGCCGCTCTACGGCGTGATGCTCGGTAGCTGGCGCGCTGCCATCAGCGACAACCCGCTGATTCTGCGCTCGTCTTCGCTGCTGCTGTTCATGCTGGCGACGGCGCTCGTCTACCGGATGATGCGCGTCCTGTTCCGGGGCGAATATGCCGCGCTCGGCGCGATGGCGGTTTTCGGCGCGCTCGGTTACAACATCTTTCTCAGCCTCTATTTACGGCCTTACGTGCTGGCGATGGCTCTTTTTCCGCTGGTACTCTGGCTGACGGTGCGCTATTTCAACCGACCGACCCTCTGGCGGGCGATTCTGCCTGGGCTGGCGCTTGGCGCGCTGTTCTACACCACCTACACCGCCATTATCCCGTTCGCGCTGCTCGGCCTGTATACGCTGATGAAGCGGCCCCGCGCTATCTGGCGCTGGGGGCTGCCGGTGCTGGTTCTGGTGCTGCTGGCAGCCCCTGAGCTGCTGCGTCGCTTCCAGAGCTTCAGCCACCGCGTCGAGAACGCCTCGTCGATCAGCCCGCTGCTGCCGTCATTCGGCGAAGGACTTATCAAGACCTTCCGCGAGTTCGGCGGCACTACTCTCGAAGGCGACTCCTTATACCTGTTCTGGTTCGCGCTGTTCATCGTCGCCGTGACGCTGCTTGTCCTTAACTGCCGCCGCGCCAGGCCGATTGTCTGGTGGGGCATCTTTGTCACCCTGTCGGCCCCGGTCATTCTCTATGTCATGGCGGCCATTCCGCTGTTCTATTTCTACGTCGCTCGTTACGTCTGGTGGGGGCTGGTCGCCGTCCCGCTGGTGATCGGCGCGGGGCTGCGCTTCCTGCCGCGCGTCGCCTGGGGCGCGGTCGTCGTCGTTATGCTGGCGCTGATGTTTCGTCCGGCAGGCGACTACGAGTATCGCTACGCCCCGTTTCCGTTCGAGCAGGTCTTTTCGTGGCTGCACGGACAGGTTGAGGAAGACGACGTCCTGCTGTTCGACAAAAACTTCTGCCTGTGGGGCTGCGGCGATAATAAGTTCAGCGAGGAGGATATGGTCATTTACTACTATGACCAGTTCGCCGACGGCATCCCGCTCGTCAAGGAGCCGGGGAATACCCGCCGCGTCTGGTATCTGAGCCAGAATGGCTGGCAGGACCCGGAGATGAAGGCGGACGTCGAGACGGGCCGCGTCGCCCGCCAGTTTGCCGGGCCGTGGAACTTTCTGCTCAGGCTTTACGAAGCGCCGCCCGACCCGCAGGGCGTCCTGTTCTCGAACGGCCTGCGCTTCCACGGCCTCGAAATTGTCCGCGATGGCCGCGCACTTGACTATCCGATCAGCCTGGACGAGCAGGAAACTGTCCACATGCGCCTATGGTGGTCGGTCGATCATCCGCTCGACCGTGATTACAGCATTTCGGTACAGTGGCTGAGGGGGAGTAATCTGATGGTTGCGGCGGATGGCGCGCCGCAGCTCATCCACCTCGACCCAACGCAGGCCAATGATCCGCTGCCAGCGGCCATGACTGAGTGGAAACCGGGCCAGCTTTACGTCGAGGAGCGCGACGTGACGATGCCGCCGCTGAGCAATCCGGCGCATCCGACCCTCTATCTGACGGTTTATCAGTGGTGGGATGGTGTCCGCCTGCTGGCTCCCGGCGTCAACAGCGACCGACTACTGCCGGTCACTCAGGCTATCGTCTGGGGCTGGTAAGTTGCCCTGGGTCTCAATCCGTTTCGCTGCCTGAGCGAGGTCGGCGTGGGCGGGCGCGAACCATCGCGCCCCTACGGACGGCCAGGGCGCGACGTGAAAAGAACCGCCTGTTGCTGGTTGAGCAACAGGCGGTTCTTTCCACAATCAGGGTGATCGCTGTTCTCTCTTTGCTTGCTGAAGGGGAAAGGTTATTCCTCGATCACCAGCCGGAAGCCGAGCGAGGCGTAGAACGTCTGCGGGTTCAGGTAGTAATGGAAGCTCGTCTCCGAGCGGCCCTGCGGGCTGACGAACGCGCCGCCATAAACGGCGCGATCTTCCGTTGTCATCAGGTCGGTCACATGGCTCTCGGCGTCGGCCTTAGTGTTCAGGCACCATTCCCAGACATTCCCGGCCATGTCGAAGATGCCGAACGGACTGGCGCCGTCCGGGTAGCGTGTGACCGGCGTGGTCGTCTTGAGGTTGCTTTCGCGCGTGTTGGCGAGATTGGCGTCGAAGTTATCGCCCCACGGGTACAGACGGCTTTCATCGCCCTGCGCTGCCCGCTGCCACTGGGCTGACGTCGGCAGGCTGACCGTTTTGTCGAGTTTGCTGCTCAACCAGCGTGTGTAGGCGATGGCGTCGTACCACGTCACCGTCTCGCGCGGGCGATCATCGCCGCTGAAGCGCGACGGCATCGGCTCCGGGTTATTGGCGCGCCAGTTCTGGGCGAAGGTCGAATAGTTCCACCACTCGGCGTTGGAATAGCCGTCAGGCGCTTCGAGGAAGGCGCGATACTGGCCGTTGGTGACCGGATACTTGCTCATCTGGAAGCTATCGACGTAGAAGTGCTTCTGCAGCACGCCGCTCTTTTCGTTGATCGAGAGCGTAATCATCCCGCCATCGACCTGTTTCCACTCCAGCAGCGGCAGCGAATAGATCGAGCCGTTGCTGCTCGGCGCGGGGGCGGGCGCTTCGACCTGAGCTGGGACAGCCTGCGCAGCCAGCGGCAGGATGTTTGGCACAGGCAGCGGAATGGCGGGTTTTGCGGCCTTCTCTGCCGCGTCGATGACGGTCGCAGGCGGATCGCTCGGCGGGATGTCGAGTTCGTCCGGCGGCAGCGTGTCCGGCCTGGCCGTCGGGTCGGTGGGGTTGATAGGCAGCGCCGGAGTCTCGACCAGCGTTGCTGCCTCGCCAGAATCGGTCGTGCTGCTAATCGGCGTCGTCGAGAGCGGCGCGGATAGACGAGCCGGGGTCACAGGCGCGCTCGGCGCGCCGCAGATCTGGCTGAGGCCATCCGGGTCGTAGTCGGGGTACGCCTGAACGAACTCGGCAAACGAGGTGCAGCCGAGCGCGCGCGTCCCCTTGTTCTTAATCAGGCTGGCGATGCCGCGATACTCACGCTCGGCTTCGCGCAGGAAAGTCTGCTTTTCGAGGCCGGTTTCCGCCGCCGAAAGCACGTCGTCGATTTTGACAAAGCGCGAGGCATAGCCGTTAACCTTCGCCTGCTTGAGCAGGAAGACCGCCTGATCGTACTGGCCGCGCTCCATCGCGCTGGCGGCAACGCTGATGACCGTCGCCGGGTTGACCTGCGGCGGGCGGGTATCTTCGGGCGAGAACGACGCCACCGGCAGGCCCGGCGGGGCGGTCTTGTGCCGCTCGGCAATATAGATCGAGGTGAGCAGCACACGCACGGCATCGACTGTCAGGCCCTTACGCAGGTCGGCATACTGCATGTCCTTGATCTGCGACGGCACGGTTGCGTCCGGGTGGATCAGCACCGGGAAAATGTGGCGACCGAGGTTGACGGCCAGCTCGAACTCGCGGCGGCAGTATTCCGACGCGATGGACTCCGGCGAGAGCAGGTAGATGAACCCCTCGCACCAGTCGAGTCGGCGCAGGATTTCCTTCCACCACTGCTGCCCGGCGTACAACCGCTGGTCGTACCAGACTTCGTGGACGTCGAGCATCTCGATGATCTGGATGCAGTACGGTTTATCGACACGAGCGTAGCTTACGAATAGGCGCATGGTTTAATTCCCGTTGATCGTGTCAGGTTGAACTGGGCGAATGAGCCGCATCTCAGCTCACTTTGGCCTGACTTTTATGCCATTGGTCGAGTGCTTCGCGTGCTTTCGGCGTGCCGATCTTTTCGAGCGCGTCCGCCGCCACATCGCAGACCCGTTTTTCTTCCCACTGGGGGCCGGTGTCGTCGCTCAACAGGTCGATCAGCAGGGCCACTGCTTCCTCACCGCCGAGCTTGCCGAGCGCTTCCGCTGCCGCCCAGCGCAGTTGATCGTCGCCATCATGCAGCACCTGAGCCAGCGACGGGACGATGGCCCTGTCTCCCAGCAGGCCGAGCGCCTGGACGGCGGCCAGCCGGACGAAGCGCTCCGGGTCGGTCAGCGCGAGGCCGAGCGTCGGAACAGCCGACGGGTCACCGAGTACGCCGAGCGCTTCGGCGGCAGCTTCGCGCACGAGGTCGTTGGCGTCGATCATCGCTTCGCCGATGCCGGGGACAGCGGCCTTGCCGCCGATTTCCGCCAGCGCGCGGATGACGGCAACTCGCACCATCCAGTTTTCGTCGTCCAGACGCTGAATCAGCGGTTGAACCGTCGCCTGATCGCCGATCCAGGCCAGCGCCTCGACTGAGGCCCAGCGCAGAATCCAGTCCTGATCGTCGAGCGTGGCGACCAGCATACTGGCGGCGGGCGTTTCGGGCTTACCCTTGAGCGTCCTTGAATATTCGCGCAGCGCTTTGGCGGCGATTTCGCGCGCGCCCCATTCGCTGTGGCGCACGGCGTCGAGCAGCTCGGCTACGCGCGGGTCAGTCGGGCCGGAATAGACTGGCGCGGCCAGCTCCGTCTCGTCTTCCTCGACCGTTTCCAGCGGCGGCAGCGGCAGCACCAGCGGCGCATCGACCGACGGGATCGACGGCGCGGCGTGGACGGCGAACGGCAGCGGCTCGACCGCGCCGCCGTAGACGCCGGGCTGCCAGTCACGCAGGGCCTGAATGGCTTCCGGCGTGCCAATGCGCTGGAGCGTCGCCGCCGCCAGATCGCAGATCCGCTGATCTTCCAGCCACGGTTTGCCCGTGTCCTTCAGGCACTCCGCCAGCGCCGGAACCGCCGACTCGTCGGCGACCGTGGCGAGGATTTCCAGCGCCGCGCCGCGCAGATTGAGGTTGCTGCTCTGAAGTACCTCGATCAGGCCGGGGACAGCGCGCGTGCCGAGCTTGTGCAGTTCCTCGCCCGCCGCGTCGCAGACCAGATAATCGCTGTCGCCGAGCGCGCGCAGTAGACCTTGAATCGCCGCGTCGTCGGGGAACAGCCGCAGGATGCGCACTGCTGCGATCCGCACCTGATTGTCCTCGTCGCTCAGGGCGTTGAGCAGGGCGGGCAGGGCGGCTTCCTTGTCGTGGTTCGCCAGCGCCTGAATGGCATTGCGCCGCTCGACCCAGTTGGGGCTGTGCAGGTCGCTGCTTTTCGCCGTCTGCGCTTTGCCGGGATGGTGGCTGATCGCCTTCAGGCGGTCGTGGCCGGTCGAGCCGCTCTTTTTGCCTTTGTCGGCGGGCTTGGGCTTCTTCGGCGTGGCCGACTGGACGTGCGAGTGGTCGCTGCTGCGCCAGTGGGCGACTGCGGCCAGCGCTTTGGGCGTGGCGAAAAGTTCGAGAATCCGCGCAGCAATCTCACTGATTCGTTGTTTTGCTGCGCGGGGTTTGGCATGGTCCGCGAGCAGCTCGATGAGTCGGTTCACGGCGACATCAACCTCCACGTTTTTTAACGCCTCTACGGCGAGGGCGCGTACATCCGGGCTTGGGTCATAAGTAGCTTCGAGCAGCGCGCCGGGAACCTGCGGGTCACGAATCGCAGTCAGCGCTTCGACCGCCAGGCGGCGCAAATCTTCACGGTCGCTGTGCTGCAAGCGCAGCAGGTGGGGAACCGACGGCGGGCCGATCCAGCCGAGCGCCCCGGCGGCGGCTTTACGCACCCGCCAGCTTTCGTGGCGCAGGGCTTCGAGCAGCCAGGGTATCCCGGCGCTATCGTGGATCCAGCCGAGCGCGACGGCGGCTTCGGCGGCGACCATCGCTTCTTCGTCGCGCAGCGCCTCGACCAGCGATGGCACGGCTGCCGCGTCCTTGAGCAGGCCCAGCCCCCAGGCCGCGCCGCGACGGACAGCCCAGTGGCCGGACTTGAGCGCCTGAAGCAGGTTGGGCAGGGCGCGGTCGCCGAACTGGCGCAGCGCCACGGCGGTGGTGTCACGGGTATACGATTCGAGCGCTTGCAGGGCTTCGGTCAGCCCATCGACGCCTTCGATCTCGATATCGTGGATGACAGGCTCGGCGGCGATCCGCTGCTGCCATGTCCCGCTGCGCAGCACATCGAGCAGAAACGGCAGCGCCTGCGGATGGTCAATCGCCGCCAGCAGCCGCGCGGCTTCGACCTTGCCTTCGGACTCTGGCTGGCGCGCGCTGCCGAGCAGTCGGTCAGCCACTTCCTGGCGCGCGCTGGCGTCAACGTTGATGCCGCTGGCGACACATTCCATCGCCAGAAAGGGGTCAACTTCGGCGATGTTGCGGACGATCCCATCCGGGTCGGCGACGATCCCCGACAGCGCGACGATCACCTGATCCCACTTGTACGGGACGCGCTCGCCTGAGGGATTGAACACCGGTCGGCTCAGCTTGGTCGGCAGGCCGGCGCGTGCCACGCCGAGCGCGGCGAAATATTCCTGAATCAGTTGGTAGGAGAAGCGGACGTTGTCGCCTTCGATCTCCAGAAAGTTGGCGCTGTGTCCGGCATCGAGGTAATCGGGGCTGCCCATCGCGGTCAGCGCGACGTTGCTCGCTACGTAGACCGGTGAGTCGGCGTCGATCATACGGTAGGCCAGTTCGCTCAGGGCGCGTTCCAGCTTGTCGAGCGGAATCCAGTTCTCGCCCCGGCGCGCGCGCTCGCGTTCCCACAGCTCCGCCGACAGGCGCTTGAGCAGCGCGCCCATGTTGTGTGGCAGCGCCCGCTCCGGCGAACTCTGGTAGACCAGAATCAGCACCGTCAGCAGGAAGGGATTACGCGCCAGTTGATACAGATGATGGCTGTTCTGGAGATCGCCTGCCTTTTGCGGCAGCAGGCGTTCCAGCAGCGGCGCGGCGACCGCCTCGCTGACGTACTTGGTGACGAACTCCTGAATCCGCGCCTTATCCATCTCGGCGGCTTCGACTGTCGGCAGGCCGAGGTTAAGGTCGTCGGTATACTCCGCCGAGCGGCAGGTGACGACGACGTAAGCCGGGGCGTGGGGGCCGTGCAGCCAGTGGCGAAGCTGCTGCGCCTTGTCGCTGTGCTCGTCGCCCATCTCGTTCAGGCCATCGAGGTAGAGCGCGGCCTGGCCCGCTGCCAGCGTGATGACCGCATCGCTCTCGAACGGCCACGACGAACGCAGGAAGGTCTCGAAGCTCTCTCCGCGCTTCCAGTTGGTCAGCTTGAGCAGGACAGGCAGCGGCGCGCGGTTGGGCGTGGTCTGGTAGGCGCGGACGGCGTCGAGGACAAGGTGGTTGAGCGTGGTCGTCTTGCCCGCGCCCGGCGTGCCGATCAGCACGAAGCGCGGATACTTTTGCAGCGCGTCGCCGATATTGTTGAGCGGGATTTTGCGCTGAAGCGGGACGTTGACGCTCTTTTCGCTCAGGCTGGACGTTTCTTCGAGCAGCGTGAACGCGCCCGGTAAATCGGACGCCTCGGCGTAACGGGGCTGCGGACGGACGAAACCTTCACTCAGACGCTTGTCAGCCTGCGCCGATAGCTCGACATATTCGAGCACGCCTTTGCGCGTTTCTAACTCGGCGACCAGGCTGGTCAGGTAGCGCATTTCCGGGCTGGGCAGGTTAGATTGGCCGAAATCCTGCGTCAGAATGTCGATCAATTCGCGGAGTTGGACGGCGTAAATTTCGTCGCTGCGCCAGCTGCTGAAGTCGATGTACTGCTGTCGCTCGATCTCGAACGGCCAACTTTTGGCGTCGATTGAGCGCAGCAGAATCGGGAAGATCGGGCGGTTCATACGGTCGGCGCGCGCCATCTCGCGCTGGCAGTAGCGCGATTCGACGTATTCCGGGCTGAGGATGGAGAGCATAGCGCTCGAATCATCGACCGCTTCCTGAAGCGTGCGCAGCCAGTCCTGGCCGGGGCGCATGTCGAGCCGATCCATCCACAGATTGACGCCAGCGTTTTTCAGGTCGGCGGCAAGGCGGAGGGCAAAGTCGGCGTCGTTGCTCCGATAACTCAGAAAAAGGTGTCTGCTCTTCAAAAGCGCATTACTCCCGGCCAATCAGACGCGCGGGCAGCCCGTGATGGTTTGTTTTTGGTTCATAGTTGCATAGAAAAACTATACCAAAAATTAACCGGAAATGAGCATTATCACGATCAGAATTTACATTTTTTCGGTTTTCGTCCTTCACAAAGGGCATGAACGACGAAAAACCCACCCGAAAAGCCTGCTTTTGCCATTGGGACTAAAGGGCTATTGTAGGAGCATTCTTACAGAGGTGCAGGCCGAAACAGGCAATCTTACAGGATTGATATACGCCCTGCGTTGGAGTGGATGAGATTGATGGGGCAACCCTCGACCGCGCTGGTACGCTGGCTGCCGGGCAGGAAGCGACCACCGACGGCCAGAAACAGGCTGGCGATGGCGTTATTTAATTGCCACTGACGACCGGGGCCTGAGTGCGCGCCGATCCTGTCAACGCAGCGGCAGACGGTCTTGCCCTGTTCGTTTAAGGTTATTAATCGCCCTCGAACAGCCGCTCCCCACGCGACAGGCGCGCCGCGATGCCGTAGACCTGTCCCTGCGCGCGGTTGGTCGGCGCGTGGGCGGCGAGGTAGCGCGCCGCCGCGACCAGCACGTTGACCGCCTGTGGCTCGCCGCGCATCTCGCGGTACAGGCTGAAGGCCGCCTCGACGGACTGGATGGTGTGGAAGTCGCGGTTTTCACGCAGCAGCAGCCGACCGAGCATCGCTCGCAGGCGCTCCGGGTCGCCGCCAGAATAGAGATAACGCGCGACCAGATCGCCCGCCGGGTTGACCTGCTGCTGCTGATTGAGCAGGCTTTCCAGCTCGGCCAGCAGCGGCGCGGGCTGCTCAACTTTATTCTCGGCTGAGGGCAGGCGCGCGGCAGGAATATTGAGGAAGCGGTCGAGGTAGACGCTCATGGCGGCGTCGAACAGGCCGCGCAGCAGCTCTGGCGTCGGGTTGCGGCGCAGGCCACGACGGACAGCGTTGGCGAAGGTGAAGGTATGCAGCGCTGTGTCCCAATCGCCGAAATCGTTACTGGTGTGGAAACGGGCGATCCGCAGCGCGGCAGCATAGGTCACGGCGACGCCAAGCTCGTCCTCGCTGGCTCCGGCGCGAAGCGCGTCGATCAGGGCATCGGCAATCGCCTGCGGATCATCCTCGAACAGCCGCTCGGCCAGCGCCTGACGACCGTGCCACGTCCCACGCTGTGGACGCCCCGCATCCAGCGCGGCGGCGAGTTGCTCGAAGGCGGCCTCAAGGATGACGATCAGATCGACGGGATAGCGCCAGGCGTTCGATTCTTCCATCCGGTCGGCAGAGGCATAGGCTCCGGCGAGGCTGGCGAGCGCGCTTTCAGCCTGCTCCCAGCCCGCGATGTCGAGCGCCTCGAACGCTTTGTTGGTGAAGTCAAGCACATGGCCGATGTTGATATAGCGGTGATCGGTGGCGGCGGAAAAGAGCAAATCGGCCATCTGCCTGTCGTCTGCGCCGAGACGAATCGCCGACACAATGCAGCGTTCCGCGCCTTCCGCGTCACGTACCTCGACGAACTGGCGGAACCAGCGCTTGAGCGAGGCGAAGTCGGTGGTGGCCGATTCCGGCAGCGGCTGAATTGTGAAGCGCGGAGCCATGCGCTCGGTGTCACTGGCGACGGCGGACAGCCCGTGGTAGAGCGCGCGGGGCCGATCTTCTGGCGCGAGTGCTGGCAGTAGATTCATCATGCAGGTATGGATGGTCAGGCCCGATCCCCAGCCCGGCCCACGATAGCGCACGCCGAATTCGAGGCCAATCCGAAATGGCTCGACCGGGGCGATGCCCTGCTCCAGCAGCGCGATGATTGATTTGGCGACGACCAGCGAGATATTCCGTTCGAGTCCGTCCTGAAGGCGGCGGCGATAATAAGCGCCGGGATCGGTCTGTGGTGACAGATCAACGTAGATATCGTCGCCGCGCAGTTCGACCGGAAAGGTGCGGACATCGTCGGCGAACAGGTCGAACGTCCCGCCGCTTTCCAGATCGAAGCGGGCATGATGCCAGTGGCAGACGAGGATGCCGTCGCGGACGGTGCCTCGGTCAAGGGGAAAGCCCATGTGCGGGCAGCGGTTATCGACCGCGTAGACCCGGTCGCCATAGGCGAACAGCACCAGCGTATGCCGCTCGGCCTGAACGGAGAGGCAGTTTCGCTCACGGACAGCGCTCAGGCTGGCGACGCGGACGAAGGATTCAATTTGAGTACGCATAGTGGCCTCCCGCACAGAACCGGGCGATTGAGTTCCCCCTTCATTTGACCGCAGAGCGCGCGAGTTGAAAATGTCCAATCGTACAGGTCAGGCCGTCGAACTGCCTGCGGTTGCGAACTATTAAGTCTGGAATGGGCGATCCGCTGGTATGATAATGAGGTTGATAGCGCTTTCATGCGCTGTCTGGAGCCATGAAGTCATTGTGATCGACGAACGCAAACCTTTCATCCAGATCAGACCGGTAACCGGCTGGGCTGCGCTCGACCTGAGCGGCCTGTGGCAGTTCCGTGAGCTGCTGCTGATCCTGATGATGCGCGATATCAAGCTGCGCTACAAACAAACAGCGCTCGGCGTCGTCTGGGTTATCCTGCAACCGCTGATATCGTCGGTGATCTTCGCCGTCATCTTCGGGCGCTTCGCCGGGCTGCCCTCGAACGGCGTCCCGTACCTGCTGTTCGTCTACGCCGGGATGCTGCCGTGGAATCTGTTCGCCGGGTCGCTCCAGCGTGCCGGAAACAGTCTGGTTGGCGATTCGGGCCTGATCTCGAAGGTCTATTTTCCACGGATGATTATCCCCATCGCCAGCTCCGGGGCGGCGCTGCTCGATTTTACCATCGCGCTGACCGTGATGCTGCTGCTGCTGCTGGTTGAGCACTGGCCGCTGACGGCCAACAGCCTGCTGCTGCCGGTTTTGCTGGCGCTGCTGCTGCTTAATTCGCTCGGCTTGAGCCTGTTTATCTCGGCCTTCAACGTCTACTATCGTGACTTCGCCTACGCGCTGCCCTTCCTCATTCAGGTGCTGATGTACACTTCGCCGGTCGTCTACACGGCGGATCTCGTCCCGGCGGCCTTGCGACCGTTCTACGCGCTCAATCCGCTGGTCGGGATCATTCAGGGCTTTCGCTGGGCGCTGCTCGGCACGGGCGAGTTTCCCGCGCTGCCGCTGGTCATCTCCGTGATCTCCGGCATCGCCTTGTTCGTCTTCGGCGGGCTGGTCTTCCAGCGCGTCGAGCAGAGTTTCGCGGACGTGATCTGATGAGCGCAGTGGGTTTTCACCTGACGACGCCGGTCGCGCTGATGATCTTCCGGCGACCGGGAACGACGGCCCGCGTCCTCGAAGCGCTTGCGCGCGCCAGACCGCCCGTGCTTTACGTCATCGCCGATGGCCCGCGCGGTGAGCAGGACATCGACGCCTGCGCTGCCAGCCGCGCGCTGATCGACCGCATCGACTGGGATTGTCAGGTGGTCAAAGACTACGCCGAAGTCAACATGGGCCTGAAGCGCCGCTTTGCCACCGGCCTCGGCGGGCTGTTCGCGCAGGTTGACGAGGCGATCATCCTCGAGGACGACTGCCTGCCGGATGACAGCTTTTTCCGCTTCTGCCAGACGCTGCTCGAAACCTATCGGGATGATCGGCGCGTGATGCACATCAGCGGCAGTTGTCTGTTCAATCGGCCTGCCAGCGCCGCCAGCTATTATTTCTCCCGCTTCCCGCATATCTGGGGCTGGGCGACGTGGAAGCGCGCCTGGCAGCTTTACGACGGCGCGCTCGACCGCTGGAACAGCGACGCGGGCCGTCAGGCTTTTCTCGACCGCTTCGCCGATCCTGACGAAAAGGCGTTCTGGCTCAACGCGCTCAATCGCATCAGTACCGGGGCGGTCGATACCTGGGACCTTCAATGGAGCTATAGCTGCATCATCCATAACGGCCTGTCTGTGACCCCGACCCTCAATATGGTCAGCAATCTGG
>CAZZAO010000009.1:646-27751 GCA_964652205.1 uncultured Anaerolineaceae bacterium | reverse complement strand
ACTCTCATGACCGACCCGCTCTACCCGCTCGGCAATCTGCCGCGTTTCGCCACGCCCTTCCCGCTGCACCATCCCGACGCAATGACGCGCGACGTCGAGGCCGATCAGCGCGTCGCGCAGACGCTTTTCTCGTTCGCTTCGTACTGGAAGTCGATCATAGAGCAGGTGGCGACGGCGCGCCGGGATGCGGGAGTGAGTTGATGGGTGAGATTGCCGTCCACGTCGAGAATATCAGCAAGTCGTACCAGATCACGCATTCGAGCAGTCGCGGCAGCTACAAGCTGCTGCGTGAGGACATTGTCGGCCTGCTGCGGCGTCCGTTTACCCGCCGCGAGCCAGCCGAGCCGAGCCGCGAGACCTTCTGGGCGCTCAAGGACGTCTCGTTCGACGTCAAGCATGGCGAGGTGCTGGGCATCATCGGGCGCAACGGCGCGGGCAAGAGCACGCTGCTCAAGATTCTCTCGCGGATCACCCGACCGACCTCAGGCCGCATCGATGTTTACGGGCGCATCGGCTCGCTGCTCGAAGTCGGCACCGGCTTTCACCCCGAGCTGACCGGACGCGAGAATGTCTTTCTCAACGGCGCGGTGCTGGGGATGACGCGGCGCGACATTCAGAAGCACTTCGACGAAATCGTGGCCTTCGCCGAAGTCGAGAAGTTCCTCGATACGCCGGTCAAGCGCTACAGCAGCGGCATGTACACGCGCTTGGCCTTCGCCGTCGCCGCGCATCTGGAGCCGGAAGTGCTGATCGTCGATGAGGTGCTGGCGGTCGGCGACGCCGAGTTCCAGAAGAAGTGCCTCGGCAAGACGGGCGACGTCGCCCGTCAGGGCCGGACTGTGCTGTTCGTCAGTCACAATGTGAATGCTGTTGCTAAGCTTTGTTCAGAGGGGCTTTTTCTTAAAAATGGCCGGATCGAGTTTTATGGAACTATAAGTGACTCTATCAATGAGTACGTAAATAGTGGGATCACACGAGAGGGTGAGAATGTTCTGGATGGAAACCTGATAGTGCGGCAGGGGGATGGTGCTGTATATTTTCGGAGGGTTGCTACACGAGATTCGCATCAACGTATTCGAAGCGAATTCCATATGGGTGAAAAGTTAATAATTAGTGCCGAAATAGAGGCATCGGAATTAATTGAGGAAAGTCTGATGTCAGTCGACTTGAAAACAATAACGGGTATTCCTGTGCTTCATCTCTACAGTTTGGATCATCAGCAGTTCAAGTTGAGGAATATCCATGGCAGATATCATGTTCAGGTTGAAATTGATAACTTGCCCTTATATCCAGGTAAGTACAACATCAGTTTTTGGCTCGGAAATGCGCGTAAATGGCATGACTATGTTGAAGATTGCCTCACCTTCCACGTGTCCGAAGGAAGCCTGATTAAAAGAAAAGGTTTAGCATGGAACAAGGCGGTGTTCTTTTACCCGGTAAGCTGGCAGATGTCTAATAGCGTTGGACTTGAAGAAGCCGTCACATCTGCTATTGATAAGACGAGCAATTCATGATGAATGGGCCTATCGAAGCAGCGCTTGAACTTTCGGTCGTAATCCCGACCTATAATCGCTCTGACTTGCTGGCGATTGCCCTCAAGAGCTTGTGCGAACAGACGTCGGATCGCGCCCTGTATGAGATCATCATCGTCGACAATAACTCTACTGACGATACACGGGCAGTCGCGGCTCAATTCGAATCCTTTGGGAATGTCCGCTATATTCTGGAAACGGAGCAGGGACATAGCGCCGCCAGAAACCGAGGCTGGCGTGAAGCGCGCGCGCCCTACGTCGGCTATGTGGACGATGACTGTAAAATCCCGTCGGGATGGGTTGATGCGGCCATCGAGATTATCCATACGGTGAAGCCACTCTGTTTTGGGGGCCCATACCTAGCCTTCTATTTGAATGAAAAACCAAAGTGGTTTAAAGATAGTTATGGCTCTCACGTTCAGGCAGATCGAGCAGGATATCTGACTCGTGCAGATCAATATCTCTCAGGTGGAAATATAATCTTTCGTCGAGCTACCCTTGCGGCTTTAGGCGGATTTTCTACAGATTTTGGGATGGTCGGAAAGAAAATTGGTTACGGGGATGAAACAGAATTGCTGGTGCGCCTTCGTGCAACCTATGATCTAGGAACGCTCTACTTCTCTCCTGACGTTTTTGTTTATCATTTAGTTAGGCCAGAAAAGATGAAATGGCGATGGATACTTAAGAATAATTGGGCTTCCGGGCGCTACTACCAACGGATGGTATTGTTGCATTCGGTCGAAAAGCAGCGACTATATACATTCTTGGTTGCTAGCAAGAGGACGTTTTTGGCTATAGCAAAAATTATCTACAGCATTTTATTGATACAGCGACGAAACCGGACGAAATATCCCTACCCTCAAAACTTCCTTTACGAGGTGACAATGAATCATATTCGAGAAATGGCAATGATATATGAAAAGGTTGTTACTCGAGCCTAACCTGATGCCTTATGATGAATCCTACCCTCATTAACTCAACATAATGGCATTACCTCGTATTACCTTCGGTATCATCGTCTTAAATGGCGAACCATTTACACGATACTGTCTACGTTCGCTCTACCCCTTTGCTTACCAGATTATTGTAGTCGAGGGAGCAGCAAAGGGGGCAGTGAATATTGCGACTGAGGATGGTCACTCAGTTGATGGTACGCTTGAAACGCTCAGACACTTTAAGGAAACCGAAGATCCAGAGAATAAAGTCGAAATTGTCACCCGAAATGGGTTCTGGAATGAGAAAGATGAGATGTCGCAGGCATATGCTGTTCGCGCAGCAGGAGATTATTATGGCAAGTTGATATTGACGAATTTTATAAATCAGATGATATGCGGACAGTGATTGAACTGCTTAGGAATGACCCATCGATCACAGCCATATCATTTGAAATGATTACCTTCTGGGGGGGATTTGGTTATTTATGTGATGGCTGGTATTTAAAGAGAGTCACAGAGACATACCACCGTATCTTCAAGTGGGGAGAAGGATATCAATACATTACACATCGCCCACCGACAGTCCATGATACAAAGGGACGCGACCTGCGTTTGCTCAACTGGATTGATGGGCATGAAATGGTTCGTCAATATGGCATCATTTTCTATCATTATTCCCTTGTTTTTCCAAAACAGGTTCTTGCCAAATCAAATTATTATAGAAATGCCTTATGGGCGCAGCGGTCATCCCATGAAATATGGGCGAATGATGTATTTCTACATCTTAGGAGACCTTACAATGTACACAATGTTTATGAATATCCGAGCTGGTTGGAACGTTTTACAGGGGTACACCCTGAACAAATCCAACAACTAATCATAGATATTGATTCACGGCAAATTAAAGTAGAGTTGCGGAAAACAAAGGATATTGAGCTATTACTCCACTCACCTTTGTATTTGGCGGGACGGGGGGCGCTGAAATTTATATTTCGCCATGAATATGTTCTTCAAAAGATTAAAAGATCCGTTGCACCACATCTCAACCCAAAGCTCAAAAAGTTCATCCGTAATATTTTGAGGATAGTTACTTAAAACGGCGACGGAATAATTGCTTCAGTCGATAATAGTCATGGAGCCTATGAGAGTCTGCCAACTCACTACCTTCGATCACTATGGAGGCGCGGCTCGCGCGGCGTTTCGCCTGCATCAAGGACTGCGGAATCTCAATGTTGATTCGTTCATGCTCGTGCATGAAAAATCTGGCACAGAGGCGGACGTCCTACGAACCACTAAAAGCCGCAAGTCCCTCTCAGGTTTCGCAAGATATTATGGCCGCGAACTCGATGCGCTGCCGTTGAAGTTCTACAAAGGCCGGTCGGTTCAATCAGTGTGGTCGTTGAACTGGTTGTCTAATGGCCTCACTCAGCAAGTCAGTGCGCTTGGGCCGGATCTTGTCCATCTGCATTGGATTGGCTCCGGCTTTGTACCTGTTCAGGCTCTCGCGCAATTCGGCCATCCAATTGTCTGGACGCTGCATGACTCCTGGGCATTTACCGGCGGATGCCATCTTCCAGGCGACTGTATCGGCTATCAAAGCTGTTGCGGTCATTGTCCTCAACTCGGTTCCAGCCGTGACTCTGATTTGAGTCGGTGGGTCTGGAACAAAAAACAGCAGTCGTGGCGTGATCTCAACCTGACGGTCGTTACGCCGAGTCATTGGCTGGCGAACAAGGCGCGCTCCAGTTCGTTGTTTGCTGACCGTCGGATTGAGGTCATTCCGAACGGACTTGACCTGAAGATTTATCAACCTATCAATAGGCTTCTGGCAAGACGACTGCTCAATCTGCCCCCTGACAAAAAACTCATCCTTTTCGGTGCAGCTAGTAGCAACGATAGAAATAAGGGGTTCCACTTCTTACAGCCTGCACTGCGTCGCCTGACCAGCGAAGGGAACGATTCAACTGAACTGGTCATCTTTGGCGCTTCTGCCAGCGCAAATAATCCTGATCTGGGGTTGAATAGTCATTATATTGGCTACTTGCACGACGATGTGAGTTTGGCCCTGATGTATGCTGCCGCCGACGTCTTTGTTGCGCCGTCGATGCAGGAGAATTTGCCGAACACCATCATGGAAGCGCTGGCCTGTGGGACACCGTGCGTCGCGTTCAATATCGGCGGGATTTCCGATTTGATTGACCACCAGCAGAACGGCTATCTGGCAGCTCCGTATGAGATAGACGATCTTGCCAGAGGAATTGCATGGGTGCTTGAAGATGACGGACGGGCGAAATGGCTCGCTGCTAATGGCCGACAGAAAGTGGAACGTGAATTTGAGTTAAACATGATTGCGCGCCGCTACCTCAATCTGTATCAGGAAAGCCTCGGCCAGACACCGAGCTAATACAGAATTCCTTACTTCCACTGCCACTGCTGAGTATCATGATTGAACTTCAGCACAGTGTTCCGCCGCCAGCGTTGGGTCAGCCGCCCCGGAAGGCGCATCGAGATTTTGTCGAAGGCCGCGAGCGCATAGTCTGTCAGGCGCGGCGGGTCGGCGATCAAACGCAGTTCGTTTACATAGGCCGTTCGGTTTTCTGATTGCTGACCCTTGTGGTATCGGAATCCCCCCAGATAGGCTTCGACGATCTTGAGATCGGCCTGTCGGGCGAACTGATGCCACAAATAGTAGTCTCCCGCTAATCTGAGCTGTGCCAGTTTATGAAAGTCAATCGATTGCAACAGGCCCCGACGCCAGAAGGTCGATTCCTGCTGAATGAACTCCAGTACAAAGCCGTTGTACAATCCATGAGTAATTAAGGACGAACGATAGACAAACGGTAAATGAGCATGAACCGGATGCGATTTTTCGTTGTAAATTACGCGAAGCCCGGTAAGCCATTGAATTGGATGCTGTTCCAGAATGTCCATAATGATGTCGAAGGCATAAGGAGAATAAAGGTCATCGGCGTTCAGGTAGGCGCAGATCTCGCCGGTTGTCAGCTTCAGGCCCTTCGCCAGCGCGTCGTACATGCCGTGGTCAGGTTCAGAAATGATCTGCACCGTCCCATGCTCGAACCCTGCCGTACATTCCCGGACGATCTGGACGGTTCGATCCGTCGATTGTCCATCGACGACGATGTATTCGAGCGTCGCCCGCCCACTGAGCAGGGCGGTCTGTCCGAGGATCGATTGCACCGTCTCGGCCACATAGCGCTCGGCGTTGTAACAGGGGGTGACGATTGAAAAACGCATCTCAACGAGTCCTCGCGGCATTTAGAAGCATGATAGACTACAAAGCTGATGTTAACCTGGGACAGAGATCGGTGCCGTAGCGCACAACCTGCTGAGGAGAGGGCCACATGTCAGTTTATTCGACTTTTAAGCGGACTGTAAATGGTATTTTTTCGCGCTTCGGTTATCTAATTGTTCGCTACGAACATCTGCTTAACTCTCTAGAACTTGCCTTTGCGCGGCTAGCGTCGCGGCCAGTGGCGATCAGCACAGTCATTGATGTCGGAGCGTCGGACGGACGCTGGAGCGAGATGATTCGCCCTTACTATCCTCAGGCCAGATATATGTTAATTGAGGCCAATGCTATACACGAACCAGGGTTGAAACAATATAAGCAGCGACATCCAACTGATGATTACGTCCTGGCGGCTGCGGGCGACTATGAAGGTGAAATCTATTTTAATATGGACGATCCATTTGGCGGTGTTGCTTCACACGAAGACAGACCAGGTTATAAGAGCTTACCTGTTACTACCATCGATACGCAGGTTCATAAGCGTAATCTCCAGCCTCCATTTTTGATTAAGCTCGACACCCACGGCTTTGAAGTGCCGATCTTAGAAGGAGCAACGAAAACGCTCGCGGAGACTAACATGCTGGTCATTGAGGTTTACAACTTCCAGATTGAGCCAGCAAGCTTACGATTTCACGAAATGTGCAGCTTCATGGAAGCTAAAGGCTTTCGACCGGTTGACCTGATCTCGCCGCTGTATCGGCCTAAAGATGATGCGCTCTGGCAGTTCGACCTGCTGTTTATCCGGGCAGACCGGCCTGAATTTCAGTACAACGCTTACGAGTAAAATTCAGAAGACCCGCGCTCCACGGATCAGGATTTCCCTGCCGCTGACCTTCCGAAACAGCGCGGCGAGCGCGTAAGTGAACGGCGTATGCAGCCTGCTGTCGATCAGCATCGTCGCCGCGAGGAGCTGCCGACCGCGCTTTGAGCCGCGCAGGTATTTCTTCAGCAGCGGACGCGCTGAAGCGTAGTCCTTTTGCATCCACAACGTTTTCGCCCACGCCCAGTCGATAAACTGCTCGCTTTCGGGCCGCAGCGCCTTGAGCGCAGCGGGCAAATCTGGCTGCTCGTAAAGCTGCTCCATCATCCGTCGCCACTCACTGAGGAACTTCGGTTGCGCGCTGATCGACTTGCTGTCGCCATGCAGCCGGAAGGCCGCCCGCGTTCCCGGCAGATAGGCCGCGCGAGCGCCTTCGACCCCCGCGCGTAAAAAGTAGTCGATGTCCATGACGTAATGCATCGACCGGTCGAAATCCCCGACCTGGTCTGACATCGAGCGCCGCCAGAAGGCCCCCGGCTGAATAACCCACGCGCTGCCGACAAACGCCTGCGCGAGGTCATACGACTGCCCCTGAATCTGGCCGACGCGCGCGCCTTTGTCGTCGATCAGGTCGCAGTCACCAAAGACGAGATCAACGTCGGGATGATCGCGCAGGTACTGGACGCTGGCGCGGATCGCGCCGGGACGGAGCAAGTCGTCAGAGTTCAGATAGGAGAGCAGGTCGCCGTGGGCGCGGTGCAGCCCCTTGTTGATCGCGTCCGACTGTCCGCGATCAGGCTCTGAAAGCCAGCTCAGGCGCGAGTCGCGGATGTTCCTGAGCAGGTCGAGCGTGCCATCCGTTGAGCCGCCATCAATCACCAGACACTCGACATTGGCCTCATCCTGCGTCAAAATGCTCTCAAGCGTCTGGCCGATAAACGCGCCTTGATTCAGCGTCGGGATGATGATGGTGACAAGAGGTTCGGTCATGGTCAGGTTTTCCACCGCGTCAATGATGCCTGACATCCTGGCTGGACTGCGCTAAACGCAAAGACAACCCCTGGAATAGTAAACGCTCTCTGACAATCAGGCGAGTGTCTCCTGCGGTACACTGGGGGTGCTGGATCGCCGGAAGGATCGGTGACGACGACCGTATGCCGAGTGTGTCGATCATTATCGTGACGTATAACCCGGGCGAGATCGTCTTCGAGTGCCTGCGCCGGTTATCCGCAGCGCAGTTCGACGGCGAAGTGATCGTCGTGGACAACCATTCGCAGGATGGGACGCCGCAGCGGCTGGCGGCGGACTACCCGGACGTCCGCCTGATCGTTAACATGGATAATCCCGGCTTCGCCCGTGCCAACAATCAGGGCGCCGCCATCGCGCGCGGGGAGCTGCTGCTGCTGCTCAACCCTGACGTGCTGGTTGAGCCAGACACCATCGCTGAGCTGGTGAGCGTCATCGACTCCTGCGCGGATGCCGGTGTGGTGGGGGCCAGAACCTGTGATCGAAGCGGGCGCGTCAGCCTGACGGCCCACGTTCGCCCGACAGCGGCTAACATCCTGTGGCACTACTTCGGCCTGAACCGCCTGTTTCCTGACTGGTACTACGGGAAATACTATCGGCAGTGTCGTCAGGCGGTCGAGCCGTTCACGGCAGACTGGGTGAGTGGGCACTGTTTCCTGTGTCGGAGTGAGGTCTATCGGGCGCTCGGTGGACTGGACGAGGTCTTTTTTCTCTTTATGGAAGAGCCTGACTTCTGTGATCGGGCGGCTGCCCTCGGCTGGAAGACCTGTTATCAACCGCGCGCGACCGTGACCCATCAGGAGTCCACGACTATTTCGCGCTACCCGCTGGTGAAGATGCGTTACTACCACCTTAGCCCTTTAGTCTACTTTCACAAACGTCAGCAGACCTTAACAATCTTTATTCTCAAGCCAGGCTTTATTGTCGAATTAGGGCTTAAACTGGGTGTAAGGCTGGCACAGTCCGTTATTCACCGTAATGACGCCATGCAGATCAGGATGGCCGCTTATCGGCAGGTCATCCGTGAAACCTGGCGGTACTAAAGTCGGAAGTGAAGTCGTCTGATCCACAGCCTGTAGAAATCACGAGTAAACCCGATGACTCTCAAACTGCTCATGCTGACCGATGAACTGTTCCCCGATGCGGTCGGCGGCATTGGTAAAAGCCTCTACAGTGAAGCCACCGCGCTCGTCAAGCGCGGCCATCGCGTCACGGTCATCGTCCGCTCCGCCAATCCTGCGCTGCCTGAAACCGAGATTATCGAAGGGATTCAGGTGCGGCGCGTGCGTGGGCCGAGCCGGACGTCGCCGTTTTACTACCTGTTCCCGCTGGTTATCCTGATCAACATGATTCGCGCGCTGCGCGCCATTCGTGGGTCGTATAACCTGCTGGTCGTCTACAACCCGATCATGCTGCTGGCAGCGCATATTTCAGGGCTGACACGGCACATGCCCAGCGTCTACGTCTTTTATTCCTCGATCACGCAGGAAATCCGGCTCAATGCAGATCGTGGCAAGTACGAGCTGCTGTCGCCGCTGGCGTATCTAGCCGCAACGGCGCTGGGAATCTGCGAGCGCTACGGCTTAAGCCACGTCGATACCATTCTGACACGCAGCCACTTTTCGCAGGATATCCTGTCGAAGTGGTTAGCCACCGCGCCGATCTCTGCCGAAATAATCCCTGTGGCGCTGAATACCGATCAGTATCACCCGCTGAACGTCGCGCAGTCGCGGCGACAGCTTGATCTGCCGCTGGATCGCCCGATCCTGATTACCGTCCGCCGTCTGGTCGCGCGGATGGGGCTGGAGAATCTGGTACGCAGCATGGCGCTCCTGAGGGAACAGGGGATTGACGCCACGCTTCTGATCGCCGGAGAGGGCTACCTGCGCCACGACCTCGAACAGCGTATCGACGAGCTGGACTTGAATGGCTCGGTTCGCCTGCTCGGCTTCGTCCCCGAAGAACAGCTTCCCGTCTATCTCGGCTCAGCCGATCTGTTCGTGCTGCCAACGGAGGCGCTGGAAGGCTTCGGCGTGGCGACGATTGAAGCGCTGGCCGTCGGCCTGCCGGTGATCGGTACGCCGATTGGCGCGACGCCCGAAATTCTGCGCCAGATTGATGCCGATCTGGTGGCCGCGTCCGTTTCGCCAGAGGGGCTGGCGCAAAGTCTGGCGCGCTGGCTTCAGGACGACGCGGGCCGCGCGGCGCTGCGTCCGCGCTGCCGCCTGACCGTCGAGAATTTCTATCAGGACGCCATCGTTGCCGAGCAACTGGAGCGCCTGTTCTTCCACTATGGCAGCAAGTCCCGGATTGTCACTGCGCCGCTTCAACCCGAACGTGTGGTCGGCATCCCGACGCCTTAGCCTGTCCTTTCCTCAGGGCTGACGAAGCGCTGCCTGAATTTCTGGCAGCGCTTTTGAGTCCTCGAGCAGATGCACCAGCAGCGGGTCATTTTCCGTATAGCCGACCTGCGGCAGGAATTGTCGCGGAATCGCCAGATGTAAATATTGCAGATAGGGGATGTTGACGCCGAATTCCCAGTCGTGTCCGGTCAGCGGGACGTAGACTTCGGCCCTCGCTGCCGCGATTTCGGCGTCGAAGCGCGAGGCATCCAGCAGCGCCGCCCCAAGATGATCCCACGCGCGATGGCGCGGATACAGGGTCGCATTGCGCGCATATTGAAGCGCGACCTGCGCGCCCGGTCGGTCGCCGCGTGTCAGCGCGATCATCAGCCTGACGATCAGATCATCGGGAAGCCCGGTGTAAAGCGCCGGGTTGGCGTCCCACAGGCTTTGCGCGGCGGCGACGTCCCCCTGTTCCAGCAGCGGGATGACCCGCGAGACCAGACTGCGCTGATCGTCGCTGACCGCAATGGCGCGGCGCACCGGCGAGTCGTTCCAGTCTGGCAGCAGCAGCACGCCGGAATCCATCCCGATCAGCTTCAGGTATTTCGCCTTTGCGTCGTCGAGATTCCCCGCCGTTTCGGCGTAGCTGGCGGCGCGGTAGAGCAGCGACCAGCTCTCGTCGGCCAGCGCCGAAGCCTGCGCCATCGAGTCCGCCGCGCCGCGCAAATCGCCGGACTGCTCCTGTAAAGCCGCGAGGTTCGCCCAGTTCGTGGCATAACTCGGCGCGAGCGCGACGGCGCGAGCCATGCTGGCGGCCCCGTCCTGCGCGGCCTGCGCGTCGCCCATCGACGCGGCCAGCCCCAGCAGTTCCCCGCGCTGCTCAGGGTAAATGGGCATCATCGGGTCGCTGGCCTCGACTGCCTGCAAACGCGCGGCTGCGGCGCGATAGTCGCCGCTTGCCAGCCCATCTCTGAGCGCTGTATAGTAGGCGCTGTAATTGAGCGCGCTCCATAGTCCCGTGATGACGAGGACAGCGCCGCCGACGGCGATCAGAGCGGGCTGCCAGCGTCGGCGCAGCGTTGGCGTTGTCGCGGGCAGAGCCAGCACGAGCGCCGCGACAGCGGTCAGCGCCAGCGCGGGCTTCATCATCGGCATGTCGAACATCTGATGGACGACTGCGCCCGCGAAGGCCGCGATGCCCATGATCGCCAGCGGGTCTTTTGCGCGCAGCGCGCCGCGCAGCGTGGCCCACGCCGTCAGCGCCAGCGCCAGCAGCCCGACGATCCCCAGTTCGGCGGCGACATTCAGGATGATGTTGTGCGCGTGGCTGTGCGGCTCGAACGGCGGCATGGAGTTGTACTGCGCCAATCCGGCCCCCATCGTGAACAGGCCGGTTCCGGTCAGCGGATGATCGGTGAACTCGCGGATGGCCGTTTCGTAAATCCACGAGCGGACTTCGAGACCGCGCCCGCCGATGCCCAGCGATTGAACGAGGACTCGCGCGCCAAACGCCAGTCCGCCGACGATCACCAGCACGATCAGCGCGCGGACAGCGAGCGGCGTCGCCTTCCACCAGCGCAGCAGCGGCAGGCTCATAACCGCCCACAGGCCGAGCGCGACGACTGCCGCGATCCAGCCGCCGCGCGAGAACGTTAGCCCGATCATGCCGAGCGTGGCTGCGCCGTCAACGGCCAGCAGCACGCGCGCCAGCGGCGTTCGCGCCATCCGCAGCCGACCGGCGATCATGGGTAACAGCATCACCAGCAGCGCCGCCAGAAAGTTCGGATTGCCGAGTACCCCGACCGGACGCGGAATCTCCTGATGCTGGAGCAGCGCGTTTTCGACCTGCATATAGCCGACAAGCGTTGTGATTGCCCCCGCGATCAGCAGCGGGTCAACCAGCCACTCGCGCCGCAGTCCCCGGTTGGCGAAGGTGTCCTGAAGCAGATACCACACGCCGGCGTACAGGCCGACGAACCACAGGCCGATGCCGATTCTGCGCCAGTCTCCGCTGTTCGCTGCCAGCGAGATCGCAAACGCCGCCGCCCAGACCAGCATCACGCCGTCGAGCGCCGTCCGATGCCAGCGCCAGTGTCGGCGGCTCCACAGCCAGAGGACGAGGACGACGCCGACGAGCGCCACGCCGATCAGCCGGAGTGTCGGCTCGACAATCCCGACGAAGTTCGCGCCGATCAGCAGCGTATAGAGGATCAGCAGCGTGAACAGGAGGCGTTTGAGCAAGAGGTTTAGCTTCCGGCAGGTCGAGCAGGGCGACACGCTGGATTATAGCAGCGCTCTCAAGGATGGTCAGTTGAGTTCATGAACTGGAATGCGGCTATAGAAGCCTGGCTATAATGAAGAAGGGCGACAGTTGGCTATAATCGGTGTCCTACTGCGATTTGAACGGGAGCCTGTGCCATGACCGTCGGAAATATTGGATTTGTTGATATGCAGCCGCTCGGCGTCGTCCCGCTGGATGAGGTGGCGATTCGCCTGCACCCGGACGACGACGTGGTGATTTTGCGCGTCCCACTCGGCATCGGCACCGATCTCGATGCTGGCGGGCAGCGCATCGCCATCCGCCAGTTCACCGCTGCCGGTCACAAGATCGCCCTGCGCCCTATCGACACGGGCGCGCCGGTGCGCCGCTACGGCCAGATCATCGGTTTCGCCACGCGCCCGATTACCCCCGGCGAGCACGTCCACACCCAGAACCTCGGCGTCGCTGACTTCGCCCGCGATTACGCTTTCGGCACTGAAGTGCGCCCGGTCAAGTTCGTCGCGCCAGATGAGCGTCTGACCTTCATGGGCTATGAACGCGCCAACGGTCACGCCGCCACGCGCAATTACATCGCTGTGGTTTCGACGGTCAACTGCTCGGCGCATGTCGTCCGCGAGATCGCGCACAGCTTCACCGACGAGATTCTGGCCGACTATCCCAACGTCGATGGCGTGATTGCGATTGCTCATGGCTTCGGCTGCGGCAGCCGCATCGGCGGCGACGACTACGCGCTGCTCCAGCGGACGCTGGCCGGAATGGCGGCACACGTCAACGTCGGCGCCTACCTGATCGTCGGCCTCGGCTGCGAGACTAATCAGGTGGGCGATCTCATCACTAATTTCGACCTGAAAAGCGAGCGGGACGGCGTGCGCCGCAGTCCCCCCAACCTGACGATTCAGGATACCGGCGGCACGCGCAAGACGATTGCGGCGGGCGTTTCTGCCGTGCGCGAGCTGCTGCCCGATGTCAACCGCGTTGGGCGGACGCCGCAGCCAATTTCCGAGCTGACGATTGCGCTGCAATGTGGCGGCAGCGACGGCTGGAGCGGCGTCACAGCTAATCCGGCGCTCGGCATGATGGTCGATGAGCTGGTGCGTCAGGGCGGGACGGCGGTGCTGGCGGAAACGCCGGAAATCTACGGCGCGGAACATCTGCTCACGCGCCGCGCCGCCACGCCGGAAGTCGGGCAGAAGCTGGTCGATAAGGTCAGGTGGTGGGAGCGGCATACCGCGCTGCACAACATCGAGATCGACAACAATCCGAGCGTCGGCAACAAGGTCGGCGGCCTGACGACGATCTACGAGAAGTCGCTCGGCGCGGTCGCCAAAGGTGGCAGCACGCCGCTGACCGCCGTCTACGATTATGCCGAGCAGATTACCGGGCGTGGCTTCGTCTACATGGACACGCCCGGTTACGATCCGGTGTCCGCGACCGGGCAGGTGGCGGGCGGCTGTAACCTGGTCATCTTCACGACCGGGCGCGGCTCGTGCTTCGGTTTCAAACCCGCGCCGAGCATCAAGGTCGCTACCAACAACGAGATGTACAACCGCATGACCGAGGATATGGACTTGAACGCCGGGACGATCCTCGATGGCCGACCGATGGCCGATGTCGCCCACGACCTGCTCGACCTGGCGATTGCCGTCGCGTCCGGTCAGCAGAGCAAGAGCGAGGCACAGGGCTATGGTGAGGCCGAATTCGACCCGTGGAATCTCGGCGGGACGCTGTAGCGTCGGCCTTGATTAATCTTCTGCGTCGGTCACGCCGGAGGCTAAAAGCCATCCGGCAAGCGAAAAGAAGTCCCCTGAAGGGGACTCAAAAACGCCTCACCCATCTGCTCATTGGTGCAGCAATCCTGGCTTTTCAGCCAGCTTCTAGCTGGCTTCATTTATCTTGCCGGACGGCTTTTAGCCTCCGGCAATTGCGGTGGCTTCTGTGACTCCCGCCATCCGTACCGTCGCCTGGCTCATCATGGCCGGGATGATCGCCTGCGTCGTCGTGACGGTCGGCGCAATTGCCTTCGTCGCCACGCGCCAGCCGCCGACCGTCGCGCCGCCGACGATGCTGGCTGTCGTCGTCGCGCTGCCGACCGTCACCGCCGTCTCGACCGTTCCGCGCCTGCCGACGCGAATCGCCTCGCCGCTGCCCACTGACGTCCCGACTGCCACGCGCCGACCGTCCGCCACGCCGCTGCCGTCCGCCACGCCTGAAGCCACGGCTGAAGCGTCAGCGACGGCGGTCGCGGCGCGCTATCCGTCGTGCGTCAGCGTTGCAGGCGACTCGGTGGCCTATGGCGACGGCGTGTTTGAAGTCCCGGCGACGGGCTATCTTCGAGCGCACATGGGGCCGGTCAGCGCCTATATTGCCGGACGTTATCGCACGCTCGGCGGCAGCGTCGTCGTCAACAATCGTTCGGCGGCAGCGGTCGGCATCAGCGCGCCGAATCAGCCGAGCTATCGCGGCACAGGCGAGTACGCCGCGCTGCTGGCGGATCGCTGCCCGTACACCGTCATCCTGCCGTGGATTAACGATCTGACCGGCGGCGAGGCCAGCGCCCACGCGGCGGCGCTCGGCGCGCTGGTGGCTGATCTACGCGCGGCCAATCCCGGCGGCAGGGTGATCGTCGTCAACTACTACGGCGGCGAACCGGCCAAATTCGCGCTCGATACCTTCGCTGCCGGTTTCACGTCCGAGCGCGTAGCCGCTTTCAACGGCGCGATTGCGGCGGCCTGTCAGGGTGGGGCGCTGGCGCAGACGATCTGCGTCGACGCTAACGCCATTTTCGTGGGCATGGGATCGAGCTATCTGATTGGCTCGACCAACCGCGCCGATCTCGAACAGGCGCTGGCCGTCCCGCTGACCGAGCAGGAAAGCGGGATGCTCGACTTCTACTTCGGCCAGAACCCGACCGGCGCGCTGGTCGGCGATGGCGTCCACCTGAGCGCCGCCGGCAAGGTCGCGCTGGCGGCGGCGCTGGTCAGAAGGATGAGCTAAACGAAGGGCTGAGCGATGAGGACTGAGTAAAACACAGCAACGATTTGTCTTTTGTATTGCTCAGTCCTCGTCCCTCAGTCCTTCTTTATCTTTTTCGCCATCAGTAGCTCATCGAGCGAGACGCCCTCGACGCGCAGCGCGTCCGGCTCGACGCCGTAGATCGAGAAGCCGCAGCGCAAATAGCAGCGGATCGCGCCGGGGTTGTTGGCCGCGACCGCCAGCTTGACGATGGCGATCTGCTCGGCTTCTGCCCAGCTAATGCAGGCGTCAATCAGCGCCTCGGCGACCTTTCGTCCTCGCCAGTCGGGCCGGACGTAGACGCCCCAGAGGCGCGCGTTATGCCGCGTCTTTGCGCCGTCGTCGCGGTAAATGCCGGTCACGCCGACCAGCGCCTCGCCCGCGACCGCCAGTTGAATCGTTCCCTTGCTGCCCGTGTTCGAGCGGATGCGTTCCTGCCAGAACTCAAGCGGTTGAGCGGCATCGCGCTCATAGGCCGCGCCGAAGGCATCCGGGTGCTGCTTCAGCCCGTCGAGCCGCAGCTCGCGGAAGGCCAGCACATCGCTCTCCTGCGCCGCGCGAATCAGGATCGGGTCTTTGACAAACACTTGAACTCAATCTTTTGTATAAACTACTCAAAACCTGGTCGTAGGCAGAATCGTCGGGGAAATAATGCTGAGTTAATTTACCGTGTTATGAGAAAAAGGAACAGGAATGACATGAGGTAATGAGGATGTGATGAAACGAAAATTTGACTTGAACAACCAGGCGGTGAGAGAACTGGAATGAGCGGGACAAGTACCGTGAAGGTCGATGCACTGAGGCGGATGCAGGGGGTTGAACTGCTACTTCTCCGCTTTCGCCCCCTCAAGCAACTGCGTGATCGGGTTCGGCGGCGGCTGGTCTTCCTTGCGCTCCTGATTGATCGCGGGCAGCGCTTCCGGCAGGATCAGGCCGTGCGTCGAGGCATGAACCGCCGCCTCGACGGTATCCTTGACCAGCAGCATGAATGATCCCGCCGCCTTAACCTGCTCGGCGATCTCCTGCATGTAGGCATTGCGCCGCGTCGCGCTGACGTCACGGATGTAGATCGCCACAATCCGGCCCGGATTGTCGCGCACGGCCTGAAGATAAATGTCCGGGTCGTACTCGCCACTGTCGCCAATCAGCACGAACGGCAGGCGTGAATGGGTTTTGAGCAGCATCGAAATTGTGTCGAGCTTGTGCTTGCGCCGACTCGGTTTGAGCAGGTAATCCCTCGTCAGCCCCATGTCCGTCAGGAACAGCGGGCCGGGCGGGATTCCGCGCACGTTGAAGAAGTCGATCATCAGGTCATACAGGTTCCACGGGCTGCTGGAGACGTAATAGATCGGGTTATGGGTAGCCTTCGTCCCAACTTGCAGCGCCTGATAGAAAGCGGCGACGCCCTCGAACGGCAGGCGGGTATGGGCATTCTTGAGGAAGGTGTTGCGCGCCATTTGCAGCCAGTTGACCACGCCGGTTTGAATCACCGTGTCGTCGAGGTCGCTGATGACGCTGAACTGCGCGGTCGCTGGCGGGACGACGACCAGGCCGGTGACGCTGGTATCCTCGCGCTGCGGGCCGGGATACTTGACCAGATCGAGGATCACCTCGTACCAGCTTTGATCGTCGGCCATCAGCGCGGGATCAGGCGGAAAACGCAGCTCGAAAAAGCCTTCTTCGTCGCTGACGGCGGTCTGCTCGACCGAGCCGAAGCGTCCGCGAACCGTCACGCCGGAGACTTCATCGCTGGCAAAGCGCTTGTAGGTGTTGAGGAAGTTCTGCCAGGCGTTGTCAGTCGCTCCGGCAGACGTGACGCCATGATCCTCGATCACGCGGCCCTTGAGATAGAACATCTCGCGCGTGCCGTGGCCGCGATAGGGGACGATCATGACCGGGTTGATCCAGCCGAACGTCCGGTTGACGCGGTCGATAGCATGATCGACCCGGTTTTCGACCGCGTAGACAACGGACGCGATCCGGCGCTGCCAGTCAGCCACGGCGCGCTCCATTGATTCGGCGGGCAGACAGGCGGACTGTCAGAGGATTTCGGATGATTAGCCCAGGAATCCTCATCGTTTTCCTTAGACTTCACCTCTCGCCCTGTGGGAGAGACAGCGCAGGGAGTCAGCACCGTTTGGCCGACCGTCGTTGAGTGTAGCGAAACCCTTAGCGCGTAGGGGTGAGGGAGTTCTACGGGGACTGGTCGAGCAGATGGCTGGTGTCTCCGCTGACGATCACCGTGCAGCGCGCGATCCAGCCGCGCCGTTCGTTGACCTGCACCTGAAGCCACATATCGAGCGTCTTGCTGAAATCGCCGACACAGTCGCGCAACTGATCGTAGCCGTTCGTGCCGACTACGTCAATGGACTTGCCCGAACGCAGCACGCCGATACGCGGATATTCCAGCCCCGGCCCCTGCCGAATGCTGACGTTGCGCTCAATCGGCGTCGCGCCGACGCCAGAGAGTGAGATCGGCAGCAGCGCGCCGACGCTGGCGGCGGTGATCGGCGCGGCTTGCGGCGCGGCAGTTGGCGGCAGGCTGATGCCGAAGTCGAGGGTCGGTTGGGGCGAGGGCGCGATGGGCGTCTGCGTGGCATCTGGCTGCTGGGCGATGGCTGCCGAAGCGAATACCAGCGCCATCATCGGCGCGATCAGAATCAGGGGGAGAATACGCATCATTGGACTCCGTCGTGGGTCGTGTCGCCGACCGATGAAGCCATTATGGAGCCAAACCGCGTCCCGGCGCAACGCCGACAACCAACCGCCGAGGCGGCTCATTGAGCAGTCTCGGCGGTCGATGGGGTTGATGGCGCGGGATTACGGCCAGGAATAGTGGACGGTGTAGCTAAGGACGGTTTCGCTGTTCGGCTCGACGTTGACGCGGAACTCGATAGTCGATGAGTCGATCTTCGTGTAGTCGGCGTTGGCGTCGGTGATTTCCCAGTTGCTCCAGCGGAACAGATGCTCCGGCACACGAATCTGGACGGTGTCGTTTTCCTTACGGTTGGTCAGATGAATTTCGTAAGTCTCGTCGAGCGAGTGATCGCCGAGCTTGAAATTCGTCTGCACGCGCTGGCCGACCAGGTCGAAGGCGTTGCCGAGGAACAGTTGGACTTTTTCGCCCTTCGGCGTATGGTCGATGCTGTTCTCGCCGATCAGCAGCGCCGCGCCGTCGATGTCTTCCTGATAGACGCGGACGCGGCCAGCGGGCAGGGCGGCGTCGAGGCCGGTGTCCTTGCCGGTCGTGAATTCCAGATAATTCTGCACGTCCTTGACCCCGGTCATGCCGTAAGTCTGGTCGGTGAGCGGGCCGCCGTAAGCGTAGTAAGGCTGGCTGCTGTCATAGACGTAGAAGGTGTCCGCCGGGACGCCCGCAGCCGTCACGAACTCGACCTGCTTGGTTTCGTTATCGGCGACTGTGACCGGACGGGTGATCTCGTAGAGCTTGTATTCATTGAAGTTGCGCTGATCGACGGTCGGCGGGGCTGCGGCGGACATGACGATTCCATCGGCAACTTCGGCCCGCGCGTAATCCTGCTCGACCGGCAGCCGGTTGACGTCCCCGGCCACCAGCTTGACCTTTGCGTCTTTATAGGTTGCGCCGCTGGTGTTACTGAGCGTGACCCAGCCGTTAAGGTTGAGGCTGGCGTTATCTGCCGCCAGCAGCAGCGTATAATCGGCAGTCCAGGTCATGCCGCCGGTCAGGTAGGTCAGCTCGACATTCTGTGGCCCGGTCTGCTCCGACTGGATCAGCCAGCGCAGGGTCGGTCGGGTGATGAGTCCGCCGGGCAGCTCCGGGAACTGAATGTTACGGATTTGCGCCCCGCTCACCACGGCGACCTGTCCATCGTCCTGCCGCAGGATGATGTCGCCGCCCTGTCCGCTCAGGAGCTGACCGGCGTACTGCGTGCCGTCGTCGGTCGTGACCTCGATCCGCTGGTCGATGTAGCGCGCCAGCAGCGCGCTGCTGTTGACCAGGTCGTAGGCGTAGTTCTGTTCGAGGACGCTGGTTCCCTGCGGGTCAGTCAGCGACTTGAAGCTGACCGAAGTTGAGTCGATGCTGGCGGCGACGTCGGTGAAGTCGATGGCGTTCTCGCCGCTCCTGAGATCGAAACTGCGCCGATCCTGCACCAGCGCGGTTCCCTGATTATAGACCGTCAGGCTGACGCTGCTGCTGTCGAGTGTCCCGCTGCTGGCTGCGGCGGTCGCATCGGGCGTCGCGTCCTGTGCGAGGACGGCGGGTGCGCGCTGCACCGACAGGGTAAACAGCAGGGCCGCACAGGCGAAGGGGGCCGCAAGTCGAAGGTTTCGCATCATCAAAGCTCCTGTTTCGCAATTTTGTGAGACGGTTATTGCTCAGACGCCGCCGCTGTGCGATTAGTTCCATCGCCTTCAACGAATCGTAGCATGGATCGCTGCCCGCCGCGCCCGCCGCCCTCACCCCCGGCCCCTCGCCCTCCGGGCGAGGGGCCGGGGGTGAGGGCGGCGATGGTATGCAGCCGTTTCCCCCTCTTCGCAAGCAGCGAGCGGGGGAATCCAGAAGCCAGCGCGGCTGGTTTTCGCAGCGGCATGATGCCTTATGCCACGCTCAAATGCCGAATGCGCTAACGAGTGGGCCGCACCAGGATGACGAAATCTGCGTCGTTGGGCGGGCTGTAAAAGGTCGAGACGCGCCGATAGCCAACCTTTTCACACGTCCTGAGCGCCCGTGCGTTGAACGCGGCGACGCTGACGCGGAAGGCGGGCGGATGATAGGTCTGCTGGCCGAAGTTCAGCCCCGCGCGCATCACATCCGCGCCGAGGCCGCGCCCGGTCAGGTCGGGGCGCAGGCCACCGCCGGTATCGAGCGCCGCGTCATTGTAGCGCCCGCCGGGAACCCGCCCATCGAGGCCGAAGCAGCGAAAGGCGACCAGCACGCCGGAATCGTCACGGACGGCGTAGAAGTCGCTGGGGCCGCCGAGCATGTGAGCGACTTCCGCAGCGACGTCCGCTTCAGGCGACAGGTTGTAGAGCGTATACGGGGCTTCGTAGCGCCATGCGAGGATTGCCCGTGCGCTTGCCTCATCCATCGGGGAGAAGACGGACATCATTCGGCACTCTCCTCGTCTGGCTCGCCCAGGATTTTCCGCAATCTGGGGAGCAGTGGCAGTAGATCGCGCTCAATCGTTTTCCAGACTTCCAGAAGGGTGAGGTCGCCATAATCATCAACGATAATATTGCGGAAACCAGTGATCTCTTTCCACGGAATTTCGGCAGAGCGGCGTCTGGAATCTTCTGGAACAGGTTTTGCCGCTTTACCTGTGACCTGGAAATTCCGTCCGATTAGCGGGTTGTGGGATTGGTTTCCGGCAAAGCGAAATTGCCAATCCACTTGACCCACGAGAATCGGATGCTGACAAGGTTGACGAGCTTCAAATCGGCTGTCCAGAATTCGCAGCCAAGTTGTTCGGCCAATGCAAGATAAACCGAGTCGTAGGCGGCAGGGAAGTTGAAATCACTTGCCAGCTTAAAAGCACGGTGCAGCAAGGACTCTTCGGTAAAAATCTCAACGGGACGGCGTAACAGCCCGTTGATCGCTGCCTGTCCGTCAGACAAAGTGATATTCCCCCGCGTGATATGCTTGCGGACAACAGAGATCAATTCATAGCGAAATAGATAAGGAGCCGCGATGTGGGTTTGAGTTTGTGTCCACTCTCCAATGAGTGCCCTCGCGGCATCAGCGTGCGGTTCTCGCAGGGCAATGGCAAGATAAATGCTGGAGTCAGCGACCGCCCATAAGGTCATTGAGCCGTTCTTCCCTTGCTTCATGAAGTAAATCGACCGAGGTCAGCTTGCGCTCGCCGTACCTGGCATAAATCTTTGCGCCAAATGCATCTGCCCATTCGAGCCACTCTTCAGGCGACATCGGCTCCGGTACAGTATCCTCATGTTCCATTTGCAGCAGCACCCGTTGTCGCGCTGCTTTGTCGAGTTGACGGAATTTCTTGATGACTTCCTGTTCAAGTGCGTTCATGTCAACTGTCCTCAGGCATCCATTAGCGCCATTATAAAAGAAATTGGCTCATTCAGGGTGATTTGGTAAATCAAAAGCCCCCGACAAATCGGGGGCTTTTGAGAAACCAGCGACGCAGTGCCGCCGATTTAGTATTCCGGCATCTGCGGAGCAGCCGGGGCAGCTTCCTTCTGAGGCGCGTCGGTGATGAGCACTTCAGTCGTCAGGATCATGCTGGCAATCGACGCCGCGTTCTCGACCGCGCCACGGGTGACTTTGGCCGGGTCAGGGATGCCTGCCTCGATCATATCGCCGTACTGGTCGGAGATGACGTTGTAGCCAATCTTGTGGTTGTTCTGATCCTTCTGCATCTGGCGGACGGTCTGGATGACCACCGCGCCGTCGATCCCGGCGTTGCTGACGATCTTACGCATCGGCGCTTCGAGCGCGCGGCGGACGATGTTGACGCCCGTCTGCTCGTCGTCGTTCGCCATCTTCAGGTTGTCGAGCGAGGCCACTGCGTTGACCAGAGCCACGCCGCCGCCGGGGACGATGCCTTCTTCAACCGCAGCGCGGGTGGCGCTCAGGGCGTCCTCGACGCGGTGCTTCTTTTCCTTCAGTTCGGTCTCAGTCGCCGCGCCGACGCGGATGACCGCGACGCCGCCGGACAGCTTCGCCAGACGTTCCTGGAGCTTTTCCTTGTCGTAGTCGCTGGTCGATAGCTCGATTTCCTTGCGGATTTCCTCGACGCGGCCCTTAATAGCCTTCTCGTCGCCAGAGCCGTCAACGATGACCGTCTCTTCTTTGGTGCTGACGACCTTGCCCGCGCGACCGAGGTCGTTGAGGGTGACGGTCTCCAGCTTGCGGCCCGTCTCTTCGCTGATGACCGTGCCGCCGGTCAGGATAGCGATGTCCGCCAGCATGGCCTTGCGCCGGTCGCCAAAGCCAGGGGCCTTGATCGCCAGAACGTTGAGCATCCCGCGCAGCTTGTTCAGCACGAGGGTCGCCAGCGCTTCGCCGTCGACGTCTTCGGCGATGATGACCACGTCACGCTTGCCGATCTGAACCAGCTTCTCCAGCAGCGGGACGATGTCCTGCGCCGCGCTGATCTTCTTGTCGTAGACGAGGATGTACGGCTCCTCGATCACGGCTTCCATCGCGTCCGGGGCAGTGACGAAGTAGGCGCTGATGTAGCCACGGTCGAACTGCATTCCTTCGACGTACTCGGTCTCGAACTCGAGGCCACGGCTCTCTTCGACCGTGACGACGCCGTCCTTACCGACCTTGTCCATCACTTCGGCAATCAGGTTGCCGATTTCGTCGTCCTGCGCCGAGACGCTGGCGACGCTGGCGATCTCTTCGCGGGTGCTGATCGAGACGGCCTGTTCCTTGATGTTCTTGGCGACCGCGTCGGCGGCGGCCATGATGCCGCGCTTGAGCAGCATCGGGTTCGCGCCTGCGGCGACGTTACGCAGCCCTTCGTTGACGATGGCCTGAGCCAGAACCGTCGCGGTGGTCGTGCCGTCACCGGCGACGTCGTTGGTCTTGGTGGCGGCTTCTTTCAGAAGCTGTGCGCCCATGTTTTCATAGGGGTCTTCGAGTTCGATCTCCTTGGCGACGGTCACGCCGTCGTGGGTCACGGTCGGCGCGCCGAATTTCTTGTCGAGCGCCACGTTCCGGCCCTTGGGGCCGAGGGTGGTGCTGACTGCTTCGGCCACCTTATCGACGCCACGCTGAAGGCCGCGGCGCGCTTCTTCACGGAACAAGAGTGTTTTAGCCATAGGTCACTTCCTCATATCGAGTTGATTGGATTTGGGAGTTGAGATTGAACGAATGAGACGAGGGCCGAACTTACTCGACAATGCCGAGAATGTCGGTTTCCTTGAGGATCAGCAGCTTCTTGCCGTCTGCCTTGATCTCTGTGCCGCCGTACTTGGCGAACAGAACCTTATCGCCCACTTTCACATCCATGTCGATCCGCTTGCCGTTTTCATCGCGCCGACCTGCGCCAACGGCCAGCACGTTGCCCTGCTGGGGCTTCTCTTTGGCGGTTTCGGGCAGCACCAGCATACCGCCTGCGATTGTCTCTTCCTGCTCGACAGGTTCGACGAGGACGCGGTCGCCCAGAGGACGAATGTTGAGAGCCATACTTTCCCTCCTGTAATTGCTCAGTTCGATCTCGGTGAATCACCGAGTTCGACTTTGCTTAGAAATTCAATTTAGCACTCACAACATGAGAGTGCTAACAAATCTGCCCGAAATTTAGCAGATGACAGGTTAAAAGTCAAGATTTCTAGCAAACTTCTGATACAAGTGCTAATAAAGAGAGCAAGCCTGAGGATTGAGGAGCGGAGACGCGAGAGCCGGGAAAAGAGGGAGAACGCGCAAGCTTCCGTCGGGACGCGAAGTGTTCGCGGCTGCTGCTTATCGACGTGACTGCCTGGTAGAGGCATCATGCCTCATGCCCGCCGTATAATCAACCCGCAACTGCTCGATTACCGGGAGGTTGATGCACTGAATCTCGCGCCAGACAGGGGCCAATTGAAGGCCGAAACTGAACCCGAATTGCCGTATTTCTCGGTTCTCAGGCTGGAAGTTGCAGCACGACTCTGCCTGAGCCAGACCGCTAAAGCGTTCCCAGCCGCTCGGCAAAGTAACCGGGCTGGTTGCCTCGGCTGGCTTCCGATTCCAGCGAGAGAATCGTCCGCGAAAGCGGGGCGTAGTGGACACGATATTCGATGCCTTCAATCAGGCTGTCAAACTGCGCCCGATCTATCCTGAACTCGGAGCCATTGATGACCAGCCGATAATGGGTCGAATAGCGCGACTGGCTGACCTTTTTCGACAGCCAGCCGTGGATCGACTCAGCGCCGTCTGTCATCTGGCTTTCGACCTGTAAACTGCGCCAGCCGAGATAAGCCGTGTAGCTCAGGTAGGCGATGACGATGACGAGCGCCACGGCGAACAGGGTGGAAGCTCGCCCGAAGGCGACCAGCATAACGCCCGCTGCGCCCGGAACAGCGAACGCTTGCAGCGCCTGAGTCTGCTTCTCGCGCAGGCGGCGACGCTGCCAGTCAGTGATTTCTCCCCGCTGATTGGCGGCGAGGTCGTCCGCGCCGAACTCGAAGGCATTTTGCAGCCGGTCAGCGGCGCTCATGGGACGTATTCAGCCTCAAAGTTGTGGACAACCAGATTCTTCGCCCCGCGCGCCGTGCAGTCGAAGACGATCAGCGCGTGATCTTCATAGTGCAATCCTGACCCGTAATCGAGGTTGAACTGAACGCGCACCTTGCGCGGATTGCTCGAACCGGGCTGCCAGTGCCAGACCGCGCTGCCGGTCATGACATCGGTCGGCGCGCCGGGGACCTGGGGCAGCGTCGAGTAGAAATCGTTGGCCTGAATGACGCCATCGCCATACGTGCCGACGAATAAATTATGCGCCGTCGGCAGATGATAGCTGATCTGCCATTGAGCCGTGCCGGTTCCGTGACCGCTGTCGCAGTCCGGCGTACCGACGACCGCGGCGGTGAAAAAATAGTCCGCTGTCTGCCCGCAGCAGGCTTCGGCAGCGCCGGCCACGCCGAGTACGAGAATGAGCGCCAGTGACAGCAGGCCCTGTTTCATCGTCGGGAACATGGCACACCTCGGAAGATTAGGCGGTCGATCTGATTTCACTCTAGCATGGCATTCGTTACAGGCAAGATCGTCACTGATATAAAATGTGTAAATGGATTTCGGCCCGCCGTTGCTATCGCGGGTATGATCGGTTGACCTGCCATCCGCCACACTCGGAGATGCCAATGTCTACAAAACTGAGCGAGTCACGGGTTTTCCTCAATATCGTCGCGCTGACGCTGGGCGCGCTGATTGGCTGGAGCGTCCTGCTCGTCATCCTCTGGCTGCTGATCGGGCGGCAGATCAGCGCGGATTTCTGGGCGATGGTCGAGGCGCTCTCGACGGCGGTAGCAGCGGCAGCGGTCGTCAGCGCCGGTTACATCGCCTATCGGGAACTGGCGGAAGGCGCGAACAGCCGCTATATCGAAGTCTCCAGTCGGCTGTTCGACGAACTGAACTCGCGCGAGAACATCGAGGCGCGGCGCTGGGTCTACCTGCACCTCGACGGCAACCTCGACCACGGCCTCGACCTGATCGACGACCAGGGGCAGGCGCAGATGAAGCAGGTACTCAATTCGCTCGACAAGGTTTCGTTCCTGACGCAGTCCACCTGGATTCCTGATGAGATCATTATGCCGTGGATGCATCCGATGATTACGAAATCATGGGCCAGACTCGCGCCTTACGTCATGTATGAGCGCGAACGCCGCAGCGAGCCGTATTACTATCGGCACGCCGAACAGCTTGCTGAGCGCTGTCATCTGTGGCGGCAGACCCACGTCCCACAGACAACCGTCGAATGGGTTGACGACGCCTTATAATGGTTTTGGGATGCATGTCATCGGGCGCGAGCAGGCTGATGCACGCGCATCATTTAATCAGCGGGCCGGGTTTTTGCGCCCGCCAACCTGCTCTCATCCCGGCCTCTCACCCGCCGGAGGTGAAGGTAGCGTCATGATCGGCTGGAAGCGCCGGAGATGACTCAGGTTCTCGTCCAGCGGCGCGCCGTCGAGTTCGACCCAGGCGTGACCGACGTGGGCGTCCAGCCCGACGACCAGTGTGGGGCGCTCACCCGCCAGCAGCAGAAAGCGATAGGCCAGCAGGGCGCGCGGCAGGCAGTTGGTCAGCTTCAGGCGACCGGCCAGCGCGCGTTGCAGCCGCAGGTAGCGGCGGACGTCCCCGCGCTGCCACGAGCGCTGGCCTTGCGGCGTCGAAGCGACCAGCGCCAGCATCTGCCGGGTTTTCAGCAGCGGTTTGAGCGCCGTCAGCCCGACGTACCAGGCCGTCATTGAGGCATAGAGCCGCGCGCGTTCGGGCAGGCTAGAGGCTGGCGACATGCGCTTCGATGCCTGTGAGCGTGCTGTCCAGCGCGGCGAAATCGCGGCGATAACGCAGCCGAAACACCGGCACATGACTGAGGAGATCGAGCGTATCGGCTGTCACCGCGCGGCGGACATCGCGGCTGTCGATGTCGAGGACGTAGAGCTGATCGAGCAGTCGATTGAGCGCTTCTGCCGGGCCGAGCGCGCTGATCGACGGCTGCGCTGGGTGGTCGGCGTCCTGTTCCGGCAGATAGAGGGCGCGCGGACTCAGGCTCGCGTTCGGCCAGTCGAGGGCGGCGCGATCCGCAGCGGCATAATGCTCGGCGCTGGCCGGACGCAGGCGAATGGCGTTCGGCAGCGGAATGACGCGCGGGCCGTCGGGCGCGAATGTCAGGGCGAGGCTGTCGTCGGCGACCTGCTGCCAGCCGGGGCGCTGACCCAGCCCGAACGCCAGCGTTGACTTGCCCGCGCCAGACATGCCGACGAACAGCAGCGTCCCGCCGTCGGCCTGCGTGGCGGCGCTGGCGTGCAGCACGAAGTAGCCCCACGCCTGATAGATCAGCGGCAGCCATTCATGCTCGAAAATCCGCTGATAGTCGTCAGGGGCGATGTCGGGGCAAATGTACTGCTGGACGTGGCGCGAGTGGGCGCCGAAACGCGCCGCGCCATAACGGGGATGATAGAGCCACCAGCCGTCGGCGGCGCGAGAACACTCATGCGCGGGCTGATCGGGAAGCGTGAGCCAGCGACGAACGAGCGCGGCGGATGCGATCTGCTGCCGCGTCGACTCGTCCAGCGCGTCGGCCACCGTGGAAAAGATCATAGGGGATGACTCTTGCCGACCGAAGCTGCAAAGCGCTGTGGGCGCGCGCCGCGCTGATCGGACTTCAGGGAGACGGAATGACCTGGACGAGCTTATTGACCGTGCCGACAGAGGTCAGCCGGGGGGGTGTCCAGACTCTGGGCGCAGGG
>CAZZAO010000009.1:0-636 GCA_964652205.1 uncultured Anaerolineaceae bacterium | reverse complement strand
TTTCGGACATCAGGAAGCTCCCGTTACTGGGTTATCGAACCCTGCTGAACCAGTATCTTCAGTTTGCCGACCAGCGTGAGGGTCGGCGGCATCCAGACCTTGCTGACGGGTGCTGCCTGTGCCAGCGCTGTTGATGGGACGATCATGGCCGCCTCGGTGAAATGAGAAATTGTGCTTTAGCTAACCGAACCCTGCTGAACCAGTAACTTCAGTTTGCCGACCGGCGTGATCGTCGGTGGTGTCCAGACTCTGGCCGATGGACGCCCGGCCTGCTGCTCGCGGAGGTTCGGTGTCGATTCAGGCGATTGTGTCATTGCTTCTCCCCGAAGAAGCATAAAGCAGCGTGAGTTACGGGGAAACCTGGGCCTGAACCAGCGCTGTGAGCTTGCCAGTCGGCTTGATCGTCGGCTGCGTCCATGATTTACGTCCGGCTTGTTGACTTGATTCAGGCTGCCGGACGAGCGCTGATTGCGGCGGATGGATTGTTGGCTGACTCATAAAGGATTGACTCCTATCATCACGATGAAGAATTATTCTAGGGCATTATTCGGAGTTCAGCAACTTATTTGAAGCTTACTCCGGGGCAAACGCATCAAATTTGATCAGAGTTTCAAGAAAGCTCATATCGGTTTATCC
>CAZZAO010000008.1:35929-70433 GCA_964652205.1 uncultured Anaerolineaceae bacterium | reverse complement strand
AAACCGATATGAGCTTTCTTGAAACTCCGATCAAATTTGATGCGTTTGCCCTGGAAAACTTCGCCGGATGTTTTGCGCGCCGTGAAGTGTTACTTTATGATAACCGCCAGTGATCTTCGCTCTGGTTCAAAAAGATGATTGAAGCTCAGGCACAAACCCTCTATTCCCTCTATCGCCAGCAGGCTGCGGCCCATGGCGACGCCGTGGCGGTGCAGGGACTCAACGCCGCCGACCTGACCTATCGCGGTTTCATTGCCCAGACCGAGCGGATCAGCGCGGCCCTGGCCGCCTGGGGCGTCGGGCGCGGCGACCGAGTCCTTATCCAGCTTCCGAATGGCCCCGAAGCGCTGGTGACGATGCACGGCGTGGCGGCGACGGCAGTGTCGGTTCTGATCGACCCCAGAGCGGGCGCGACCGAAGTAGCGTATCTGCTGCGCTTTATTGCGCCGACGATCATCATTCTTCAGCAGGGCGTTGAGAGCAGCGGGCGGGCGCTGGCGCAGCGGCACGGCGTTCGCGTGATCGAGATTATCCCGACGCCGGAGATGGGCGCAGGCACGTTCGTCTTTGCCGAGCCACCGCCGCCGCTGACCGTCGCGCCGACGCTCAATGGCCCTGATGATCTGGCCTTCCTGATGTCAACCTCCGGGACGACGGCGCTGCCCAAATTGATACCGCTGACTCAGAGCAGCATGATTCAGGCTATCGCCTCATCACTGATTATTCAGGAACGCGCCTTAAATCAAACAGTGCCGCTGCGGGCGCTCAACACGCTCCCGCTGCACCTGCTTTATGGCTGCGCTGTGGCCTCGGCGGCGCTGGCGTCGGGTGGCTCGGTCGCCTGTATGCCCGGCGCTGACCCGTCCCAGTTCTATGCATGGCTCGACATGTTCCGCCCGCTGGCGCTGACTGGCCCACCGCCGATTCTCGAACAACTGCTGGCGCTGGCGGGGCAGTACCCGGAGATTGTAGCGCGGCATAGTATCCGCTATGTCAACACATCGTCCGCGCCGCTTTCGGACGCTACGCGCGCCGACCTGAATCGTATTTTCAATGTCCCCATCGTGCATACCTATGGTATGACTGAGGTCGGCATTATCACGCTGCTGGTGCTGCCTGCCGGGAGTACGGAGCCAATGACGACCATTGGCCGGGCCGAGCAGGTCGATAAAACGCGCGTTATGGCTGACGACGGTACATTTTTGCCGTCGGGTCAGATCGGGGAAATCGTCGTTCAGTCGGAGATCTTTAGCGGCTACTGGAATAATCCCGATGCCAGCGAGGAATCCTTTATCAACGGCTGGTTCCGCACCGGCGACATGGGCTTCATGGACGGTGAAGCGCGGATTACGCTGGTCGGGCGCGTCAAGGAAATCATCAATAACGGCGGCGCGAAAGTTTCGCCCGTTGAAGTCGAGGCGGTGCTGAAACAGCATCCTCAGGTGACGGATGCTGCGGTCTTTGGGCTGAAAAACGCGGACGTCGGTGAGACGGTCGCGGCAGCGGTCGTCGGGACGGTGTCGGAGCGCGAATTGCGGAAATTCGCCGCCGAGCGCCTGCCATTTTTCAAAGTCCCGACCCGTATCATCATCGTCGCGGCCATTCCCACGACGGCATCCGGTAAACTACAGCGTAATCGGCTGGCTGAAATCCTCGGGCTGAGCTGAAACCGCAGCGCGACACAGCGGGATTGCCGCGCCGGGTCAACGGCATTATTCTTACGGTCATCCTCACAGGTCTGGTAGACGCGGTCTGCCTGACCTGTTCAATGACGCTGCTTCGATCACCGATAGGATCATCGCATGGTTGCAGAAGAATCAGTCGGCCTTTATGCCCTTTATCGTCAGCAGGCGGAACGGCTCGGCGATGCCGTGGCGGTGCAGGGACTGAACGCCGCCGACCTGACCTATCGCGGCTTGATCGTCCAGATCGAGCGGATCATTGCAGCGCTGGCTGGCTGGGGCATCGGCCCCGGCGACCGGGTTCTGGTTCAGCTTCCCAATGGCCCGGAAGCGTTCGTGACTCTGCAAGGCGTGGCCGCGTCGGCGGTTGTCATGCTGGTTAATCTCAAAGCGGGCGCAACCGAGGTGGATTATTTCCTGCGCTTCGTCGAGCCAAAAGCCATCATTCTCCAGCAGGGAGTTGATTGTAGTGGGCGGGCGCTGGCGCAGCGGCACGGCGTTCGCGTGATCGAGATCATCCCGACGCCGGAAATGGGCGCAGGCACGTTCGTCTTTGCCGAGCCACCGCCGCCGCTGACGGTCGCGCCGACGCTCAATAGCCCTGATGAGCTGGCCTTCCTGATGTCAACCTCTGGGACGACGGCGCTGCCCAAATTGATACCGCTGACGCAGCGTACTATGCTGATAGAAGGCGTTGCTTCGATTACGCTGCTGCGTGATGTCTCCATCCAGGAGTCCAGCCCGATGCGGGTACTGAGTTACCTGCCGATGCATATCTATTACGGAGCGGTGCTCGCTTCGACCGGGCCAGCCACCGGCGGTCGGGTCGCCTGTATGCCGGGGCTGGATATGCAGGAATTTTATCACTGGCTGGATCGCTATCGTCCGACCTTTCTTTCCGGGCCGAGCGCCATTTTTGAACAGATTCTGGCAATGGCCCCCGCCTACCCGGATGTGCTTGCCCGGCACAGCGTGCGCTTTATCAACGTCGGCGGTTCGCCGCTGTCGGCGGTCAACCGCGAGCGGCTCGATCAAACCTTTGGCGTGCCGATTATCAAAGTGTATGCCATGACGGAAGTCGGCATCATCGCCCATACGCTGCTGATTCCGTTCACTGGCGATCCGGGGAGAGCGGTGGGTCGAGCCGTCGATCCAGCGCATACCCGCATCATGGCCCCCGACGGCAGTTTTCTACCGGAAGGCGAGATGGGCGGGATTGTCGTGAAGCCGGACATCTTTACCGGCTACTGGAATAACCCGGCGGCTAACGCTGAAGCCTTTGTTGATGGCTGGTTTCGCACCGGCGACGAAGGCAGCATGGATGCCGATGGCAACCTGTTCATCGTCGGGCGGGTGAAGGAAGTCATCAACAGCGGCGGCGCGAAGGTCTCGCCTACTGAGGTCGAAACCGTCCTGAAGCAGCACCCACAGGTGACGGATGCCGTTGTCTTTGGAATCAAACATGTCGAACTTGGCGAGACGGTCGCGGCGGTCATTGTTGGCGCTGTTTCCGAGCGCGAACTGCGTAAATTTGCGGCAGAACGACTGCCGTTCTACAAAGTGCCGATGCGTATTCTGATCGTCGAGGCCATCCCGACAGCGCCATCCGGCAAGGTGCAGCGTAATCGACTGGCTGAACTGCTGGGGCTGGCTTGACAGCCTCGACTCTCTACGAGCTGTATCGGCAGCACGCTCAGACTCAGGGCGATGCCGTGGCGGTGCAGGGGCTGAACGCCGTCGGCCTGACCTATCGCGGCTTGATCGTTCAAACCGAGCGGATCAGCGCAGCGCTGGCCGCCTGGGGCATCGGGCGCGGCGACCGGGTCATCGTCCAGCTTCCGAACGGCCCCGAAGCGCTGGTGACGATGCACGGCGTGGCGGCGGCAGTGCTGGCGCTGCTGATTGACCCGCGTGCGGACGCTGCCGAAGCGGATTATTTCGCGCGCTTCACCGAGCCAAAGGCCGTGCTTGTTCAGCAGGGCAGCGAGAGCAGCGCGCGTGACGCGGCGCAGCGTCACGGCATCCGCGTCATCGAGATCATCCCGACGCCAGCGGCAGGAGCGGGGAGCTTCGACTTTGCTGAAGTGCCGCCACCGCTGACTGGCGCGCCGCCGCTCAATGGGCCGGACGATCTGGCCTTTATGGTATCGACATCGGGGACAACCGCGCTGCCCAGAATCGTCCCGCGCACCCAGAATGGGATGCTCAGGGCCGTCGAGATTCCCCGGACTATTCAACTGCGGGCGACAGGCCGAAAGACGCCGATGCGGGCGCTCAACGCCGTGCCGATGCACCTGTTTTTTGGCACGCTGGTTTCCTCGGCAGCGCTGGCGTCTGGCGGCTCGGTCGCCTGTATGCCCGGCCTCGAACCCGATCAGTTTTACGGCTGGCTGGAGCGTTACCGGCCTGATTTTCTGTACGGGCCGCCGCCGTTTCTCGAACAACTGCTGGCGCTGGCCGACCAGTATCCCGAGATTCTGGCCCGACACGAGATCAAGCATATCAATTTCTCCTCAGCGCCCCTGTCCGAACCCTTTCGCGTCGAGCTGAACCGGATTCTGGGCGCGCCGATTGCTCAGACCTATGCTATGACGGAAGTCGAGTGTATCTCGCAGTGGATTCTTGACCCGAATGACGCCCGGCTGCTGACAACCCACGGTCGCGTCGAACGGGCTGAGGCGACCGGGGTGATGGCCGCCGATGGCAGCCTGCTGCCCGCCGGACAGGTCGGCGAGATTGTCGTGAAGCCGCTGACCTTCGATGGCTACTGGAATAACCCCGAAGCCAACGCCGAAGCGTTTGTCGATGGCTGGTTTCGTACCGGCGATGAGGGTTTGATCGATGCTGACGGCAACCTGACGCTGGTCGGACGACTCAAGGAAGTCATCAATAATGGCGGCGCGAAAGTCTCGCCGTATGAGGTCGAAGCCGTGCTGCGGCAGCATCCCCAGGTGCAAGACGTGGCCGTTTTCGGCTTCAGGCAGGCAGATGTCGGCGAAGCGGTCGCGGCGGTCGTCGTCGGCACGGCGTCAGAGCGTGAGCTGCGCAAATTTGCCGCCGAGCACCTGCTGTTCTTCAAAGTGCCAACCCGTATCCTGCTGGTCGACGCTATTCCAGTGACGGCCTCCGGTAAGGTGCTGCGCAATCGATTAGCTGAGATTCTGGGACTGGAATGATGCTTCCAACGCTATCGCCTGATTTGACCGACTATCTTTCGCTGGCTGAGGCGCTGGCGCGCCTCCAGACTCCTGCCGCTGGCGCGCCGGATCGGGACAGCGTACTCGCTGCGCTGCTGGCGATCTGGCGCGTGATCTTTGAGCGCGAGGCTGTGACGGCGTCCGATGATTTCTTCCTGCTCGGTGGACATTCGCTCAAGGCGCTCCAGCTTCAGGTTCATATTCGCGCGGTGCTCCATTATGAACTCGACCTGCGCGCGCTGTTCGACGCGCCGACAGCCGCCGAACTGGCGGACGTCATCAGCGCCGATCTGTCACGCGCCGCGCAGCCTGAGGGGATTGTCGCCGCGCGCTCTGCCGGGGGCAATCTCGGCCTTCACCTGCGTCTCGCCGGAATCGATCCCGACCTGTGGGAGCGCTGCGCTAATCAGCTCGTCGAGCGCCATGAGTCGCTGCGGACGTTTGTGACGATGGTCGATGGGCTGCCGCGACTGCGGATTGCGCCCTACGAACCGTTCGCCTTGGCGGTGATTGATCTCTCGTCAGCGCCCGATGGCGAGCATGAAGCGGAACGGCGGCTCGCTGCGGCTAGCGCCGCGCCATTCGACCTCAGCAGCGGCCCGCTCTATCGCTTTGGCTGCTACCGAATGGGGCCGGAACGCGCGCTCGTCTCGCTCACCCTTGCGCCCGGTATCGGCGAGACTGACCTGCCGCTCGCGCTTGTTGGGGAAATGCTCTCGCTCTACGGGACAGCCCCGGCAGTTCCGCAGACAGGAGCCGTCCAGCGCCCGATAGTTTCAATCGCTGCCGCACTGCCACAGAAAGCCACCGGAGCCGACTGGAATGAAGCGGCGCAGGAGTGCCTCGTCCCGATTCGCCGTGAGGGAAGTCGTCTGCCGATTTTTCTCATTCACGGCGGCGGCGGCGGAACCATGAACCTGATCGAATTTGCGCGCGCGCTGAGTCCCGATCAGCCAGTCTACGGCGTGCAGGCGAAAGGCTACAGCAGTCAGACTGCGCCGCTGGCCCGCGTCGAGGCGATGGCTGCCTATTACCTTGAAGCCATCCGGGCCGTTCAGCCGACCGGCCCCTATGCGCTGTTCGGCTACTCGTTCGGCGGTTTCCCGGCCTTCGAGATGGCGCAGCAGCTTCACGCGCAGGGCGAAACCGTGCGCTTGCTTGGCATCCTTGATACGTGGGTGACTTTAGGCGGGGCCGTGCTGACGCCCGCTGGCTCCGGCCTGGGGCTGCTCGCCGGGCGCGCGCTCCTGCGCCTGCGCGAGCTGCTGACGACGCCCCTGCGCGAGAAACCGGCCTACCTGAGAGACCGCTGGAAACGCTTCCGCTTCAGAACCGGCCTGAACCAGCAGGTGCGTCTGTATCAGCAGCTTGAGGCGGGTGGGAAGGATATCCCCGAAGGGCTGAGGCAAATTCAGGTGATGGCGGAGCTTTCACTCCGTCATTATCAGCCGCGCCCCTATCCGGGGAAAATCGTCCTTTTTCAGTCGCAGGAAGCCACCGATGAGATGAAAGCCAGACAGATTAAGGCATGGACGCAGCTCGCGGGCGGCGGACTCGAAGTGGTTCCAGTTCCCGGCACTCACCGGTCGATGCTGCACGATGAAAAGGCCCTGACTCTGGCGCGCGCCGCTGAAGCCTACCTGTCGTCAACCTGAATAGAAGCTGAGACTGCGTTAAAGCCGCCCTCAGAGCTATGAGGCGCAAAGTGCCTCAGGAAAGCGTTCCCATTCTCGTAGCGATGGGATGAGCAGGCTGGCGAGAGCGTGAACGCCACGGCGGAAATCCAGAATTGAACGAGGCCGATAACACCCGTTATCGGCCTCGTTGTTGTATATCGACCGTCCGGGCCAGCGCGGCGGCGCCAGGCGTTCGGATGTCGAACCAACGCCTGACACCGGACGTTGGGATTTCGGCGTCGTGAGCGCGTTCAGGTCAGGTCGGCGAGCCGCCGCCGGTCAGCTTACTCAGGCGCAGCGGCGTTCTGCTCCCCTCTCCCCCGCAGGGTTGTGCTATACTCATGCCTGAAATTAACGGACATCTAACCATGCAGGCCCACATCCCTGTCTTGCTGGCTGAGATCATGAGTCACCTGCTCCCCGCGCGGCGCGTTCTCGACGGCACGCTCGGCGCGGGCGGCCACGCTGGCGCCTTCCTGCGCGGCGGGGCCGCTGAGCTGCTCGGCCTCGATCTCGACCCGCAGGCGCTGGCGCTGGCCGCGACTGCCCTCGAACCATTCGGCGACCGCGCCCACGTCGTCCATGCCAGCTACGCCGATATGGCGACAGAAGCGGCCAGACTCGGCTGGGACGGCGTCGACGCGATTCTGCTCGATCTCGGCGTCTCGTCGATGCAGCTTGACACCGCCGAGCGCGGCTTCGCCTTCCGCGCTGAAGGCCCGCTCGACATGCGTTTCGATCCCGGTGGCAGCCGCCCGACCGCTGCCGAACTGGTCAATTTCATGGACGAAGCCGAACTGGCTGACCTGTTCTATCGCTACGGCGAGGAGCCGCAGGGTCGGCGGCTGGCGCGTATCATCACGCAGGCGCGGCCCTACGCCACAACCCGCGAGCTGGCGAACGCCATCGAGCGGGCGATTCCGCGCCGTTACGACGACAAAATCCACCCGGCGACGCGCGTCTTTCAGGCGCTGCGAATCGCCGTCAACGACGAATTGGGCGTGGTCGAGCGGGCGCTGCCGGTCGCCATCGACCTGCTGCGTCCCGGCGGCAAGCTGGCGGTCATCAGCTTTCACAGCCTCGAAGATCGGATCGTCAAGGATACCTTCAGGCTGGCAAGCACCGACTGTATCTGCCCGCCGAAAGTGCCAGTCTGTGTCTGCGGGCATCATGCCAGCGTCCGCCTCGTCAGCCGCAAGCCGTTGATCGCCACGGCGGACGAGATCGCCCGCAACCCGCGCAGTCGCAGCGCTAAGCTGCGGATCGTCGAGAAGCTCTGATGCAGACTCAGGGATGGATCGGCCACGCGCTGCGGCGCACGCGCTGGCGTCCGCAGCGTCAGGCGCTGGCGCTCGGATCGCTCGGCATGTTCGTGGCGATCATCATCGGCGCGCTCTATCTGGCGCAGGCCGCCTCGACCTCGGCGCTCGGTCGCCAGCTTGAGGATCAGATCAGCGTGCGGAACCAACTGGAGCAGCAGAACGAGAAGCTGCGCGGCGACATTGCCAGCCTGCAAAGCGTCCCGCGTCTGCTGGCCCGCGCCCAGGAACTCGGTTATACCCTCGCTGGCCCTGAAGCGATTGAGTATCTGACCATTGCGGGCTATAACCCGGAGCGCAGCCTGTCCGGCAACCGGTTGTCCGCCGAGCCGACGCCGACGCCGACCCTGCTCCCGCCAACTTACGATGAAACCTTCACCGGGTGGGTCCAGCAGCAGTTAGACCAGTTGAGCAGCCAGTTCAACAGCTTCACCAGCCATGGAGGCTCGCCGTAATGCAGGTCGCCAATGAACAGCAGGAAATACTCCGCAAACGGCTGCCGCTGGTTGTCGCCGTGATGGTCGTTTTCAGCCTCTATCTGATCGGCACGCTGGCCTCGTTCCAGTATCTGCCGCCGGATGTCATGTCCTATATGCGCAGTCAGAGCGACGCTAACTACACCACGACGCTCAGGCTGGCCGACGCGCGCGGGTTGATCTACGACCGCCACGGCGCAGCGCTGGCCGTCAACACGCTCGATTACGAGATTGGCATCAGCCCCAATCTGGTTACGGACGCGCGTAAAGCCGCCAATCAACTGGCGAAGCTGCTCAACCTCAACGAGCTGGACGTGTTCCAGAAGATCAACAGCCAGCAGCCCTGGGTATCGCTGGCGCGTCCGGTCAGCGCCGATATCGCGCAGCAGATCGACGCGCTCAAGGTTGACGGCGTGACGATTGACCGTATCCCCCGGCGCAGCTATCCGCAGGGGACGCTGGCGGCGCAGGTCATCGGCTTCGTCAACCTCGACCTCGTCGGTCATTACGGCGTCGAGGGCTACTATCAGGATCAGTTAGCCGCGCAGGTGCGCGACCGGCAGGTGAGCAATATTCCCTTCGAGCTGCCGGAAGCGGGCTGGGAAGAGAGCCACGGGCGTGACCTGATTCTGACGATTGACCGCGATATTCAGTTTCTGGCCGAAAGCGTGCTTCAGGATGCCATCACCACCACGGCGGCGCCGTCCGGTTCGATCATCATCATGGACCCGCGCAGCGGTGAAATTCTGGCGATGGCGAGCTATCCATCCTACGATCCCAACAACTTCTTCGACGTCAAAGACCCATCGCTGCTGCAAGACCCGGCCATCAGCCAGCAGTACGAGCCGGGTTCGGTCATGAAGGTCGTGACGGTCGCGGGCGCGCTCGAAGACGGCGTCATTTCGCCCAATTTCACCTACTACGACGACGGCGCTATTGACGTCGGCGGCGTCAACATCCAGAACTGGGATCGCGCGGCGCACGGCAACGTTGACGTGACGCAGATTCTCGTCCAGTCGCTCAACGTCGGCGCGGCGACCGTCGCCACGCAGATGGGGCCGACCAAATTCTACGATAACATGACCCGATTCGGATTCGGCAAACCGACCGGCATCGACCTCGACGGCGAAGCTGCCGGGACGCTCTATCTCCCCGGCGACCAGCAGTGGAGCGAAAGCCAGCTTGGCACCAACGCCTTCGGCCAGGGCGTGGCCGTCACGCCGCTGCAAATGCTGGTGGCGGTCAACGCGATTGCCAACGGCGGCCTGATGATGCAGCCGCACATCGTCCACGAAATTCACGATAACGGCCAGGTCTATCTGTCGCAGCCGTCGTCGCTCGGCAGGCCGATCTCAGCGCAGACGGCCAAAGAAGTCACTGATATGATGGTTGCCACGGTGCGCGACGGTGTCGATAAAGCGCAGGTTCCCGGCTATGCCATCGCAGGCAAGAGCGGCACGGCGGAAATCCCCTCGCCGGTCGGTTACTACGCCGATAAGTGGATTATGAGTTTTGTCGGCTTCTTCCCGGCGGACGATCCGCAGGTCAGCATCCTCATCAAGCTCGACCGGCCAAAGGGCAACTGGGCCAGTCAGGTCGCCGCGCCGGTCTTTCAGAAGCTGGCGCAGCGCCTCGTCATCCTGCTCGAAATTCCGCCCGACGACGTTCGCCACGCGCTCGCGGCGCAGGGCGGCGCAGTCGACGGTATCCCGCGCTGACAAACGTGCCAATGTTTCCAGTGGATTGTTTGAACGCCGCTATGCAACCACCCACTTCCCCCTCTCCGCTGACGGAGGCGGGGTCAGGGGGAGGGGTTCGGAGTCTCCATGCCCGCTGATCTCCCTTTCGCGCTGACCGTAGGCGGCGTGACCTTCATCCTCGGCGTCATCTGGGGCGGCCCGTACGTCGAAATTCTGCGAGGCCACAAGATCGGCAAGCAGATTCGCGTCGAGCTGGTCGAGGCGCAGCAGAAGAAGGTCGGCACGCCGACGATGGGCGGGATTATGATTATCCTGCCAGTGTTTCTGGTCACGCTCGGCCTGAACATCGTCAGCATCATCCGCGAGTCGAACCTGATCGGGCGCAGCGTACTGGTGCCGCTGTTCGTCATGGTCGGCTTTGCCCTGCTCGGCGCGATTGACGACTGGGAAGGGATTCAACGTTCGCGCGGCGGCCCGCGCGGTCAGGGCATCTCGGCTCGCGCCAAGCTGTTCGGCCAGATTTTGCTGGCGTTTGCGACAGTCGCCCTGATTTCGTTCTATGACGGCGGCTTCCAGTACGCCAATCAGATGATCCTGCCGCTGCTCTCGATCTCGATTCCGCTCAGCCCGGTCATCTTCCTGCCGGTCGCGGCCTTCATCATCATCGCCTGCTCGAACGCAGTCAACCTCACCGATGGCATGGACGGCCTCGCCGGGATCATCACGGCCAGCGCCTTCGCCGCATACGGCGTGATCGCCTATCTGCAAGGGCAAATCTTCCTGACTAAGTTCTGCTTCATCCTCGTCGGCGCGCTGTTCGCTTTCCTCTGGTTCAATGCCCACCCGGCGCAGTTGTTCATGGGCGATACCGGTTCGCTGGCGCTCGGCGCGACGCTCGGTACAGTCGCCATCATGACCGGCCAGTGGCTGCTGCTGCCGATCATCGCCATCGTGCCGCTGGCCGAGATTCTGTCGGTCATTTTGCAGGTGTCCTACTTCAAGCTGACGAAAGGCCAGCGATTATTCCGAATGTCGCCGATCCATCACCATTTCGAGCTGGGCGGCTGGAGCGAGACGCAGATTGTCCAGCGCTTCTGGCTCATTGGCCTGTTGAGCGCGATGGTCGGCGTCGCGCTGGCGCTGATATAGGGGACGAGGAATGAGAGAGCCGGGTAAAAGAAGGACTGAGGGCCGAGGACTGAGGACTGAGTCAATACAGGAAAAGGCGCGCGTTGAAATGAGTCGGGTGGTTTTTTTGCTTTCCACTCAGTCCTCAGTCCTGCGCTTGCGGGAGTTCTCTGATGGCAACTGAGCGCGATCCACTCGATGGGCGGCGTGTGGCTGTCCTCGGCTTCGCCCGACAGGGGCGGTCGCTGGCCCGCTGGCTGCCGACGGTCGGCGCGCAGGTCGTCGTCGCTGACGGTAAAACTGCCGATCAGCTTGGCCTCAACGCGGGCGACTTTCCCGGCGTCGATTTTCGGCTTGGCGGCGACGTCACCGGCCTGTTCGACGGCGTCGATCTGCTCTGCGTCTCTGGCGGCGTCCCGCTCGATCATCCGCTTGTGCAGGAAGCCGCCGCGCGCGGCATCCCGCTTGCCAACGACGCGCAGTTATTTCTGGAGCGCTGCCCCGCGCCGGTGATCGGTATCACCGGCAGCGCGGGCAAGACGACCACGACCACGCTGGTCGGCGAGATCGCCAGACAGGCCGAGTATCGCGCCTGGGTCGGCGGCAATATCGGCGACGTGCTGCTCGACGTGCTGCCGCAGATCGAGCGGCGCGACTGCGTTGTGATGGAGCTGTCGAGCTTTCAGTTGGAGTTGATGACCGTCAGCCCGTTCGTCGGCGCGGTGCTCAATGTCACGCCCAATCACCTCGACCGCCACCGGACGATGGAAGCCTACATGCGGGCGAAGGCCAACATCATCACCCACCAGACCGAGGACGACATCGCCGTGCTCGGCTGGGATGACGCCGGGAGCCGCGCGCTCGAAGAAGCGGCGGTCGGCGACCTGCTCTGGTTCAGCGCCAGCGACATGGTTCCGAGCGGCGCGTTCATGGCCGGACAGCGGCTGCTCGTCAGCGGCTCGGCCAGCCCCGACGGAACCTCGCAGGTGGTTTGCGAGCGTAAGGACATTCATCTGCGCGGCGCGCACAATGTCCTCAACGTGCTGGCGGCCTGCGCCATTGCGGGCAGTTTCGGCTTCGACGTCGAGCCGATGCGCGCCGCGATTGCCGAATTTCACGGCGTCCCGCACCGGCTGGAAACCGTGCGCGAGCTGAATGGCGTGACCTGGGTCAATGACAGCATCGCCACCGCGCCGGAGCGGGTCGTGGCGGCGCTCCGCAGCTACACCGAGCCGCTGATTCTGCTGGCGGGCGGCAAGGACAAAGCCCTCGACTGGCGCGAGATGGTCGCGCTGGCGCTGCGTAAGTCACGCGCCATCATCGCCTTCGGACAGGCGGGCGAGCTGGTCGTCAGGGCGGCGGCTGAACTGGGCGCGGACAGCGATCAGGTGCGGCGCGTCGAGACGGTCGAGCAGGCAGTAGCGCTGGCGGCGACGCTGGCGCATCCGGGGGACGTCGTCCTGCTTTCGCCCGGCGGCACGAGCTATGATGCCTACGTCGATTTCGCCGCGCGTGGCGAGCACTTTCGCCAACTGGTACGCGGACTATAATCAGGAGAGATAGGGCTGAGTAACGAGTGCTGAGTGCCGAGTAAAACCGGGACCGCGCTAGTCAATGGCTCAGTTGCATTTGACTCAGCACTCATAACTCAGCACTCAGCACTTTTACCGGGGTGATTATGGCTGACCAACCGCTACCGATGTTTACCGACTCGGACGCCGAGATGGCAGGACGGCCCGCGCCACGTCCGATTGTCGCTGCGCCGCGCGTGACGGCTGACTCGCGTCCGGTCGAGCGCAGGCGCAGCCTTCTCTCAACTCTCGATACGCCGCTGGTCATTACTCTCGGTCTGCTGCTGGCTATCGGCCTGATGATGGTTTACAGCACGACGTTCGACTGGAGCTTCACCACCTACGGCAACGAAGCGACGATCTTCCTGCAGCAGGTCAAGAACATGTTCTTCGGCGGCCTGCTGATCGTCGGCCTGATCCTGATCGATTACCGGATCTGGAAGCGCTTTTCCGTCATCCTGCTGCTGGTCTGTTACGCGCTGCTGATCGGCGTGCTGCTGTTTGGCGACAACACCTTCGGCGCGCGGCGCGCCTTCTTCAACGGTTCCTATCAGCCGGGCGAGATGGCCGAGTTGATTATCATCATCTACATGGCGGCGTGGATGAGTTCCAAGCGCGCCAACATCCGCAGCATCACGCGCGGGCTGCTGCCGTTCACGTTTCTCGTCGGCACGCTGGCCTATCTGGTCGTGCTTCAGCCCGACCTCAGCACCGTCGCCATGATCTGTTTCGTCTCCGGCGTCATGTACTTTCTCGCCGGGGCGCGCCTGCTGCATCTGGTCGTGGCCGGGGTTGTCGTCGGCATCACGGCCTATTTCCTGCTCTCGTCGCAGAAACTCGGTTACGCCGAGTCGCGCGTCAACAGCTATCTCGGCGCAACCGACCTGACTCGCGCCAGCTACCACGTTCAGCAGGCGGCAATTGCCTTCATCAACGGCGGCTGGACGGGCGTCGGTCTGGGCGAGGGTAAGCAGAAATTCGGCTTTCTGCCCGCGCCGCATACCGACAGTATTTTCGCGGTGATCGGCGAAGAATTGGGGGTCGTGGGCGCGTCGGTGGTCGTCCTGCTGTATGTGATTGTTGTCATTCGCGGCTTTGCGATAGCCCGCCGAGCGCCTGATGGATTCGGCGCGCTTTTAGCCTGCGGCATCACCATCTGGATCGCCTCGAAAGCGCTGCTCAATATCGCGGTGATGACGGCGGTCGTCCCGGCCACGGGCGCGCCGCTGCCGCTGATTAGTTTTGGCGGCTCGTCGCTGATCGTCATTATGGCTGGCATGGGCCTGCTCTTGAGCATTTCCCGCGCCTCGTCGCGTCTGGGGACACCGGAACGGAGAAATCAGGGTGCGAGTTATGATCGCAGCCGGGGGAACGGGGGGCCACGTCTACCCCGCCCTCGCGGCAGCCGAGGCGCTCAGACAACACAACCCCGCGACTGAGCTGGCGTTTGTCGGCAGCGTCGATGGCTTCGAGCGCCCCCTGATTGCTGAAGGCGGCGTGCGCTTCACCAGCTACGATGAAGTCCGCGCTGGCCCGCTTCACGGTGTCGGCTTCGGTCAGCGTCTGGTCAGTCTGGCGCAGCTTGCTGCCGGGACGGCGCAGGCGCTGGTGCTCATTTCGCGCCGCCAGCCGGACGTGCTGCTGCTGACCGGCGGGTGGGTCGGCCTGCCGGTCGCGCTGGCGGCGAAATTGCGCGGCGTGCCGTCGCTGATCTACCTGCCGGACATCGAGCCGGGGCTGACGATTCAGGTGCTGCGGCGCTTCGCCAGCCGCGTCGCCGTCACCGCCGAGCAATCGCGCCCCTATTTCCGCGCCGATCAGATGGTCGTCACCGGCTATCCGCTGCGCTGCGCGATGCTTGAGGCGACGCGCGAGGCCGCGCAGAGCTTCTTCAGGATCGACCCGGCGCGCAATGTGCTGCTGGTCTTTGGTGGCAGTCGCGGCGCGCGGACGATCAACCACGCGCTGATGGCAATGGCTCCGGCGCTGCTGGCTGATGGCGTTCAGATCATCCACATCAGCGGCACGCTCGACTGGGATGAAGTCAGGACGTTCCGCGGCTCACTGCCCGATGCGACCGACTATCACGCCTATCCGTATCTGCACAGAGAGATGGGGCTGGCGATGGCGGCGGCGGATCTTGCCGTCAGCCGCTCAGGTGCCAGCACGCTCGGCGAATTTCCGTACTTCGGCCTGCCGTCGATTCTGGTTCCTTATCCTTATGCGTGGCGCTATCAGAAGGTCAACGCCGACTATCTGGCCGAGCGCGGCGCGGCGCTGGTGATGAATGATGCCGACATGGAGCGCGATTTGCTGACGACTGTTCGTGGCCTGCTGGCCGACCCGCCCCGACTCGCGGCCATCCGTGCCGCCGCTTCGTCGCTGTCGCAGCCTGACGCGGCGGGGCGCATTGCCGATCAGCTTGAGGCGCTTGCTGCCGGAGACGCCCGATGATTCAGATGTCAACGATGTTGTGGATCATGGCGATTTTCTTCGCCATTATTGGCTTTCTGCGCGGCTGGACGAAAGAGCTGATCTCGACTGCCGGAATCATCCTCGGCCTGTTCGCCCTGTTTCAGTTCGACACGCTGCTGCGCGGGACGCTGCTGGCGAACGTCCCGCGCGACCAGACCTTTTTCGTGCAGGGCGGCATCTTCATCGCCATCGTTTACTTTGCCTACCAGACGCGCGGCTTCATCGGCGGCGGTGAGGCGCGGCGGGCGCAGCAGGGCCGCGACAGCGTGCAGGAAAGCCTGCTCGGTGGGCTGGTCGGCTTCCTCAATGGCTACCTGATCTGGGGATCGCTCTGGTACTTCCTCGACATCAACGAGTATCCGCTCGCGCCGTCGATCATCGCGCCTGCGCCCGGCTCGCTGAGCGATCAGGCGCGCGGGCTGCTGCCGCTGGTGATTCTCGGCGGGGGAGTCGGCGGCAACGGTGATCTGCTCGCCATCGCCGTCATCGTCCTCTTTCTGATCGTCCTCATCATGATCTAGAAAGTGCTGAGTGCTGAGCAATGAGTGCTGAGTGTAAGGCCAGGCGCGGCACGGAATCGCGCGGCGTTCGTAGGGGCATGATGCATCATGCCCGCCGGGGCCTGAACGAGTCTGGCTCCTGCCGCCAGCGGCTGAGCGCCTGCTGGTTGCGAGGCCTCCCCGAAGGGGATGAGGGAGCTTGCGACCGAATGGGACTACCAGAACCCAAACCGGCTGAAGACGGCTGGTATACAGGGCGTATTAATCGTAGTCTGGTTCTTGATTCCTCTTATGGTCTTTGCCAGCTAAAACTGGCTGCTGTTCCTGCGGTTTTAGCTGGCTTCAGCCAGCTTCAGTTGACTTGCCGGAGGGCTTTAGCCTCCGGCAGCATGGCCGGGATAATAAGGCAAAGACTGTTCGGGGACTTGAGCTTTGGTAGCCGGAGGGCTTTAGCCTCCGGCAGCATGACCGGAATGATAAGGCAAAGACTGTTCGGGGACTTGAGCTTTGGTAGCCGGAGGGCTTTAGCCTCCGGCAGCATGGCCGGAATAATAAGACAAAGACTGTTCGGGAACCTGAGCTTTGGTAGCCGGAGGGCTTTAGCCTCCGGCAGCATGGCCGGAATGATAAGGCAAAGACTGTTCGGGGACTTGAGCTTTGGTAGCCAGTGGACTTTCAGCCACCGGTGGCACGAGCGCGAATATCAATCGAAGCGGTCATGCATTTCTTTACTCAGTCCTCAGTCCTCGGCCCTCAGTCCTTCTTTTCTCTCGGCTCTCGGCTCTCGGTTCTCATCGCTATGACTCATTACCATTTCGTCGGCATCGGCGGCACAGGACTTTCAGCCATCGCCCGCGTCCTGATGGAGCAGGGGCATACGATTTCCGGCTCTGACCGGTCGAGCGGGCCGCTGGCCGATGCGCTGGCTCGTGACGGCGCTGCTGTCCGTATCGGCCACGACGCCGCCCATGTCGAGGGCGCGGACGTGGTCGTGATCTCGTCGGCGGTCGCGGCGGACAATCCCGAAGTTGCGGCGGCGCAGGCGCGCGGCATTCCCGTGCGTAGGCGCTCCGACATGATCGCCAGCGTCATGGCCGGGCAGACGGTGATCGCCGTCGCCGGGACGCACGGCAAAACCACCACGACCTCGATGATCGCGCATCTCCTGATCGAGACGGGGCGCAGTCCCGGCTACATCATCGGCGGGACGCTGCGCTCGACCGGGACGAATGCCGCTGCCGGAGCGGGCAGGGTCTTTGTCGTCGAGGCCGACGAGTACGACAACATGTTTCTCGGCCTGCGTCCGACCGTCGCCGTCGTCACCAGCGTCGAGTGGGATCACCCTGATTTCTTCCCGACGCCCGCCGACCTGACCGACTCGTTCGCTAAATTTGTCGCGCTGCTGCCGGAAGGCGGCCTGCTGATCGCCTGCGCCGACGACGCGGGGGCGCGTGTCCTCTCCGACGCGCGGCGCGAGCGTCAGCTTCCCGCCCTGATCTATGGCGTCAACGCCGACGCCGAATGGCGCGCGCAGGCCATCACGATTGAAGGCGGCGAAACTGTCTTCGACGTGCTGCGCGGCGGCTCGCTGCTGGGGCGGGCGCGTCTGCAAATCCCCGGCCTGCACAACGTCGCCAACGCGCTGGCAGCCTTTGCCGCCGCTGATTCGCAGGGTGTCCCGTTCGAGGGCGCGGCGCAGGCGCTGTCGCGCTACAGCGGGGCGGGGCGGCGCTTCGATCTGCGCGGCGAGGTCGGCGGCGTGGCGATCATCGACGACTATGCCCATCATCCGACGGCCATTCGCGCCACGCTTCAGGCCGCGCGCCAGCGTTATCCTGACCGGTCGATCTGGGCGGTCTGGCAGCCGCATACTTACACGCGGACTCAGGCGCTGCTGGCCGATTACGCGACCGCTTTTGCCGACGCCGATCACGTCCTCGTCACCGAGATTTACGCCGCGCGGGAAAAGCCGCTCCCCGGCGTCACGGGCGCGGCAGTCGTCACGGCCTTTCAGCATCCCGACGCGCGGCTGACGCCGTCGCTGGCTGACGCCGCCGACCTGCTGACCGCCGAAGTCGCCGCGCCCGCCGTCGTCGTCATCATGAGCGCCGGGGACGCCCCGTGGATCGGGCAGGAATTTCTGCGGCGCAGGAGTTTACAGGAATGATACGACCTCACCCCTCTTCGCGGTCTCGCTTCGGCTACGGTCGGCCAAAAGATGCCGACCCGCTTTCGCCTTCTCCGCAGGCAGAGAGGGGCTGGAATTTGCAACGCTCATTCGCCTTTGTAGATTTCCTGAATTGAAGTCCAGCCAGGATATTGAGTTCGATGATCGCGCGTATTGGATTCCCCCCTCTCTGCTTGCGGAGAGGGGCCAGGGGGTGAGGTCGGATTTTCGATGAATGAACTCGACCGTTTTGCCGACCGTCTCTTGAGTGATGAGCCTTTAGCGAAGTACACCGCTGCGCGGCTCGGCGGGCCAGCCGACTTGCTGATGATCGCCCGCAGTCTCGACGAGCTAACCGCCGTGGCGCAGGCGGCGTGGGCAGACGGCATCTGGGTGCGGATCATCGGCGGCGGCGCGAACGTGCTGATTTCCGATCATGGGGTGCGCGGGCTGGTGATCGTCAACCGGGCGGCGCAGGTCGAGTTTTACGACGAAGGTTGGGTCGTCGCGCAGTCGGGGATGGCGCTGACAGCGCTGGCGCGGAAATGTGCCGCGCGGGGATTCAGCGGCTTCGAGTGGGCGGTCAGCGTGCCGGGGACGATTGGCGGCGCGGTCGTCAACAATGCCGGAGCGCACGGCGGCGATATGGCGGGCTGTGTCGCCGAAGCGTCGGTACTCGATTCTGAGGCGGGGCTGCTGACCCTGAGCAGCGCTGACCTCGCTTATGACTATCGTATGTCGAGCCTCAAGGCGTCAGGACGGCGCTTCCTCGTCCTCTCGGCTGCGCTCGCGCTGACACCCGGCGTTGATCCTGCCGCCATTAACGCCTACATGGACGAGCTGGTCGAGCATCGTAAACGGACTCAGCCGCCGGGGGCCAGCCTCGGCAGCATCTTCAAGAATCCGCCCGGAGACTATGCTGGTCGGCTGATCGAGGCCGCCGGACTCAAGGGCTTCCGCCTCGGCGGGGCGATGGTCTCGCCGGTTCACGCCAACTTCTTCATTAACACCGGCACGGCGACCGCCAGCGACTACTACGCGCTGATTCAGCACGTCCGCGCCGCCGTTGAGGAGCAGACTGGCATCATCCTCGAACGCGAAGTCGAAGTCATCGGCCAGTGGGACGCAAATTAGTCCCGTGTTATAGTTAGTGAATCATCACGATTCAGTTTAAGGGTGGGCGAATGGCTTCGCGGTCGCGTGAGGAGCGGCGTTCAGCGGGACGGCTGCCGGGCATCTGGCGCGGGCCGCTGGTCGCCGACGAGCCGGTACAGGCTCCCGAACTGGCCCACGGCGGCAGCGGACGCCTGTTCGTAAGCTGGCGCGTCTTCAGCGGCCTGATCGTCGTCGCCCTGCTGACGGTGATGTTCGTCTTCTTCGGCGCGGATTATTTCTACGTCCACAGTGTCGGCGTCGGCGGCCTGCATTACCTGACTAAAGAAGAAGTCTTTTCCCTCTCTGGGATCGCTAATATGCAGGTTTTCTGGGTCGATCCGGCGACGGTGCGCGCCTCGCTGCTGCGCTCGCCGACGATTGCCGATGCGACCGTCAACGTCACCTGGCCGCCCAACATGGTGCAGATCGTCATTCAGGAGCGCGAGCCAGCGCTGGTCTGGGAACAGGCCGGCGTGGCGACGTGGATCGACCTTCAGGGGCGCGTCATGCGCCAGCGCGAAGACCGCCCTGATCTGCTCCGTGTCTCTGCCGACGGCACGGACAACAACCCGCTTGGTCCGCAGGACACCGTCGGCGAGGATGTCGTCAGCGGGGCGCTGCAAATGCGCGCGCTGTTCCCGCAGCTCACTGTCTTACGCTATAACCCGGAGAAAGGTCTGGGCTACGTCGATCAGAATGGCTGGGATGCCTGGTTCGGCGTCGGCACCGATATGCCGGAAAAGATTTTGATCTATAATGCAATTGTCGCCGATCTTCAGTCGCGCGGCGTTCAGCCCAGCGAAGTCAACGTCGATAATCCCGACGCGCCCTTCTATTGCAGCAAGATCAGCGGGTGTCCTGGGGGACAGTAACGAGTTATGCGGGAACTGGTTGTCGGTATTGATATTGGGACGACGAAAATCTGCACCATCGTTGGCGAGGTGCGCCCGGACGACGTCTTCATCGTCGGCGCGGGCGTCGAGCCGAGCCGGGGCATGAAAAAAGGCATCGTCAACGATATGGGGCAGCTCACCGCAGGCATTTCCGCCTCGGTGCATAAGGCCGAGCGCAGCAGCGGCTTCGACATCAGCCGCGCTTTCGTCAGCGTCGCCGGTCATCATATCGCCTCGATCAACAGCCGCGGCGTCGTCGGCATTACCGGCCAGCGCAGTGTCAGGCTCGAAGACCTCGATAAGGCTATCGACGCCGCCCGCGCCATCGCCATCCCGCACAACCGCGAAGTTCTGCACGTCATCCCGCGCACCTATTCGCTCGACGGCCAGGATCGCGTCCGCAGCCCGATTGGAATGCATGGCTTCCGGCTCGAAGTCGAAGTCCATATCATCACCGCCTCGTCAACCAGCGTCGCCAACCTCGAACAATCGGTTCAGGCGGCAGGCGTCGAAGTCGACCGCTTCATCCTCAACCCGCTGGCGTCCGGCGATGCCGTGCTGACGGATCAGGAGCGCGAGATGGGCGTCGTCATCATCGACATCGGCGGCGGAACCAGCGATATGGCGATTTTCATCGAAGGCTCGGTCTGGCATTCGGCGGTCATCCCGGTTGGCGGCGACCTGATTACCAATGACATCACCCACTGGATGCATATCCCGTTCGAGGATGCCGAGGCGGTCAAGCTCCAGCACGGCCACGCGCTGACGCGGGCGATTGACCCGCTTCAGACCTTCATCGTCCAGCCGTTTGGCGAAGGAATGCCGATTGAGGCCAAATCCGCTGACCTGTCGATGGTCATCGAGGCGCGCGTCGAGGAGATGTTCGAGCTGGTGCAGAAGGAAATCAAGCGCTCCGGCTATGATGGCTTGCTCCGCGCTGGGCTGGTCATCACCGGTGGCTGCGCGCTGCTGCCCGGCATCCGCGAAGTCGCCGCGCGTATCCTCAACGTCCCCGTTCGGATTGCCCGACCTGAAAAGCTCACCGGCATGGCCGATGCGCTCCGCAGTCCCGCTTTTAGTACCAGCGTAGGCTTGCTAAGATTGGGCCTTCAGATGGATACTGTCCATCAGGTGCAACAGGAATCTAACGGTTCGGTTCCGGGCGCGAAGATCGGCAAGGCTGTGACCGGCCTGATCAAACGCCTGCTCCCCGACGATGAGAAGTAGTTGCGCTCGTTTGTGTTCAGCATACAATAGGTCATATTAATCCCGCTCTCATAGTTTTGACTCGGTTTAGGAAGGGTTGATAATGGACGAGTTTTCGCTGCTCGGTGAGAATTTCGCACAGATCAAAGTCATCGGTGTCGGCGGCGGTGGCGGGAACGCTGTGAACCGCATGATCGCCGAAGGGCTGGGGGGCGTCGATTTTATTTCGGTTAATACCGATAACCAGGCGCTGATGCTGTCCAAGTCCAAGACCCGTGTGCGCATCGGCGACAAGCTCACGCGCGGCCTGGGCGCAGGCGGCAACCCTGAAATCGGTCGTAAGGCGGCTGAAGAGAGCGCCGACGAATTGTACGAAGTCCTGCGCGGCGCAGACATGATTTTCATCGCCAGCGGCATGGGCGGCGGCACGGGAACCGGCGCGTCGCCAGTCATCGCCCAGATCGCCAAAGAACTCGGCGCGCTGACCATCGGCGTCGTCACTCGCCCCTTCACTTTCGAGGGGATGCGCCGTCAGCAGTCGGCTGAAGCGGGGATCGAAGCCCTCAAGAGCCAGGTTGACACGCTGATTGTCATCCCCAATGATCGCCTGCTTCAGATCGCCGACAAGCGCTCCAGCCTTCAGCAGGCGTTCTCGCTGGCCGACGACGTGCTGCGTCAGGGTATTCAGGGCATCTCCGAGCTGATTACTGTCCCCGCGCTCATCAATCTCGACTTCGCCGACGTCCGCACGATCATGTCGGAAGGCGGCGCGGCGCTGATGGCCGTCGGTCGCGCCGAAGGTGACGACCGCGCCCGACGGGCTGCCGAGATGGCGATCAGCAGCGCGCTGCTCGACGTCACCATCGACGGCGCGCGTGGCATTCTGTTCAACATCACCGGCGGCACTGACCTGAGCCTGTTCGAGGTCAACGAGGCCGCCGCGCTCATCAAGGAGAGCGCGCATCCTGAAGTCAACATGATCTTCGGCGCGCAGCTTGACGAGAGCATGGGCGACGAAGTGCGAATCACCGTCATTGCAACCGGCTTCGAGCAGAGCCGTGTCGCCCGCAAGATGGGAGAACCGCAGCCCGCCTTCCGCCCGGCGACCCAGCGCAGCACCGGCACGCAGCAGGCGTCGTCGCCGCGCCACGAAGCGCAGCACGCGCCGCTGCCGGAGTCTTCGCGCCCGCTGCCTCAGCCGCAGGCTCCGCAGCCGCCGGAAGCGCCGCAGCGCCCGGCTCCGGCGCAGCCCGCGCAGCCGCAGCGCCCCGCTGCGCCGCCGCCGGACTTCAGCGCCCGCGTCTACGAAGAAGACGACATCGAAATCCCGACCTTCCTGCGCAAGCGCCGCTAGCCCCTTGATCGTCTTGCCAGCGAGTACCCTGTTCTGACCACAGGGTACTCGCCCTTTATCGACAAGTCCCCGGCTTATTCAAGGACAGTATTTCGTTTTATCCCAAAACTATTTCAATCCCCTGCGATAAAGATTCCGGCCTGTGGGATATAGGTGGTTTCCGTGGGAATCCTGTTACACCTCATGCCAATTTATAACCAAAAGCATCCTCTAGTTTAGTTGTCAAAACCCGGGCCTCATGCTAAAGTTGTCTTATCTAGAACAAACAATCGGGAAACGATAAGGTATTATTCGCCCGACCTTCCGAAAGTTCTGATCGACAGCACTTATCTGAACAATTGAAGCCTGCACCACAGAAGCACGTCCAGAGGCGCTGCTGTCGGCTTTGTCTTGCTAAAACCGTTTCCAGTAGTCAGAGTGGCTCTATGGTTGCGAGCAGCACATCCAGTCGTTCCCACAGCGAGCGCTTCGCCCCCATCGCATCAGGCTGTGGCCTTCGGGCGCAGTGTCTTATTCCCTGCTTCTGTCTCTAATTTCGCCTGTGACCGGTCGCTCGATTGCCGCGAGCGGCCAATTTTCGTCCGTTTCTGCCGGTCAGTAACGCTTGAATAAAGGGTGGTCATTATGGTTCAGCCCGTGGCCGTAAAACGTAATGCGCTGCATGAACTCGGTTACAAAATCTTTCTGGATCGTTATGCCCAGAAGGATATGACTCGTTCGACTCTGGCGGTCGGTGACACCGTCATCGTCGTGGTCGATTCAGCGACCGGCCAGCGTGAAATCGGCAAAATTACGGCGATGGAACTGCCTCAGGTGACGATTGAGCTGCTCGATGGCGACATCGTGACCCGCGACGTCGAGCACGTCGATAAGCCGATTGAAACCGACCCGGCGCAGATGATGGATCGCGTCGCCAGAGGGGTCGCGGCCTGCGAAGTCACGGACACCCTGAAGGATCAGTGGGCGGATAATTTCCGCTGGCTGCTCGACGACTGGAAGTTCGTCCCCGCCGGACGAATCCTGACGGCGGCGGGGACCAGTCAGGCCCTGACTTACTACAACTGTATGCCGCCCGATCAGGAGATTCTGACTGCCGACGGCTATAAACCGCTTGCGGATGTCGCGGTTGGCGAGCTGGTGGTGACACACCGCAATCGGCTTCGTCCTGTGCGTCATAAGTTCGAGCGCGAGACGCGGGAGGCGCTTTATATCATCAGGCCGAAGAAGCTCGGTTACGATGATCTGCGCGTCACCGGCGACCACAAAGTGCTGATTATTCGCGCTGAATGGGTCAACAAGCACCGCTCGCGTGATGGGCTGCGTCTTGCGGAAGTTCCGGCGTGGATTCCAGCGAAGGAACTGAAGCCAGGCGATTACGTCGCCGCCGCCTACAACAGTGAGGACTGCCCGCCTGAGCCGATTTATCTTCAGGATTACCTGCCCGACTACCAGGTTGAGAACGGTCGCCTGTTCAAGCCGACGCGCCGCGCTGCTCATGGCTACGTCGAAGATTGGGGGACGCATTACGGTCTCAACGCCGTCATTCCCCTCGATGGAGATCTCTGCTATCTCTTCGGTCGCTGGCTCGGCGATGGCTGTAGCGTGCATCGCAGCGGAACGGATATTCCTGCCGGGATCAAGATTGTGTTCGGGCTGGATGAGCATGAGGAAGCTGAAGCCGTCGCCCGCATCATTGAAGCGAAATTCGGCCTGAAGCCGTCGCTCAAGTTGAGCAGTACAGGACGCTGGTATGACCTCTGGGCAAACTCGATGCCTCTGGGTCAATTCTTCAAGGCGTTCCTGGGCGTTTACAGCCAGAGTAAGCGCATTCCTGACGCGCTGATGCATCTGCCCCGTCCGCTGGCGCTGGAACTGCTGCGCGGCCTCTTCAGCGCCGATGGCTATGTGTCTGGCCGGTATCTCGGCATATTGCTCTCGAATCGGGTGTTGGCGACGCAGGTTCATCAGCTTTTGCTGCGTCTCGGCTATTTGTTCTCGATTAAGGAAAATACCCATCGGCTCGGTCGCACACCTGCCTATCGCCTGTCCAGCACCGGCAGCGACTGCGAAGCCTTGTTCGGCTACTTCTTTGGCAAGCCGATACCGGAGCGCGGCTACGATCTCAAATCCTACATTGACTATGACGGCCTGAAGTGGGTACGCATCCATAAAATTGATGTGGAAACCTACTCTGGTGTGGTGATGGACATCGAGGTGGAAGAAGATCACTCGTTTGTCTCTGCTGGCGTAGTGGTTTCAAACTGCTACGTCGTGCCTTCTCCCCATGACTCGCGCGAGGGCATTATTCAGACTCTCTTGCAGATGACTGAGATCATGTCGCGCGGCGGCGGCGTTGGCATCAACGTCTCATCGCTTCGCCCGCGCCACGCCTACGTCAAGGGCGTCAATGGTCGGTCGAGCGGCTCGGTGTCGTGGGGCGCGCTCTACAGCTTCGTCACCGGCCTGATCGAGCAGGGGGGCTGCTTTGGCCCCAACGAACGTATTCTCACTGATGCTGGTTTAATCCCTGCGCGGGAACTGGTCGAACGTATTGAGGACGGCGAAACAATTTATGCCTGCACACATAGAGGCTGGCGTAAAATCACTGCGCATTTCAGAAATGGCGTCAAGCCACTCTACGAAGTCAGGACAAAGCGCGGTTACAGTGTGCGCATCACTGAAGAGCATAAAGTCGCGGTGTTTCTGGATGGCAAAATCACGACGATGCCGCTGAAGTATCTGGAAGCAGGGGATGAAATTCTGCTCCTGCTGGGCCACGGCGTTCGGACAGGCTATGTTGACTTGAAGCCGCTCAATTATGAGCGCTCGCCGTTGAGCACAACGCTCAATGAAAACGTGACGCTGCCTGAAGTGTTGACGGAAGACCTCGCCTATGCGCTTGGTTACATGAATGGAGATGGCTACGTTCATATCGGTAAGAAGGTGACCTGGCAGGCTCCGAAAGCGATTAAGCTGGCAACTGCGGATGCCTATCCTGCTATTCGCCAGAAGTTGGTTAACACAATCCGAGACCTGTTTGGGGTCGAGCCGGTTGTCGAGAATGGGGACGGAGCTGTCAAAAATGTGTCCCTTTATTCACGCCTCGTCATTGAGTGGCTCAGCAGCAACGGCCTCTTAAAGGCGAAGGCGGAAAATATCCGGGTTCCCGAAGTAATTTTTCATTCGCCTTCCTCGGTGATGGGTGCGTTTATCGCTGGTTATTTCGACGCCGACGGCTGCAATCGTGGTCGTAAAGGCGGCTATGGTATTGACAGTATTAGTCGGTCGATGTTGGCTGACGTTCAGCAGTTGCTTGCCATCAATGGAATCGTCTCGACCATCCGCGCTACCGACCGTTCTGAACACGGTTGGCAGACGATTTATCGCCTGTCGGTCACAGGCGGGACATTCAAGCAGCGGTTTGCGAACTTTGTACCCGGTGTGAAAGTCTCAAATGGGACGAACGGCACACGGGATATGTATCAGACCTATCCCGCAGAAGTCTGGACAGCGCTTGGCGCACGCGCAAAGTATCGGCAGCGTATCTACGATGGCGTCTCAGATCGGATTTCCGTTGGGCAATTAAGTCGGATTGGTGAACGGCTTGCTGCGGATGCGCAGTTATCAACCGTAGAGGTCATTCAGGATACGCTGAATACCCTTCCCGATCAGATTGTTTCCATTGACCTGCTCGGCCCATCCGAAGTTTTTGATTTTGAGGTCGATGATGTTCACCTGTTAAGTGGGAATGGCATTTATACCAGTAACAGTCGGCGCGGAGCTTTAATGCTCATCCTCAACGACTGGCACCCGGACGTTTTCGACTTTATCAACAGCAAGCGCACGGCAGGGCAGATCACCAACGCCAACATCAGCGTCAACGTCTCCGATAAGCTGATGGACGCGATCAAGCAGGATGGCGACTGGGAGCTGATCTTCCCCGACACGTCCGATCCGGCTTACGACACGGAATGGGACGGCAACCTTGCGGCCTGGCAGGAGCGCGGCGGCAAGGTTATCCCCTACCGCACCGTCAAGGCGCGCGAAATTTGGAACGCCATCATCGAGAGCGCCTGGACGAGCGCGGAACCAGGCATCTGGTTCGGCGAACGCTCGAACAAGATGAGCAATAGTTATTACTTTAACCCTTTAATTTGTACTAATCCCTGCGGTGAGCAATCGCTCGGCAGTTGGTCGGTTTGTAACCTCGGCGCGCTCAATCTGGCGAAATTCTACGACGCCGAGCGCCATGATGTCGCCTGGGCCGATCTCGACCGCGCGACCCGCTACGCCACGCGCTTCCTCGACAACGTCATCGACACGACGCCCTATTTCTTCGACGAGAACAAGGATCGCCAGTTGAGCGAGCGCCGCGTCGGCCTGAACAACATGGGGCTGGCCGAACTGATGATCCGCCTCGGTATTCGCTACGGCAGCCCTGAGTCGGTCGCGTTCATCGACCGGCTCTACAGCTTCATGACTCGCGCCGCCTACGAAACCTCGGTCGATCTGGCGCAGGAAAAGGGCGCGTTCCCCGAATGCGACCCGGAAAAGCTGGTGCAGAGCGGCTTCATCCAGTCGCTGCCGGTCGACCTGCGCGAGAATGTCCGTCGGAACGGCCTGCGTAACGTTACGCTGCTGACGCAGGCCCCGACCGGCACGACCGGGACGATGGTCAACACCTCGACCGGCATCGAGCCGTTCTTCTCGTGGGTCTACTACCGCAAGAGCCGCCTCGGCCTGCACGAGGAACAGGTTCCCATCGTCAAGGAATGGCAGGCGGAGCATCCCGGCGCAGAACTGCCCGATTACTTCGTCACCGCCATGGATCTTGCGCCCGATGAGCATGTCCGCGTTCAGGCGGCGATTCAGCGCTGGGTCGACTCGAGCATCAGCAAGACGGCCAACCTGCCCAATGACTACACCGTTGAGCAGACGCGCGAGCTGTACGAGTTGATGTACGAGTTGGGCTGCAAGGGCGGAACCGTCTACCGCGATGGCAGCCGCAGCGAGCAGGTGCTGATGCTCAAGGAAGAGGACAAGCCGGAAGCGAAGGCCGAAGCGCCCGCCGAGGTCATCAACGTTGCGACGCCGCACCGCGTCTACCCGCGCCCCGGTAAGCTGACCGGCGTGACTGTCACCACGCGGACGCCGTTTGGCACGGCCTACATCACCATGAACAGCGACGCGAACGGCTATCCGTTCGAGGTCTTCATCACTGCTCCCGGCAAGGCGGGCAGCGACCTTCAGGCCGACGCCGAAGGGCTGGGCCGCCTGATCTCGCTCCAGCTTCGCTCAGTCGAGCCGACCAACCGACGGCAGATGCTCCGGTTGATCGTCGATCAGCTTCAGGGGATCGGCGGCGCGCGCTCGATTGGCATGGGGCCGAAGCGCGTCATTTCGCTGCCGGATGCGGTGGCCGGCGCGCTGCTGGATCAGTATTTCACCGAGGACAGCCCGCAGCAGCTTGATCTGCCGATTGCCCCGCTGTCTCCGTCGTCCAGCGGCGCGAAAGCGGCGACCGGCAGCAATCATCATAACCATGACCACGGCGGCGGCGACGACGATCACACCTTCGGCGTCATCTCCGGCGCGGACATCTGTCCGTCGTGCGCGACGATCTCGCTGATCCGCATCGAAGGCTGCCGCAAGTGCCTGACCTGCGGCTACAGCGAGTGCTAACTTAGCGCTGCCCTCGCGTTTCGCTGTCGCGGCACAAACGCAGCCCTTGAGCGCCCGTCCTCTGTGACGGGCGCTTTCATTTTTGAGGCTCGATCTTCATTCTGGAACGCGCGGCGGTATAATCAGCCTTCCGCACCACCCTGAAAGGAGACAGGCGCAGCCGCGCGTCTTTGCCTATGAGTTTCGACCCCGACGAATACTTCGACGACGATAACTTCTGGCGCGAGCCGGACTTTTTACTGACCACGCTGGTTTCGATGCTGGCGAACAAGATGGACGCGCAGGTTGGCGTTACGCTGCTGATTCACGGCACGCTGATTACCGGCGGTCTGGTCAGCGAGTCGGAATACCTTGACGAGATGGATGGCCTGTTCAAAGAGACGACCAGCAACGGCGTCATTACGCCGACCGCCGAAGACCTCAAATACTTCGAGGAAGCGCTGCGCTTCGAGGCCCAGTACGAGGACACTTATCCCGGCGATCATGAAACCGACGACGCGCCCGCCCCGAAACGCGGCGACCGCTTCGACGTCGGCAGTATTCGCCACCTGCACCTCAAAGACCCGGTCATCGTCTATCCGGGCGCGGCGCTCAGTTTCATTGACAGCCCGCTGCCGATCATGCGCATCAAGCTGACCTCGATTGACGGCTGGATGATCGGGCGCATGAACCTGATCGGCCCCGACGACCTGCCCGGCCTCTCCGACATTCCCGATACCGGCATCCGCCACTAGCCGATGGCGCGTCTGCCTGAACTGCCGATTAAGCGCGCGCTTCTGAGCCTGATAGCGCTCTGGTTGGTGGCGTCACTCGCGCTCGGCGTGGTCATTCAGGTCTACGGCGGTATCGACCACGCCCGCCCGTCGGACGTGATTATCGTCCTCGGCGCGGGAGTTAACCGCAACAACACGCCGAGCGCCGCCCAGCGCGTCCGCACCAATCGCGCCGCCGACCTGTGGCAGCAGGGGCTGGCTCCCAGTGTCCTCTGTACCGGCGGCCTGCCCGGTTATGCCACCGTCAGCGAGGCGCAGACCTGCCGCGATATTCTGCTCCAGCGCGGCGTTCCCGACTCGGCGATTGTCCTCGAAGCGCGCAGCCGCAGCACGCTGGAGAACGCCAGCTACGCCGACGCCATCATGAAGGCGCGCGGCTGGCAGACAGCCATCGTCGTCAGCGACGCCTATCATCTGCTCCGCGCGCAGTGGATTTTTTCGAGCGCGGGCGTCGACTCGTTCACCAGCCCGGTCGATGAGTCGTACCTGCGCCCCGGTCAGTACGTCTACACCAGCGTCCGCGAGGTGCTGGCCTTCGAGTGGCTGATCGCCGTTAAGGCGCTTAATCTGCCCTTTACCTACGTGCCGCTGATCTAGAAATTTAACCGGCCTTTCGCGCTGCCATAACGGCGTTATTTCCTCTGTTCCTGAATCCTCAAATCAGGATTTGTTCAGGGTACGCTTCATGTCCACGACGGCAGTAACTGCGTATTAAACGCCCCTGTAGAATTCTGACCCTGCTTCCGCTTACCATCCCGGCAGGTACTTTGCTGATCTGTGAAGGGATGTCCTCACGATGGTTGATTTTAGAGCGGGAAATTTATCGCCGAAGGCGCTGGCGCTGGTCGCGCTGGTCGGCCTGCTGTTCGTCCTGATCGCGCCGTCGAGCGCGCAGGATGCCACGTCGGAAGCGGTCACGCCGACCGCCGCCTTTCCGGTGACGATTGAACATAAATTCGGCAGCACGACCCTCGCCAGAGCGCCACAGCGTGTCGTCTCAATTGGCTATACCGATCAGGATGTGCTGCTCGCGCTTGGCGTCACGCCGCTCGCGGTGCGCTACTGGTTTGGCGACGCGCAGGATGCCATTTTCCCGTGGGCTGCTGATCGAGTCACCGGTGACGCGCCCGAAGTGCTCAATATGACCTTCGGCAGCCTGAACTATGAAGCGATTCTCGCGCTCAGGCCAGATTTGATCGTGGCAGTCTACTCCGGTATCAGCAGCGAGGAATACGACCAGCTTTCAGCCATCGCGCCGACCCTTGCGCAGACGGCGGACTACATCGACTTCGGGATGCCGTGGCAGCAGGCGACTGTCGAGATCGGGACGGCTCTCGGCAAGCGTGATGAGGCGCAGGCGCTGGTCGATCAGGTCGAGGCACAGATGGAAGCGGCGCGTGCCGAAAACCCGCAGTTTGCCGGTAAATCCATTGCCGTCGCTTATAACTTTGCCGGTTCTTACGGCTTCTTTACGGCGCAGGACTCCCGCGCGCGTTTCTTCACTGACCTCGGCTTCATGATTCCTGACGAACTGACGCAGATCGCCGGGGAAGCGTTCTATGCCAACGTGAGCAGCGAGCGGTTGGATTTACTCGACCGCGATCTGATCGTCTTCGTCGGCCTGCAATTCACGGAAGGCGGTCAGGCAGCGATTCAGGCTGACCCGCTGTTCGGCCAGCTTAAGGCTGTGAAGGAAGGGCGCGTGATCTATGCCGCTGCGGACTATGATGACGCGCTTCAGTTCAGCACCGTCCTCAGCATCCCTTACGCGCTTGAGCATATCGTCCCGCAGCTCAGGGCCATTTTCGCCAGCCCTGAAGCCACGACTGCGGCTCAAGTCGCCCTGACGCCCGAAGCCACCCCCTGACAGGCCTCTGAACTGCGCTGTTGAACAGAATGTGGCAGCAGGTATCTGCCTGCTGCCACAGCCCCGACCTGACATTTGTCCTGATCTTTACCCCTCTCATCGCGCACGCTGGAACGTTTTTGAGGCTGGCAGCGTCTCTCCGGGGATGTGCCGTATGGGAAGCGGCGGTCGTCCGCCTTTTGCCTGATGACATCGGCCTTATAATGGAATCAGAACCCTTGCCAACCAGGGAGAGTGCCTCTATGCGCCGTTTCTTTGGAATCCTTTTGGCCGCGCTCACGCTTTTGAGCGTGTCCGGCCTGTCCGCGCAGCAGGCGACGCCGGAAGCGGCGCAGCCCGCGTCTGCGCTTCAGGTGGTCGAGAGCAGCCCGGAGCCGGGTGAAGAACTCGGCCTCAACAGCCCGATTGTGATTTACTTCGACCGCGCGGTTGACTGCGCCACGCTTGAAAGCGCGGCCACGATCACGCCGAAGACTGACGGCAGCTTCGCCTGCGATAGCGCCAATGCCCGGCTGACGTTTACGCCGTCAGCGGCCTATCAGACTGACACGACCTATATTGTCACCCTTCCGGCGAGCGCGCGCGCAACCGACGGCAGCACGCTGGCCGACGACTTCACGCTGACGCTCAACACGACCGGCGCGCTGGCGGTCTCGCAGGTGCTGCCTGCGCCCAACAGCGAAGGCGATGAAACGAAATCGGTCATCACCGTCATCTTCAACCGTCCGGTCGTGCCGCTCGGCGTGGCCGAAGACGCCTCGACGCTGCCGCAGCCGCTGACGTTTTCGCCTGACGTCAAAGGTCACGGCGAATGGCTCAATACCTCGATCTACGTTTTCCATCCCGATCCAGCGCTGGCGGGCGGGACGAAATACACCGTCACCGTCAACGCCGGGCTGAAAGCCGTCGATGGCGCGACCCTGCCTGACGACTACTCGTGGTCGTTCTCGACGCTGCCCCCCGCCGTCATCAAAACTGCGCCCCAGGATACCGCGACCGACATCCCGCTCGAACAGAGCGTCGGCCTGACCTTCAATCAGCCAATGGATCAGGCCAGCGTCGAGAAAAGCTTCATTTTCCGCCCGACGAAAGAGCGTGGTCGGCAGGTGGACGGCAAGTTCACCTGGAGCGACGACGGGACGGCTTTCACCTATCAGCCGGATGTCAACCTCGCCCTCGACATGGACTACGAAGTTTCGGTCGATCCTGAGACGGCCTCGGCGCTGGTTGGCGGCGCGAAGCTGACCGGGCAGACGACCTTCCGCTTCACAACCGTCCCCGCGCCGGCGATCCTCAGCACCGATCCGTTCGATGGTCAGACCGACGTCGATCCGCAGACCAGTTTCACGATTCAGTTTGCCTCGCCGATGGATCGAGGCACGCTTCAGGATAAGCTCACTATCGAGCCGAAGCCGTGGCGTGACCCCGACTACTACTACAGTGACTACAACGACAGCCTCAACGTCTCTTTTCCGGTCGAGCCGAGCGCCGATTATACGGTGACGATTGCCGCCGGGATGAAGGATGTCTACGGCAATACCATCGACACGCCGACGGTCGTCAGGTTCAGTACCGCCCCCTACGCGCCGGACATCATGCTCCAGACGCCGGGGCAGATCGGCTTCTATAACGCCCACAACGATCAGACGCAGCTCTTCCTGACGCACCGCAATGTTGACCGGCTCGATCTCCAGCTTTATGGCGTCCCGCTCGACACCTTCGGTCATATCCTGACTGACGGCAACCAGTACGACGACCTCAACAACTATCAGCCTGCGTCGAGCGACCACCTGCGAAGCTGGTCGATTGACACCTCGAAGACCGGCCTGAATCAGTCGCGCTATGAGCTGCTCGACGTCGGCGCGCAGGTCGGCGCTAACGCTGCCTGTCCCGGCGCGCCTGCCTCGCGGCTGACGGTCGGCGACAGCGCTATCGTCCTGTCGAGTGACGCGCTCCGCGCCCGCGAAAGCGCGCCCGATGGCGCGATCATTGCCCGGCTGTACAAGGACTACGCTCTGCCGATTATCGGCGGGCCGGTCTGTGCCAGTGGGCTGGTCTGGTGGCAGGTGCAGCTTCGCGGCGGCCAGTCGGCGTGGGTGGCTGAAGGCGACTCGACTGAATACTACATCGGCCTCAAGTCAGCGGCGGTTGAAACCGAAGTTGACGTGACCGCCGAGGCGACCGCCGTGCCGGAATCGACCAGCGCGCCTGAAGCGACCGAGGAACCCGCGCACCCGCTGGCCCCCGGCATCTACGCGCTGGATGTCTCGTCGCCGCAGTATGGTTTCTCGCCTCCTCAGCAGCATTTTATGGTCGTCGGCACAGCCAACCTGACGATGAAACTGAGTATCGACAGCGTGCTGGTCTGGGCGACCGACGTCAGCAGCGGCGAGCCGGTGGCGAACGCGCCGGTTACGATCTATGGCGACAGCTTTGAAGCGCTCGGCAGCGGCACGACTGACACCGATGGTCTGGTGACGATTAAGACGCCGCGCGCCAGCGACCTCTACGCGCCGCGCGTTGCCGTCTTGCAGTCAGACTCGCAGTTCGGCATCACCTCGGCGGACTGGTCGAACGGCATCGAGCCGTACTCATTCAACCAGAACTTCGACTCGACGCCGCAGCAGTACCGCATCTACCTCTACAGCGACCGCCCGATCTATCGCCCCGGCCAGCCGGTTTACTTCCGCGGCGTGGCCCGCGAGCGCAACGACGTCACCTACACGCCGCCGCCGTTCAAGACGATTGACGTCAGCATCCAGAATGAGAACGGCGACGAGGTTTACCGCGAAGAACTGCCGCTGACGCCATTCGGCACCTTCAGCGGTCAGTTCGACATCAGCGCGGACGCTTCGCTCGGTTACTACCGCGTCATCGCGCGGCAGCCCGGACAGGCTGATGACCAGTCCTACTACTACACCGACAGCGGCACGCTCGGCTTCGACGTGGCCGAATACCGCGCGCCGGAATTTCAGGTCACAGTCACGCCCGATCAGGACGCGGTCGTTCAGGGCGACACGATCAAGGCGCTGATGGACAGCAAATACTTCTTCGGCGGCAATGTCTCTAACGCCAGCGTTGAGTACCACGTCACCAATCAGCCCTACTACTTCAACTACACCGGGCAGGGCAGCTACAGCTTCCAGGACTTCGACTATGACGCTGGCCCCGGCGCGTACTCCGGCGGCGTGGGCGAGGAAGTCGCCAGCGGCAGCGGCACGACCGACGCCAGCGGCCAGTATCTGATCTCGATCCCCGCTGACCTCAAGGATGCCACCCAGAGCCAGACCTGGACAGTCGAAGCGACCGTGACCGACGAGAGCGGTCAGGCCGTCTCCGGGCGCAGCGATGTCACGGTGCATAAGGGCCTGCTCTACGTCGGCGTCGCGCCGGATGAGTATGTTGGCACGGCCAAACAGGCGATGAAGGTCAACCTCATCACGGTCGATTGGGACAGCCAGGCCGTCGCTAACCAGCCGGTCGATATCACCGTCGTCGAGCGGCGCTGGTCGAACGTGCAGGAACAGGATGAGAACGGGCGCAGCACCTGGACATGGCAGGTCGAGAATGTGCCGGTGACGACCAGCAGCGTCACCACCGACGCCAGCGGCAAGGCCAGCTTCAGCTTCACGCCCCCCAACGGCGGCATCTTCAAGATCAGCGCGTCGAGCCGCGACTCGAAG
>CAZZAO010000008.1:0-35919 GCA_964652205.1 uncultured Anaerolineaceae bacterium | reverse complement strand
AATCAGGTCATCGCCTCGGATACCGTCTGGGTGTCGAGCGATGAGTACGTGAGCTGGCGGCAGCAGAACAGCAACCGGATTGATCTGGTGGCTGACAGGGATACCTATAAGGTCGGTGACGAGGCGACGATCCTGATTGCCTCACCGTTCCAGGGCAAGGCCGAGGCGCTGGTGACGGTCGAACGCGGCGAAATTCTCAAGGTCGAGCGCGTCACCCTCAACACCAATTCCTACGTCTATCATCTGCCGATCACGGCTGAGGACGCGCCAAACGTCTACGTCAGCGTGATTATCGTCAAGGGCGTGGACGCCAACAACCCGGTCGCGGCCTTCCGTATGGGCCTCGTCCAACTGGCCGTCGATAACGAGCAGAAGCAGCTCACCGTCCAGCTTACGCCCGACAAAGCGCAGGCTGGCCCCGGCGACACCGTCACCTACACCGTGACGACCACCAACTATAAGGGCGATCCGGTCACGGCGGAAGTCGGCGTCGGCCTGACCGATCTGGCGACGCTGAGTATCGCCGACCCGAACAGCGGGCCGATCCTCAACTTCTACTACGGCGAGCAGGGGCTGGCCGTCCGCACGGCGACGCCGCTGACGATCAACACCGACCAACTGACGCAGACGACGCTCGATACCGTCAAGGGCGGCGGCGGCGGCTTCGGCGAAGGTGGCATCTTCGACATCCGTCAGAACTTCGTCGATACCGCCTACTGGAACGCCAGCGTCACCACCGGCGCCGACGGCAAGACAACCTTCAGCGTCACGCTGCCGGACAACCTGACGACCTGGCGGCTTGATGCCCGCGCCGTCACCAGCGGCGAGGATGGCCTGACGCTGGTCGGCCAGAACACGCTCGACCTCATCAGCACCAAACCGCTGCTCGTCCGCCCTGTGACGCCGCGCTTCTTCGTCGTCGGCGACGTCGCCTCGGTCGCGGCGGTCGTCAACAACAACACCGACGCCGAGCAGCAGGTTGAAGTGACGCTGCAAGGCACAGGCGTGACGATGCAGAGCGACGCTACCCAGACCGTGACCATTCCGGCGGGGGGACGCCAGCGCGTCGACTGGAAGCTGACGATCAGCGACGTCGAGAACGTCGATTTCACCTTCTACGCTAACGGCAATGACGGCGCGTACACCGACGCCAGCAAGCCGCCGCTCGGTCAGGGCGATGCCCGCCTGCTGCCGGTCTACCGCTACGAAGTGCCGGAAACGGTCGGCACGGGCGGCCTGATCCGCGCGGGCGGCGACGTCACCGAGGCGATCTCGCTGCCGCGCAGCTACGACGTGACGCATGGCGAGCTGGACATCAGGCTCCAGCCGTCGCTGGCCGCCTCGACCATCGAGAGCCTCGACTACCTGCAAAACTATCCCTACCAGTGCATCGAGCAGACGGTCAGCCGCTTCCTGCCCAACGTCATGACCTACCGCGCTCTGAGCGGCCTCGGCCTCGACAACCCGACGCTCAGGCAGAACCTCGATACCAGCGTCAATCAGGCGCTTCAACGCCTGTACGCCGAACAGCACGTCGATGGCGGCTGGGGCTGGTTCATTCAGGACGACAGCAACCCGCTGACGACGGCCTACGCCCTCATCGGCCTGGCCGAAGCGCAGAAACAGGGCTTCGCCGTCAGCGCCGATTCGCTTGACCGGGCGCAGGACTACCTCAAGACTCAGTTCATCGCCCCCGGCGCGAACCAGCCGGTCTGGCGGCTGAACCGTCAGGCGTTCGTCCTCTACGCGCTGGCTCGTTCCGGCGCGCCGGATGCCTCGCGCACGGCCACGCTCTACGCCAGCCGTGAGCGGCTCGACTACTACGCCCGCGCTTTCATGGCGCTGACCTTCCACCTGATCGACCCGAACGATACCAGCCGTTCCGACGTCCTGCTCTCCGACCTGATGAACGGGGCGGCGATCAGCGCGACCGGCACGCACTGGAACGAGTCGCAGGCCGACTACTGGAACTGGAACACCGACATGCGCACGACCGCTATCGCGCTTGAAGCGTTCGTCACGCTCAAGCCGGACAGCGACCTGATCCCGAACATCGTTCGCTATCTGATGGTCGAGCGCAAGGCCGACGCCTGGGAGACGACGCAGGAAACCGCCTGGGCCGTCATGAGCCTGACCGACTGGATGGTTGCGTCTGGCGAACTGAAGCCTGACTACACCTACGCCGCATCCCTCAACGGCGCGCCGCTGACGGCAGACGCCAGCGCGACTTCGGCCAACGTGACCGAGTCGAAGGCGCTGACGGTGCAGGTGTCGGACATGCTCAAGGATCAGGCCAATAAGCTGGTCATCAGCCGCAGCGAGGGTAGCGGCATCCTCTACTACACCGCCCACCTGCGCGTCAACCTGCCGGTCGATCAGGTGCAGCCGCTCGACCGGGGCCTGATCGTCGAGCGCCGCTACACTATCGGCGGCAGCGATCAGCCAGTGACGGCAGCCAAAGTCGGCGATCTGGTGCAGGTACGGCTGACCGTCATCGCGCCCAACGATCTGCATTACGTCGTCATCGAAGACCCGATCCCTGCCGGAACTGACGCGGTCAACCCCGATCTAAAGACCAGCCAGCAGGTCGGCACGCAGCCGGAGCTGAACCTGTCGGATCCGCTCAGTCAGGGCTGGGGCTGGTGGTACTTCAGCAATATCGAGTTCCGCGATCAGAAGGTCGTGCTGTTCAGCACCTATCTGCCCGCCGGGACGTATGAATATGTCTACACGCTGCGGGCGGGGCTGGCCGGGACGTTCAACGTCATTCCGGCGACCGGTCAGGAATTCTACTTCCCTGAGGTCTACGGACGCAGCGCGGGCAGCACGTTCACCATCACGGACGCCGCGCAGTAACGCTCACAGCGTTTCACAGCGAGCAGGGGCATGGTCAACCGACCATGCCCCTGCTCTTTTTAGCGCTGGGAAAAGGGAGAGTCGCGCCGTGCTTCCGTCGCGGCGCGATTGATCGTCTGCCCGCTTATTTGCACATTGTGATGAGCGTCGATGACGACGGCGACGCCCTGATTCAGCGTTTGATGAGCAGGGCGCGTCGTTGACGATGCCCCGGTTTATACTGTCTACAGGCGGGATGCGCTCGGGCTTCGCATCCACGCCGCGTAATGGCAAGGCCCCGCAGGGGCGCGACTCACCGGTCAGCGCCCCTTGCAGTTTCAATCCCGAATCCAAATCCTCAGTGCCGCCTTGTGTTATAATTTCGTTAGTGCTTCTCCATCAGGGTTCGCATTCTCCATGCCACAATCGGCCATACCCCCCGCGCAGACGTGGGATAAATTTGTCGGTCGCCAGCCGCGCGCGCACGTCCTTCAGCTTTCGGAGTGGGGCGCGCTCAAATCGGCGTTTGAGTGGACGTCGGAAACGGCGATCATCGGCGGCGCGAGCAGCATCGAGGGTGGGGCGCTGCTGCTGTTCAAGCCGCTGCCCTACCGGCTCGGCACGATGGCCTATCTGCCGATGGGGCCATATGCCTCCAGCGTCAATCAGGCTGCCGTCTGGACAGGCATCCACTACACTGCCCGCTCGAACGGCGCGGCCTTCCTTAAGTGGGAACCGGGGATTTACGAAGCGCCCGACGTCGCGCCGGATTTCGCCGCGCTTGGCTTTCGACCGAGTCCGCAGACCGTTCAGCCGCCGACTACCGTGCTGATTGACCTTTCCGGCGACGACGAGACGATCCTCGCCCGCATGAATCAGGGGACGCGGCGCAAAATTCGCCAGAGCCAGAAAAGCGGCATCATCTACAAACAAGCCAAACGTAATGGTATGGACAAGTTCGCCGCGCTGATGCGTGTGACCGGCGAACGCGATAGCTTCGGCGTCCATGAAGCCAGCTACTACGCCAGAGCCTACGACCTGTTCGTGCCGAATTACGCCGCGCTGATTCTGGCCGAGCATCAAGGCGACCTGCTGGCGGGCGTGATGGTCTTTGCGGTCGGCAAGACGGCCTGGTATCTCTACGGCGCGTCGTCGAACATCAAGCGCAACCTGATGGCCTCGTATGGCGTCCAGTGGGAAGCGCTTCAGTGGGCCAAACGGCGCGGCTGCAAAACCTACGATATGTGGGGCGTCCCCGACGCCGACGAGGCGACGCTCGAAGCGCAGTTTGAGCAGCGCTCCGACGGTCTGTGGGGTGTCTATGGCTTCAAGCGCGGCTGGGGCGGGCGCGTCGCCCGCTCAGCCGGCGCGTGGGATTACGTCTACAACCCGCTCGTCTACGCGGCTTATAAGCTCGCTGTCCGCTACCGTGGCTGAATTCGCCGTCGAAACGATCACTGACCGCGACCAGTGGAACGACACGCTGCGGTTGCTGCCGACCGCTCACATTCTGCAAACGTGGGAGTGGGGCGAGTTCAAGCGTGTCACGACCGGCTGGCAGCCAGAGCGTCTGGCCGTCCGGCGCGGCGCTGAGGTTGTCGCCATGTTCTCGGTCGGTGTCCGCCGCGTCGGGCCGCTGCGATTGATGTACGCGCCCAAAGGCCCGGCGCTGGCCTACGAAGACGCCGACGTTCGCGCCTTCACGCTCGACTATTTGCAGCGGTTGGCCCGCCGAAAGCGGGCGCTCTGGCTCAAGATCGACCCCGATGTGATCGCCGCGACGGGCATCCCCGGCGAGCCAGACGACGCGCCTGACCCGGTCGGGCAGGCGCTCATCCATGACCTGACCGCGCGCGGCTGGCGCTTCTCCGGCGACCAGGTGCAGTTCCGCAATACGATGACGCTCGACCTGACGCAGGGCGAGGATGATCTGCTCGCAGCCATGAGCCAGAACACGCGCCGCAAAATCCGCCTGGCCGAGCGCGACGGCATCACCATCCGCGCGGCGACATCCGCCGACCTGCCGACGCTCTACGCGCTCTATCAGCAGACCGGCGCGCGCGACAATTTCCTCGTCCGCCCCGGCTGGTACTACGAGCAGGCGTGGCGGCGCTTCCTCGACGCCGGACTCGGCCACGCGCTGATTGCCGAGTTCGAGGGCAGGCCGATTGCGCACGTCATCCTGTTCCATTTCGGGCGTAAATGCTGGTACTTCTACGGCGCGTCGTCGGACGAGGAACGGCAGCGGATGCCGAACTACCTGCTTCAGTGGCGGGCGATGCAGTGGGCGAGGGCCAACGGTTACGCGATCTACGACCTGTGGGGCGCGCCGGATGTCTTCGACGAGCGTGACTCGATGTGGGGCGTGTTCAATTTCAAGCGCGGCTTTCGCGGCACTGTCGTGCGTCACGTCGGCGCGTGGGACTATGCGCCGTTCCCGCCGCTCTATCGCGCCTATACGCAGCTCTGGCCGCGCGTGCTGGCGAGGCTGCGGAACCGATCCACCCACTCGGCATGATGCGGGTCATATAAGTTAGAGCCGGACACGGTTTCTGTTAAGCATCAACGACGAGGACGAGCAGAGATAGTGAGTGAAGCCTTTCCCTGTACCGGTCGCTGTGATCCATCGCTTAGTTCGCCGTCTCACTCGTTATGCTGGTTAGCCGCTGGTGGATAAGCACCGTCTGAGTGATGAGGGAAAGGCGGACACATGAGCTGTGTTTCGCCTTTCCCTCATCACGTTCAACTCGCGGCTATTTCTTCCTGTTATTCGTCGCCCGCAGACGGCGCGAGATGACGATCACGCCGAGCAGCCCGACTGCCGCCATGGCGATCATGCCGAGGCCATCACGGCCACCGCCGACCATGTCCTCGAAGATTCCCGTTTGCGGCAGCGCTGTCGGGATCGGGGCGAAGGCGGTCATGGTCGCGCCGGGAACAGCGGTGAACAGTTCCTGCGTCGGGGCCAGCAGATTCGCCAGCGCCGTTGCCGTCAGCGCCACAGCATCGGCGCTGACGCCGCCGCCTTGCCCGGCGGTGACTTCGGCGGTCGGGATGCTGGTCGGCACGACGACGACTTCAGGGGCCATCGCCTGACGCACCAGATCGGCGCGCACGGCGAGGTCAGACTGGGTGGCGACGGCTGCGACGGTCGCCAGATAGGCGGGCGTCAAGAAATATTGCTGAGTGGCGAAAGCGGCCTGTCCGGCGAAGTTCGCCAGTTCGACCTGAGTCGGCAGGATGACAACCTGCGTTGCCAGCGCGCTCTGAGTCGCCGGGGACTCCGGCGAGGTGATGATGGCCTGTGTGGCGAAGGCGACCTGCGTTGCCACCTGATTCGAGACGGCGTTGAGTGTCGAGAAGGCGACCTGCGTGCTGACGGCGGCCTGCGTCGCCTGAAGCGCCGGGGTCGAGAGCGCGCCCTGCGTCTGAAGGGCGGGGGGTGTGGCCTCGATCACGCGGGTGGCGAACGCGCCGCCGCTGGACGCGCGGGTGGCGAAGGCTGACTGAACCGAGTTGTTGGCGTTGCTGGCCTGAGGAGCCTGAAGGTCGAGCGCCGCCTGTGTCGAGGTGATATTGAGCGCGATCTGTGTGCCGCTGGAGCCGAGCAGGACGCCCTGCGTGGCGACGGCAGCCTGCGTGGCGAAGGCGGACTGCGCGACCACGCCCTGCGCGGTAGCGAAGGCGACCTGAGTGGCGAACGCCTGCTCCAGCCCGACCGGCCCCTGCGGCTGCCGCGCCTGAAGCGCTGCCGCCGTTTGCGCGGCGAATAACTGGGCCGCGATGGCCGTCCCGGCGGCGGACGTCGAGTCGAGCGTTGGTGTCGGCGTGATCGTCGGCGGGAAGGTCGGTGTCGGCGTGATCGTCGGCGTGGCCGTGAAGGCGTTGGCCGTTTCCGTGATGTGCTGAATATTGGCGGACTCGGTCTGCGTCTGGAACAACTGCGCCTGCACCGTCTGGTTGAGCAGCACAACGGCCTGCGCCGTCAGCGCGCGTGGGTCGGTCGGCACAGGCCGGGTAGCGAGATACAATACCGCCCCCAGACCGACCACAAACAGCACGATCATGATTCCAGCGATGACGACAAACGTTCGATTCGGCCCGGATGATTCCGCATCGTCCTCGAGATCGGGCAAATCTTCGTCGTCGCCCAGTTCCGGGGGAAGGTCATCGTCCAGATTGAAATCGTCATCGTCAAAACTGAAATCGTCGTTGAAATCGAAATCGTCGTTATTGCCCATGAGTCCCCCTTCGCGTGACGCAGGCGCAGGTTTGAGTCACGTTTAGATTATTGCCCGAAAACCTCAAAGTTCGCCACTGGTACAAAGACCGATTCTCCCGTAGCAAACTGAACCTGCGCGCAGTGCAGCCGCAATCCATTTTCTAACAGATATGGGGTTTTTGGCAAATGGGCGATATTTCCAACCTGTCCGGCGTGTTCGCCACGGGTTAAACGGACGGAAAGCCCGACCTGAAGGGGGAGATCGGTGTCCGGCGGGCGCGGGCGCTGACCCGCTTTGGGCGGCAGGTTGACGATAATTTCGGGGCGGCGCGCCTCGAAGCGGTCGGGCAGCGCCGCATCGACGGTTGCCTGTTTCCCCGCGAGGTTTTCGAGGAAGCTGTGCGTAAACTGGTTCATGCGCGCGCCGCGAAAGCCATCCGTCAGCAGGAGAGCGGCGCGCATCGTTTTGGCTGCGTCGATCAGGCCGATGTCCATACTGGGCGCGATCACGCCCGTCAGTCCCTGTTCGGCGATGACGCGCAGCGTCGTCGCCTTGAGCGGTCGGCGCGTGACGACGACCGCGCTGCGAAACTGCATGTCGATCTGATCGCTGTAAATGTTCTCGATCCCGTCGTCCGGCTCCATCATCAGCGCGCCGATCACCAGCCGCCCATTGCCCCAGATACCCTGCAAGACCGCGCCGGTCGTCTCGATGACGACGCCGCGCCGCTCGCGCACGCTGATGACCTGCCCGATCAACCCGGCCTGCATCTCGACTGGCTCCGGTGTTTCCTGAATGATGATCCGCCCTTCGCCGATGTACGAGACAACGCCCGTCACCGGCGAGAGCAGCCTGCGCCCGCGCCCGCTGGCTTTCCCGGCGATCACCTGATCTTGCTCGACCAGGTCGCCGGCCTCGACCAGCCGCACGGCGTCAAGCTGTGACTCGTTCCTGAAGCCGAAATAAGCCAGCGCCTCGATAAAAACGTAGCGCGAGGGGACTGAGCCACGGGCGACGACGTCACGCAGGTCAACGCGCTCGCCTTCGCGCGCCTCAAGCTCGCCGATGGCGTCTTCAGGCAGCAGGCGCTCGCGGCGGATGGTGGTCAGCGGCAGGGCATGGCGCTGGTCAGGATAGAAGGTTGCGGAGTTCATCGAGGTCGTCGTCCTCTAAGTGTTCGGCTTCCTGAAGGCGGCCTGTCGCGCCTTTTTTGCGCGGCGCAGCCTTGCCGTTTTTGCTCTTTTTGCCCGCTTGAGCGGTCTTCGCCGGTCTGGTTCTGGCATCGGCCTTTGTGTCTTTCCTGCCCTTGACCGGCTCAGGGACGGCGAGCGTCTCATGTTTGTCCGCCGCTTCCGACGAATCGAGCCACGCCGCGTCGATGGCGTAGACGGCATCGCCCGTGGCCTGTGCCATCCATAAAGGCATCTGCAAGGCGCGCGCGCGCGGCTCGGTCGCCAGCGTGAACGGGCGTCCGCGCGTGTCGAAGACGATGCCCGCGCCGCCACCCTGCACGTCGAGCCGCAGGCGTGTCTTGCCGCCGATACTCAGGCCGCGCCCGGTCACGCGCACGTCGACGCGGGCGCGCACGCCTGCCGGCAGCGGGTAGACCCACAGGCCGCCGCCGTCAATGTCGCGCTCAATGACTCCCTGACCATTCTCCGGCGTGATTTTGACGCGCAGCGCCCGCTTTCCGGCGCGGGGAACACCAGAGACATTGATGCTGACGCCGAGCCGTTCCAGACCGCCCGACTCGACGACCTGAACGACGGCTGCCGGGTTGACGTGCGCCAGCGCGCCGAGCGCCGGGATGAGCGCAGCAGAGTCGGTGTAAAGCGTGACGATCCCTTCCGGCGCCAGCGCGTCGAGCAGCAGCATGGCGGCGAGGCCGGGACGTCCGGTTTCGGTCAGGGCCGCACCCGCGCCGATGATCCGCTCGAACGGCGGCAGCGCGGCGTCCTTGCCGTCGTCGAGTGCTTTGTCCCAGGCGGCCAGCGAAGCGCGGATCATGGCGCGCATCCCGGCGCGCAGGAAGGCGTATTCGAGGTACAGCTCGCGCAGCGTTTCCGGCACGACGCCGGGGCGGAGCGTCTTTTCGAGCGCGTAGACGTTAATTTCTTCGGCGCTGATGTAGAACGGCAGCCAGTTCCGAATCGCGGCGATGCCAACCGTGTCGAGCAGGCTGCGGGCGCTGTGGCCGAGGCCGATGTCGGTGCGGATGCTGGTTCCGAGCGTCCCATCGAGCCACGCGGCCAGCGTCCCCGCCGCGCTGCCGACGTCGATGGCAACCACCCCCGTGCCGGTCGCCCGACCCAGATAATCAATCACCAGACTGTAACTTTGCGCGGTCGGCAGGATGCCGAGCCGACTCTGGCTGCCGACGATCTCGAAGCCGCTGCCGCGCTGCGAAGACGAGGCATCGAAGGCCAGCGCCAGTTGAAGCTGCGACGGTTCCAGTTCTTCGGTCGCCAGCGAAGGCCGGACGTTGGGCGCGATAAACAGCGCGCTCAAGCCCTCGAACAGCGTGCGGATGTCTGGCACGAGGGCGCTGTTCCCGGCGTAAAGCACGGGTGGCTTGCGCTGCGCGTTCATCAGTTCCAGCGCCAGTTTAGCGACGCGAGCCAGTTGCAGCACTGGCGCGCGCGCACCGTCTTCCGTGCCGCCGGTGATGAAAATCAGGTCAGGGTGGCTGAGGACAATGGCGTTGACCTGCTGCTCTTCGCTGCGGGCGTCAGCCAGCGTCAGTGTCTCGACGACCTGCACGTAAGTGCCTGCGGTGGCGCGCAGGCCGCTGGCAATGCTGACGTCCGGCACGAGGCCGACCAGCACCGTCCGCAGCGGGCGGCCAATGCTGGCGGTGGCGATGAAGCTGTCGACGCCTGAGCGGTCGGGCTGTTCCGGCGTGATGATCCGGCTGGCGGGGACGAATAAGGTGCGCCCTGTCGCTTCGCCCAGCGCTTCGAGGACGCGGCGCAGTCCCACACTGATATCGTTGGCCGGGAAGCCAGCCGTCGTGCGCGTGCGCGCCTGCGAGACGAGTTGATAGCGGCCTTCGACGACGTCGATCAGTACGGCGCGGGTATGGACGTTGCCAAAATCGACCGCCAGAATCGAGCCGGAACGGTTTGCCGCCATCGTCTAGCCGCCCCCAATTCGCGCCAGAATAAAGGCGATGCGGTCGCTGAAGATCGCCAGCCCGCTCAAAATCGCCCCGGCGTAGAGCGCGCCGAGCGTGACCATGATGAAGCCCTGACCGAGCGCGCCAAAGACGCGGATCGAGAGCGCGCGGCGGGCGCTGCCATCGGGCGCGCGGCGGGCCAGATAGTGGAAGTAGATCAGCGAGCTGATGACGCCGAGGACGATCAGGAAGCCGTTGAGCAGGTCGCCACGGACGCTCTGGCTGGTGGCGCTGGCGAGCGGCAGCAGCGTCCCCGTCAGCGCGCCGACCAGCGCGACTGCCGAGCCGACACCGATCAGGAAGGCCAGCGCAAGATTGCCGATGCGACCGAGACGCGGCGACGTCTTCATCAGCAGCAGGATGCCGAGCAGCAGCGGAATCAACCCGGCCACCCGCAGCGGCGCGGACGCCGAAGCCGACAGCGCGGTTGACTGGAACCACGGGATCAGCACGCTTTCGACGACCGCGACGGCGATAAAGCCCGCCGCCATGCCGACGAAGATGGCGACTGCCAGCCGATAGAGGAAGTTGTCGCCGATCAGATAGCTAAAGACCATCAGCGACAGCACCAAACCGGCCCACAGGCCGATCTGTTCGGGCGTCATCGGCGTCTCCTTCGGAACAGACCGCGCGCGAGATTGACGACCGTCCCCAGCGCGATCACTGCTGCTGAGACGACGATGCCGAGAGTCATCGAGTACCAGCGTTCGTCACGGTAGCCGGAGCTGGGCGGCAGCGGCTTGAGCGCCGCGAGGGCAGGAATACGGACTGGCGCTGTTTCCCCGCCAGTCATCGAGGGGACGCTGGCCGTTTCGCCCCCCGTCATGGATGGGACCGCGGTGGTTTCCCCGCCGGTCATTGATGGAACGCGGGTGCTGTCGCCCTGTGTCATCGAAGGAACACGGGTCGATTCAGCCTGATACAGGGTGATCGGATGCCAGTCCATGACGAATCGGGCTGCGCCATCATCGAAGGCAGCGGCGGACGGCGTCAATTCGTCCGGCCCGGCAATGCGAATCAGGTTGACGGCGACCCAGCCTTCGGTACGGGCAGCGTCGAACAGCCGCACCTGATACCAGTTGCCGCTGTCATTCTGGCCGATGATCTCCAGTCGGTCACGCGGCTCGGCGATAGCGACGACGCCGAAGCTGGTGGCCGGGCCGCGCCGGACATTGATCGTCTGGCGTGAGGCGACGATGCCGATGACCGACGGAATCGGAGTCGGCACGAATGTGGCCGACGACTCGGCGGGCGCGGCGGACGTCACTTCTGCCAGTGGGCCAGAGATCGGCGTTTCAGTCGCGGTCGGCGCGCCGATGGGCGTCTCGGTCGGGATGTCCGTTGGCTCTGGCGTCGGCGTTCGGGTCGGCGTCCGCGTCAGTGTGGGCGTGCGGGTGAAGGTCGGTGTCCGCGTCAGTGTGGGCGTGCGCGTCAGCGTTGGCGTTCGGGTGAAGGTCGGCGTCCGCGTGAAGGTCGGTGTCCGGGACGGTGTCCGCGTCGGCGTGCCGGGGCCGACGCCGAGGGCGGTCGAGGTCAGGGCGACGCCTGCCGTCGCGGTGAGCGTGCTTCCGGCGCTGCGCGTGGCAAGCTGGTCGCGCGCTGAGAGCGGCGTGGCGGTCGGCGTCGAAGTTGCGGTCGGCGTATTGCTCGGTGTCGGCGAGATGTTCGGGCGCAGCGTCGGCGGCAGCAGCGGCGCGTTCTGGCCCGCTTCAGACGTCGCGGGCGTCCCGGTTCCAGTCGGCGGCAGGGCCGGTGGCGGCGCGACGCCGACGATGCCGCCGTAGGTGTAGGCGTCCTGATAGCCGATCAGCAGCCCGGCCAGAGGCGATGACGCAGCGTAGGGCTGGACGAAAGGCGCGGCGGCGTAGCTCGACGCGGCGATGACCGGGATGCCTGCGCCCGGCGCAATCTGCTCGGCGTAGCTGCGGATGTCGTCGGCGCGGGCGGCGATGACGACGATCAGGCGGAAGTCGCGCATCGACGTCAGCCTGAGGCCGGTGGCCTGCCCGCGAAGGTCGTTCAGCAGCAGGCTGCCCGACTCTTCGCCCAGAGCGCGCAGGCCGACCACGCCGCCGGTCAGCGTGCGGGCGACGAAATAATCGACGTTGGGCGTCAGCGCGGTCTTGCCGATGCGCTTGAGGAAAGCGGCATCCCTGTTGAGCGCGGCCACGACGTCGGCGACGTGCAGCAGCCCGACCGGGTTGCTGCCGACGAACACCGGATGCCCGCCCCGCAGCAGGATGTGGCGCGTGATGGCGTCGGTCATCGGGTCAAGCTCGCCGGAGTCGCCGGGGCCGTACTCGGCGGCGACCAACACCGGGTCGCCGATAATGATCGAATCGACGTGGTCGAAAGCGGCCTGCGCGCTGCTCCCGGCGGGGAAGCCAATCGGCGGCAGGCTGCCGAGGCGAAGCTGGCGCAGATAGAACGGCGCGATCATCGCCGCCGCCAGCAGGATGGCGATCAGGATGCGGTCGAGGCGGATCCGTCGGCGCGGGCGGCGGCGTTTAGCCTGGGCTGCCGCCTGCTTTTCCGCTGCCGGAGACGCGGCGGGCGCTTCTTCTTCGTCGCCAAATGGCTGGGCGTAACTCTGGTCGATGGCTGACAGCGCGCGATAGGTCGAGGTCGCGCCGCCGTCCTCGGTCGTGACCAGCCCGCGCAGAATGTCGAGTTTGCCCTTTTCGTCGTCGCTCAGGACGATGCCGCTGATGACCGAAGGCAGGCCGGGTTTGACCGGTGAGGGCGTGAGCGTCTCGGAGATGCCGGGCAGGACTGCTGCCAGCGGGTCGGTCGGGGCAATCGTCTCCTGCGCGGTCGGCAGTTCCTGGCCGCGCTGGTGAAGCTGCTGAAGCCGGTCGGGCAGTTCCTCGATAGCGCGGTCTTTGCGCTGGCGGGCAATCGCCGCCGCCGACACCGCGCCGACCGAGGCGTTGAGGCCCTTGAGCATGTCCGGCTCGGCGGCGCTCAGTTCGCTGGCAAGCTGTTTGCCCTCGTCAGTTCCGAGGTCGAATGGCGTCCCGGCGAACAACTCGTCGAGGTCAAATTCTTTCTGTTTGAGCAGGTCGCCGGTCTGCTGGAACAGATCGGTGTTGGGCAGGATCGCCGCAGCGTCGTCGTCGAGCGAGGCGAGGAAACTCTCCAGATCGCGCGTATCAGGCAGGCGCTGGCGTGGGGCGGGTTCCTGCGGCTTGAGCAGGTCTTCGGGCGCGGTGACTGGACTGCTGCTGCCGAATGCGGCGCGGACGTCAGTTTCGTCGATGCCTTGCAGCCAGTCCGGGTCTTCACTGCCCGCTTCAGGCGCGTCGAAGCTGAACGGGTCATAGGCCGGGGGTCGGGTCGTCGATGACGGCGGCGGCACGACCGGACGCGGCGACATCGTCGTTGGCGCGTCGAAGATGCCCGGTTCGTCGGCGGTCTCGCCGAGCCTGGCGAAGAAGTCATCATCGAGCGCTGCGTCCGGCGTTTCGGCAGGCGCGCTCGACTCGCTCGGCGTCAGCGAGCCGTCGTGCAGCCACGAGGTATCGAAAGCTTCCGGTTCAAGGTCGCCAGTCGCTTTCGCCGTGAAGTCGAACGCCCCGGTCTGGAACGGTTTGTCTGCCTTCGGCGGCGCGGGCGGCTCATCGTCCAGCCATGAAGCATCGAACTCCCCCGGTTCGAGCGCGGCGTCGGGTGTGGTCGGCGCGGGCGTTTCCGATACCGGCTCATCGTCCAGCCACGCGGGGTCGAAGCTGCCGGGTTCCAGATCGGACTGCGGCGCTGCGGTCGCTGCCTCTTCATTCAGCCACGAGGGATCGAAGCTCCCCGGTTGCATATCGTCGGGCAAGGGGGCTGATGCTCTCGGCGGCGTGAAGATCGGCGCGTCGTCGTCGAGCCACGACGGATCGAAGCTCTCCGGCGGGTTGGCGGCGGGCGGCGCAGCCGGGGTCGTCGGCTCGAAAGTGGGTTCGTCGTCTTCAAGCCATGACGGGTCGAAGCTGCCGGGCTGCATATCGGCGGGCAGCGGCCCGGACGCGCGCGGCGGCGTCGAGGTGGATGACTGCTCGTTGAGCCAGTTGGTATCGTAATACGGCGTCTCGGCATCGTCAGTCTTGCGTTCCGGCTCCGGCGGCTCTGGCGGCTTTGGATGCTTGCCGGGGCGCTTCATGATGAGCGTTTCGTCGGCGGGCGCGATCTTGCCCAGCTCGTCCAGCCACGCCGGATCGAGGTCGGGCTTCATCGGCGCGGTCGGCGCGGCGGGCGCGAGACTGTCGAGGTCTTCCAGCCACGCCGGATCGTTAAACTTGATCGTTCCCGCTGGCGCGGGGGGAGCCTCGTCGTCCAACTCTGAGGTATCGGGCGCGCGGTCACGGAGCGACTTCTGCGGCGGCTGCTCCTCTGCTTCATCGCCAAAACTGAAGCGCGACGGGTCATAACTGAGGTCGGCCTTCGGCTTCGCTGCGGGCTGTCCCGCGTCTTCATCGTCCAGCCACGACGGATCGAAGCTGCCGGTGTCTTTCTGCGCGTCCTGCGCCGCCGCGCCGAGGTTGGCGAAGAAGTCTTCGTCGAATGCATCCGGGTTCGGCAGCGGCGCTGAAGCGAGTGGGGCCGAGCCGCGCGGCAGCGGCAGGTCCGCCATCCAGTCGTCGTCCTGCTTGAGCGCCTGCGTCGCCGACGTGGCGGGCGGCTCGTCGGTCAGCCAGTCGGGTTCATCTTCGGGCTTCCGCTCGTCCAGACCGAGATACCAGTCCGGCAGCTCGCCGGTCGGGCGGAGCGGCCCGGTCGCTTTCGGCCTGTCACCGCCCTTCAGGTCTTCGAGCTTCGGCGTCATGTCGTCGGTCGAGACGCCGCGCCGCTTGAGGTACTGCTGCTCCATCCACTGATCGTAGGTCAGTTCGGTGCTCGCGCTTTCGGGCAGGTCGTCGGCCTGTGCCAGAAAGTCGGCGGATAATTCGCCGGTCGGCGCAATCGACTTCGGCTCGTCGTCCGGGTCGTCGAGCCACGAGGGCAGAGTCAGGCCCGAGGGCTGCTTCGGCGCAGGCTCGTCTTCGGCCAGCCAGGAGGGGAGATCGACGGCGGGCGTTTCGGCGGATGGGTCGTCGCTCTCGGCCTGGTTCATCCAGCTAAATAAGTCGGCGTCGGCGCGCTCGACCGAATCATTCGACGACTCACTGGCGTCGTTCAGCCACGGGAGTTCGCCCGTGAAGCCGAGCCGCTTGCCGGATTTATCTCGGTTCGGGTCGGCTGCCTTGCGGCCTGAATCGGCAGCCCACGGCAGCGACTCGTCGTCGTCCGCTGGCTCCTTATCCTTTGGAACCTCTCCCTGTTGCCAGGGCGGCAGGTCGTCCTTATCGAAATCGTCGCTCATAACCCTTGTTCTTTAATCGCGGTACGAACGATCCTGACCGGTCAGCAGTCGGACTCCGGTCACGACAGTCGCCAGCGCAATCCCTAAGAGAATCCCGCGCGCGCCAGCGCTGACCGGGACGGCCAGCATCCAGACGCGGATTTCGGCGATCAGGCTGACGCCGCGCCCCGGCAGCGGCAGCGCGCCGACCAGCGCGATCAGCAGCGCCAGCGTGAAGATTACGCCTGCCCAGGTGACGCGGCGGCGCATCAGGCGATAGGCTCCGTAGACCAGTGCGAACAGCACCAGCGCCGCCAGCGCCGCCTCGACTGAGACTGCGACCGTTTCGAGCAGCAGCGCCGTCGGCGCAAGCTGGCCCGCAGGCGTCCTGATGATCTGCGTCCGCTCGGCCATCGTCAGGCCGATGACGAGCGCCGCGCTCAGGACGGTGACAAGGCTGTAAAAGCCGCCGCGCCGACCGCGTAACGCGCGGCCCAGATGGACGGCGAACAGGTTGAGCAGGCCGATGAAGATCGTGATCGCCGCTGTGACCATCACCAGTTGCAGGAACAGGTTGGTCAGGTCGCGGGCGTGGAACGCGCCGACAATCGACGAGAGAAAGCCGAGGTCGCGGCCCACCAGCAGGCCGAGCAGGGTAATCAGGCCGAACCCGATCACAATCGTCGATGAGAGCAGCGCGAGCAGGCGGCGCATGGCTTAACGACTCCCCAGAACGCGCGCGAGTGCCGCCGCCAGCGCGCCGTGAGTCAGCGCGTCGATGGTCGGGATGAGAATGAACACGATCAGCAGGCCGCGTAGAAAGTCGATAGTCGTCACGACGGCAACCTGATTCGGTTCCCCGCCGAGATAGGCTCCGGCGACAAAGACTTCCTCGCCGATCAGCGGGTGTTCGGACAGGGCATAGGCGACGGCCTGCCCTTCGAGCGCGGTGCTGGTCGCAATCGTCGTCTGGTCGCGCCGGTTGGCGGCGTCGAGGATCAGCGCGAGTTCGGTGCCATAAATGCCCGCCAGCACGCTCCCGGCGACGCGCTCGCTGCCCATGTCGGACGTCAGCGCGGCGGCGAAGGCCAGCGAATGGCCGCCTGCCGGATACCAGTGAAGGCTGCTCGCCGGGTAACGGTCGAGCCGGTCGCGGCTTTCGTAGGCGCGGCGCAGCGTGTCCTGCGCCAGCGGTAAAATCGTGCTGTCGCTCATCGTGATGATCGGCGGGACAGGGCCGGTGGCGGCGCGCTGTGCGACCCGGTAGGCCAATTCGGCGCTGGCTGCCGAGAGGATGGTGCTGGCTCCGCCGAGCGCCGTGCTGCCGAACGAAGCATGAACCGGGCGGTCGGCTTCAATCGCCTCGCCGACCAGCAGCGGAATCGAGTCATAGCCGGAAATGTCGCGCAGCACGACCGGCTTGCGCCGCCGCCGCGTGATCTGGGTTAGGATCAGATTGGTGGCGAGAACAAGCACCAGAATGGCGATGCTGACAAACTGGGTGGTACTGTCCACAGTTTCCCCCACTGGCCCCGGCCTCTGAAAAGGATGAGGGGCAAACCCCCTGCCGCAGCGAACGCGCTTTTACGCTCGACGAAACGATGTTCGGTGAAAAGCGGACGAAATGGACGGCTGCTCGGCCTTAAAGCGCTGCCGGTGGGTCGGCTTCGAGCTGCTGTCGCAGGCGGTCGATGCCGCCCGGCTGTTCCAGTGCTTCGGCCAGCGCGCCAATGCCGGAGCGCGCTCCGAACAAGCTGGACGCGGGCTGAATGACCCACAATACCTGCGCGCCGAACGGCCCCAGCGGCTCGATCACGTCGAGCATCAGACTGAGCGCGTCGCTCCAGCCGCGCCGCCGCGCCGTCTCAATCCATGCCGTCAGGTCATAATCCGTCATAATGGGCAGTATAGCACAGGGCGTTCTTACGCGAAAACGACCGGAAGATAGCCAGATTCAGACGTTGGATGGCCCATTCGTCCCTGTTTGATCTCCGCCTTCAGGCGGTTGTGCGCCACCCACACACATACTATACAATCTAGACAGGTTATGAACATTAAGGTAAGGACAAGTCCAATGGCAATCGCTTATCCGCTCAAGCTGAATTTCAAACTGATTGCGCTCGCGCCTCGGATCAAAGTGGTTGACGCGACCGGAGCGAACCTGCTCTACGTTCAGCAGAAAGCGCTGGCGTTTAAGGAGCATGTCAAAGTCTTCAACAATGAGCAGCAGGATCAGCAGCTCTACGAGATCAAGGCCGACCGCGTCATCGACTTTTCGGCGCGCTACTTCTTCCGCGACATGACGGGCCGCGAATTGGGGTCGATCAAGCATCGCGGGATGCGTTCGATCTGGAAAGCCTACTACGAGATTTACGCGCCCGGCGGCAGCGAGCCGACGCACTACATGACCGAGGACAACCCGTGGGTCAAGGTGATCGACGCAGTTGTCGGTGAAATTCCGTTTCTGGGCATGTTCACAGGCTACTTCTTCAACCCGACCTATACCGTCCATCGTGTCGGTGACGACGCGCCGATTCTCCATCTGAAGAAGGAAGCGGCTTTCTTCGAGAGTACCTTCATTATCGACCGGGATGATGCCGCGCTGACCGCCGAAGACGAGACGCGCCTGCTGCTGGCGATCCTGATGGCCGTCCAGATGGAGCGCTCGCGCGGGTAAGCAGCCCGGCGAGCGCCCGCTCAATGCGGGCGCGGCGAGTTGGTCTGGCCTGAAACATAAAGATGGACATTGCCACTGCGCCGAGTCGTCGCTATACTACGGCCTTGTTCAACCGTTCACAATGCCTGTAGTAAGGGGTGCGACTTCATGACCCGCAAGTTCGTTTATCTGTTGCTTGGCGCGTCGATTCTGACGCTCGTGATTGCTGCCTGCGGAACCGCCGCAACGCCGGAATGGGCCGCTGACGCTCAGGCGACGCGCGTTGCCATCGCGGCTACGTCCGACCATCAAACGGCCATCGCGCCGACGCTGACGCCGACCACGCCGCCAACCGATACGCCCTCTCCCATTCCGCCGACGGCTACGACGGTTCCCACCGAGACAGCCATCCCGCCGACGGTTCCGCCGACCGCGACCGCTGAAGTGACCGTTGAGGCGACTGCTGCCGCGACTGCCGAAGCCTCTGCCGGTGGCGGGGATGCTGCCGCGATTGCTGCTGCCCTCAAGGCTGGCGATGCGGAAGCGGGCAAGACGCTTTTCAACGCCTTGCAGCCATCGACCGGCTTCGCCTGCGCCACCTGTCATTCGGTCGATGAGGGCAAGACCCGCATCATTGGCCCCGGTCTGTTCGATGTCAGCGTTGACGGCCCGTTCAAGGATGCCGGTCAGGGCGTCGTCGAGTACCTGCACACCTCGATTGTCGATCCGCAGGCTTACGTGGTGAAGGGCGATCCGCCGTACCCGGAGAACCTGATGCCGCAGGTCTTCGGCACGCTGTTCAGCGATCAGCAGATCAAAGACCTGATCGCCTACCTGCTGACTCTGCACAACTAAACAGCAAGGCCGAGTAAAGAAAAAGACCAGACGGAAACGTTCTGGTCTTTTTCTTTTGCTCTACTTGACACCCGGTTAAGATAAATTTAGCCTGCTCTCGGCTCTCGGCTCTCGGCTCTCGGCTCTCGGCTCTCGGCTCTATTTCTTATGCCCGCTGCCATTGGTGGATGGATGCGCTGGCGGCGTGTCGGCGCGCGGGTTGAGCGGCACTTCGATTTCCTCGTCGTCATCGGCTGTTTCGACTTCGACCGGCTGGCGCGCCAGCGACAGGCTGGCTGCCGAAGTCAGCGGCAGGGTGAAAGCGACCGTCGTTCCGATGCCGACGTCGCTCTTGATGCTGACGCTGCCGCCGATGGCTTCGACGATCTCGCGCGCGATAGTCAGCCCCTGTCCGGTTCCGGGAACCTGAAGCAGTTCGTCATTCGCCCCGCGCGGCGTGCCGCGATAGTAGCGGGCGAAAACGTGCGGCAGTTCATTGGCCGCAATCCCGACTCCGGTATCGACTACCCGCAGCCGTGCCTTGCCGCCGCGTTCGCCGCGCGCTTCAAGTGTCAGCGTGCCGCCAGACGGCGTGTACTTGATGGCGTTATCGATCAGGTTGCCGAGCGCCCAGCGCAGACGGCGCTCGTCGCCGAGGACATGCATATTGGGCTGGCGGATGACGACATCGAGCGTTAGCCCTGCCGCGTGCGCCGACGAGCGCCATTCATTGGCGACGGCGGCGACAATTTCATCGAGCGGGAGCGCCCGCTGCTCGCGGGTGAAACGGTTACGGTCGAAATCGGCGTTCAGTTCGCGCATCTCGACGATCAGCTTTTGCAGCGCGACGGCGTGGCGGGCCATTTCGCGCGAGAAAGCGTTCAGGCCGGGGCGTCCGGCAGGCATGGTGACGCGGCTCAGGTCGGCCATCGGCGCGTGAATGTCCTCTGCCAGCTTGCCCATCAGCCGCTCGCGGGCCTGCTCGCGCTGAACTTCGGTCGTGATGTCGCGCAGGATGATGACCGTGCCGACGCGCTTATTCGCCAGCGACAGGACGACGGCGGCCTGCGCGCTCAGGACTTTGCCGCCGCGCTCAACCCGGCGTGGATCGCCGAGCGTGTAGACGCCCGGAGCCAGCGCCGGCCCGACCGAGCCAGTCGAGAGTGCGGTCAGATATTTGAGCCGGGCATCGGTCACGCCCTCTTCCGCGCCGAGCAGGTCGCGGGCGGTGTCGTTCATCAGCACCACGCGGCCATCGAGGTCTTGCACGACCACGCCATCGGGCAGCGCTTCCAGCACCGCCGTCAGATGCGCGACTTCGCGGCGCTGGCGGCGGAGTGTGTGCCGCAGTGAGTCGTGCTGTTCCTGCACCCGGTCGGCGTAGCGGTCGATAGCCGCGCCGAGCGCCCCTAGTTCGTCGGTGGCGGCTCTGCCGGTACGGGCTTCACGGCTGCCCGCCGTCAGCGCCTCGATCACGGCGGTCATCTGCTCGATCTGACCGACGAGCCAGTTCGCGCCGAGGAAGATGACGATGACGACGACCGAGGACAGCGCCGACATCAGCAGGCGGATGAAGGCCAGCCGCGCATCGGCGCTCAGGCCAGCCGCGCTCGTGGACGGCGCGGGCGCTGCCGAGGTCGTGGCGTAGACGACGATCATGGTGGCGACCAGCGCGACGGTAAAGACCGGCAGCAGGATGCGCCAGCGGAGGGAAATGAACCGCGCTTCGGCGGGCGAGGAGTCGGCGTCCATAATCCGTACCTCAGGGATAATTTTTGGTGTAGAGATTCAAACGTTATTATGACACAGTTTTGATCCGTGAAGTCAAGCGACTTTTGTTATGTTCTCAATGCAGTGAGCGCTTGTTGACCTCTGTCCGGCAAAAGACGAACTTTCGCCGCCTCTGGCTGATTTTGCTACTCGAATGTCGTGAAACCCGTACTGTAGTACGAGGCGCGAGCCTGTGCAGGTCGCCGGGCTGACGGACTGCTGTTGCTGACCGTTCGCAGCGGCGTGACTTTCGCCGTTCAGAGGTGTTTATTGAGTCAGAAATAGATGCGGTCGAAGCTATCCCTGCGGGCGCGTTCACGCCGGGGAACAACGGACGAGTCGGGCGCGTCTTGAAGCAGTCAATCATCCCGGTCGTCGGCCCCTCGATGCCGGACGGCCTCGAATCAGAGCAGGCACGCTTTCGCAGTCATACGGCGGCGGACTGGCGACAGGCGCTGGCGCAGGAAATAACTGCCGCTGAAGGAACATCATGGCCTCTCACCGTCTACTGGACGCTCTCAGTCGCATCGATTCAGCGGAAGCAGAACGCCTCTTCGGCAGTGAAGCGGCTCTCAACCCGCCCGATACTGCCATCACGCTGGCCCCGGTTCGCCGGGTTGCCATTTTCACCGAAGCTTTTCTGCCGAAGGTCGATGGCGTGACCAAGACGGCCTACCTGACGCTCCGTTATCTCCAGCAGACCGGGCGTGAGGTGATCGTCTTTGCGCCAGATACCTCGCCGACTTCGATTTCTGGCAGCCGTGTCGTGCCGCTGCCGTCGCTCGGCATCCCGGTCGCGCCGGAAACCCGGCTGGCGCTGCCCAACCCGGTGATTGCCAGCCATCTCGACGCCTTCAAGCCTGACCTGATTCACCTCTTCAGCCCGGTGCTCCTGAGCGCCAACGGCATGATCCTCGGGCGGCAGCGCGGGATTCCGGTCGTCGCTAACTATCAGACCGATCTCCCCGGCTATGCCGGTGACTATGGTCTCGGCCTGCTCACCCAGTTAGCGCGTGACTGGCTGCGCTTCGTTCATAATGGCTCGCATCTGACGCTGGTTCCGTCGAACTACACGATGGCGCAGCTCCGCGGCTGGGGCTATCACCGGCTGCGATGCTGGGGGCGCGGCGTCGATAACCGGCGCTTCAACCCGGCGCGGCGCTCGGATGCGGCGCGGGCGAAGCTGCTCAATGGCCGCGATCCCGACTCGCTGTTATCCATCTATGTCGGTCGGCTGGCGAACGAGAAGCGCGTTGATCTGCTGCTCGAAGTCGCGCGGACTCCCGGCGTGGCGCTGACGATCATCGGCGACGGCGCGATGCGCGGGGAGCTGGAAACCCTGTTCGACGGGACGAAGACCCATTTCACCGGCTACCTGTTCGGCGACGCGCTGGCCGACGCCTACGCTGCCGCCGACGTCTTTATGTTTACCGGCGTGCGCGAAACCTTCGGTCAGGTGGTGCAGGAAGCTCATGCGTCCGGGCTGCCCGCCGTCATCATCAATGAGGGCGGCATCACCGATCTGGTCGAAGACGGCGTCAACGGCTACCTTTGCCCTGACGACCCGGAAGCGTTCGCGCAGGCCGCGCGGACGCTGCGCGATGACGGCGCGCTCCGGCGGCGGATGGCGTTCAATGCCCGCCGGATGGTCGAATCGAAATCGTGGGAAGCGACCCTGTCGCAGCTTGAAGGCCACTATCGTGAAGCTGTCATGCTCAATGACCGCCTGAACCGCATCTATCATCAGCCGTGGCGCTCGCTGCCGTCGATCCCGTCGATTATTCATCGGGTGCGCAGCGCCTAGAACGAAGATCTTTACTCCCGGCTTCACCCTTTCCAGAAGCCCTCTCAGGGTGAAGGGCGAATGAGAGATGAAACCCCGACTTTTAGCGGAACTTGATTGAGATAAAGGGCTGTGATGGCGGAAGAAAAGAAAACACTGGCGCTGATCTCGCACGATGGCAAGAAGGCCGATTTCGTCGCTTTTGCGATTGAGTATAAGGATGTGCTGGCGCGCTATCACCTGATAGCGACTGGTACGACCGGCAGTATGGTGCGCGCCAAAACCGGACTCGACGTCACGCTGATGCTCTCCGGCCCGCTCGGCGGCGACGCGCAGATTGCCGCGCTGGTGGCGGAAGGCAGAATTGCGGCGGTCTTTTTCTTCATCGACCCGCTTGGCAAGCACCCGCATGACCCTGACATCAACACCCTGCTGCGAATCTGTAACGTCTACGATATTCCTCTGGCGACCAATCCCGCGACGGCGGGCTACATCATCTCAAACAAGGCGCTCTAGGCACAGCGTAGGTCAGGCGTCGTTTTCGCTGCCGTTGACACGCCTACCCTCAATGCTATAATCCGACACACGCTCGCGGGGATTTCTGCTGCCTGCTGCCGCTCGGCGCAGGCGCGGATCGCGCGGCAGTTTGCGAGATGTGGAGTACATCAATTTGAAACAACGAGCGAGCCTCTGGGTTCTGCTGTGTCTGTGTCTCCTCGCCGTCGTGATGCCCATTCGCGCCGACGATGACGGTAATCTGCTTCAGGACGGCGGTATGGAAGGCCCCTATTCGGGCCGTGGTCGCGGCGACTTCACCGCGCCGGTCGCCTGGCAGCTCTGGTATGCCGACTCGCCGCGTACCGAAGTCTGGATGAACCTTCAGCCGGTGTCTTTCCCCCACAACGGCCCTGACCCCAACCCGCATTCCGGCGCGCACGCGCTCAACATCAATAAGGGCTACGCGACCTTCACCATCGCGGCTTATCAGCAGGTCAGCACGTCCAAAGGGGCTAAACTCCACGCCAGCGCCTACGCCTGGCTGCACGCCTGCAAGCTGGCGAAAGACGCCCAGAAATGCAGCGGCAGCAGCGACTCTGGAGCCTACGTAAAAATCGGCATCGACCCGAACGGCGGAACTAATCCGCAGGACAGCGACATCATCTGGTCGGGCAACAGCCAGCCGAATGATACCTGGGGCGAAATCACGGTCGATGGGACAGCGACTGCTGACACCGTGACGGTTTTCCTGTTCGCCTCGCAGAACACGCCGACTGACCTGAACAAGGTCTATTTCGACGATGCCTCGCTGACCAACGGCGGCGCGGGGGGCAGTTCGCCCAACGCCGAACCGACCTCGCCGCCGTTCGCGCCGTTCGTTTCGGCCCAGCCGACGCAGGAAGATGGCTCGGTTGTCCACACCGTCCAACCGGGCGATACGCTCGACAGTATCGCTGTGGCCTATGGCGTTCGGCGTCAGGACATCCTCGACCTGAACAACATTACCGATCCGCGCATCATCCAGATCGGCCAGAAGCTGCTGGTCAAGCCGCCGTCCCAATCGGGCGGCGACTCGACCTCGGAAGCGACCGGCGCAGCCGACTCCACCAGAGCGCCGTCCACTGGCGACTCAGGTTCACCGGATGAAGCGACCGCCGCGCCGCAGGCCAGCCAGCCTGCCGATACCGGCGGCCAGTCGGTTGCGTCCGCGTCGACGCCGTCGGGCGACGAGCCAGATGCCGATAGTGCCGAGCCAGTCGCTTCGCCGACGCCTGCGCCGACCGCGCCGGTCATCTCGGTGGCGTCCGGCAACGTGCTTCCGGCGGTCAATCCGGCAGATTTGAGCGGCACGATCTGCGTCCTGATGTTCGAGGACGTCAACCAGAATCGCATTCAGGAAAACGGTGAAGGGCTGCTTCAAGGCGGCGAAATCGCCTTTCAGGCCGGGACGGATACGCCGACGATCTACACGACTGACGGCGCATCTGAACCGCACTGCGTCGATAAGCTGGCGGTCGGCGATTACCTCGTTTCGGCGACCGCGCCCAATGGCTACGGTCTGACGACATCCAATCAGTATCACGTTCGCGTTAATCCCGGCGTGCGTATTGATGTGATCTTCGGCGCGGCGCAGGGCGTGACGGCGCTGGTCGCTCCGCCGCCGGATAACAACCTGCCGCAGAACGTCTCGCAGACGACCTCGGTACAGCAGGCTGCGCCGCCCGCCAACCCGCTGATGGATAACGCCGGGCTGATTGTTTTCGGCATCGCGGGCGTGGTGCTGCTGGTCGGCGCGGGCGCAAGTCTGGCTCTGCGTCGGCGCTAGGGAGACAGGATCATGCGAAAATCGATCATCGCCCTCATCCTGACTCTGGCGCTGTTCGGCGCGGCACAGGCGCAGACCGGCGGCCAACTGTGGGTGCAGGCGTTTGAAGACCGCAATGGCAACGGCACTCAGGAACCAAACGAGCCGCTGCTGACCAAAGGGATTGGCGTTGACCTGCTCAATGCCGACCACATCGTGATTGCCAGCGCTTTACTCGATGGCTCACCCAATGCGGCGCGAGGGCTGGTTGGCTTCCAGCAGCTTCCTGCCGGGCAGTATACCCTTGCCATTACCGGCGCTGAATTCAAAGCGACGACTCCCGACCAGTTTACCTTAACGGTCAGCGCGACTGGAGTTCCTGCGGTCGTTAAGTACGGCGCGCAGCGGCTTTCGCTCGCGCCGACGCAGGCCGCGCCAGCGTCCGGGCTGGCGGGCCTGATGGCCGCTTTGCCGCAGGGGCAGGGCGCGCAGCTTGCCTTTTCGGCGGTCGGCGCAGCCATCATCGTCTTCGGGATGATCGTCCTCGGCCTGCTGATTTATCTGGTCGAGCTGCGCGGGCGGATGGCGAAGGCCAGGGCCGCTGATGCCAGAACGACCGGAACGGGTTCGATGCGCGCGGTTCGCGCTACCAGCACCGGCCAGTACCCGCGAGTGGATAAATGACTTCGACCTTGATTACGGGCGGCGCGGGCTTCATCGGCAGCCGGTTGGCCGCGCGTTTGATCGAGGCGGGCGAAGCGGTCGTTGTCCTCGACAACTTTAATGACTACTATGATCCAGCCATCAAGCGCAGCAACGTCGAGGCGCTGCGGGCGCTCGAAGGCGACCTGACAGTGATCGAAGGCGACATCCGCGATGAGGCGCTGGTCAGCCAGCTTTACAGTCAGCACGATGTCGGCGCGGTGGCGCATCTGGCGGCGATGGCGGGCGTGCGCTCGTCGGCGGAGCAGGGCCGCCTGTACGCCGACGTCAATACGACCGGCAGCGTCATCCTGATGGACGCAGCGCGCAGGCAGGGCGTGAGCGTGTTCGTGCTCGGCTCGACCTCGTCGGTCTACGGCGAGACGACGCGCCTGCCGTTCGTCGAAACCGACAGCGCCGACCGTCCACTCGCGCCCTATCCGGCCAGCAAACGCGCCGCCGAGCTGTACGGCTACAGCTATCATCATCTCTACGGGCTGAACGTCAGTTGTGTCCGCTTTTTCAACGTCTACGGGCCGCATGGTCGCCCCGACATGATGCCGCTCAGGACGATTGACGCCATCCTTAAAGGCGAGACAATCAGAGTTTTCGACGGCGGCAGCATTCAGCGCGACTGGACCTATGTCGATGACATCGTCTCCGGCGTGGCGGCGGCGCTCAAACGTCCGCTCGGCTACGAGGTCATGAACCTCGGCTTTGGCGCGCCGATTCCGCTGACGAAGTTCATCTCGATTTACGAAGACCTGATCGGCAAACAGGCGATCACGCAGTCTGTGTCGACGCCGAAAACTGAGCCGCCGATCACCTACTGCGACAACACCCGCGCGCGCCAGTTGCTCGACTTCAACCCGCAGACGCCGATTGCCGTCGGCCTCGCCGCCACCTGGGCCTGGTATCAGCAGCAGTTCAACGCCTGAAAAACAGTCGAGATACTTTTCGTCGGCGAGAAAACGCATCCGTCACTCGACTTTAGAGGTACGTTCCAGCAGCTTTGCCCGTAAATCGAAGATGTCCGGTCGTCTGGCGGCAATTTCTCGGTGGATGCGCTCGGACTCCTCGTCGCGCTGGCGCAGATAGGTTTCGACTTCGTCCTGATTATTCAGATAATAGGTGACGACCGCATAAATATCGGCTAATTTGAGTGTCGGAAAGCCCTCATGAATTTGTTCCGGGCTGCTTCCCTGTTGATAAGCGGCGATGAAGACATCGAGTGTGACGCGCGTATCGGCGACGCGGAACGCGCCGTATTCATCTCTAAAAGGATAACGCGCCCATTACAGACAATGGAATAGGCAGGGTCTTAAAAGCGCAATCTATTTACACAACAACGCGAGGGTGGGTTATGCTATTAGCACATACGAGCTAGCTTATAGAGAAACTTCGATGACTGCGCCGCCATCCCCCAAACCGCGCGTGATTCTGCATATCGACCTCGACGCCTTCTTCTGCGCCGTCGAGGAGCGCGCCAATCCGTCCCTGCGCGGCAAGGCGTTCGCCGTCGGCGGGCGACCGGAGAGCCGGGGCGTGGTGTCGTCGTGTTCCTATGCGGCCCGCCAGTTCGGCATCCACTCCGCCATGCCGATGATGCAGGCTCTCCGTCGCTGCCCTGACCTCATCATTGTGCCGACCAACTTCAAAGCCTACGGCCCGGCCTCGCGCGAAGTCATGGCGCGGCTCAATGCCGTCACGCCGCTGGTCGAGCAGATCAGTATCGACGAGGCGTTCATGGACGTGACCGGCCATCCGCAGGCGGGATTAGCGCTGGCGCAGGCGCTTCAGGCGACCATCAACCGCGAGCTTGAGCTGCCTTGTTCGCTCGGCGTGGCGAGCAATAAGCTGGTCGCCAAGATCGCCAACAATATCGGCAAAGCCGAAGCCGGGCGCGGCGACCACGCGCCGAATGCCATCAAAGTGATCGCGCCGGGCGGTGAGGCGGCGTTTCTGGCCCCGCTGCCGATCCGCGAACTGTGGGGAGTCGGGCCGAAAACCGCCGAGCGCTTGCAGCAGATGGGCATCCAGACGATTGGCGATGTCGCGCGGCGTTCGGAAGCCGAACTCAGCCGCCTGTTTGGCAAGTCGGGCGTCGATCTCTGGCAGCACGCGCGTGGCATCGACGACCGACCGATTGAAACCGAGCGCGAGTCGAAGTCGATCAGCCGTGAGACGACCTACGAGCGCGACATAGCCGACGCCGCGCTGCTGCGCCAGACGCTGCGCGAGCTGGCCGACGGCGTCGGCTGGCGACTGCGCCGGTCGGGGCTGGTCGGCAGCACCGTCAGGCTCAAGCTGCGCTGGTCGGACTTCACGACGCTGACGCGGCAGGTCAGCTTCGCGCAGCCGGTCGATCAGGACGACGAGATTTTCGACGCCGCGCTCGACCTGTTCAACAAGACGTGGATTCGTGGCCGCCACGTCCGGCTGATCGGCGTCGGCGTGAGCGGGCTGGAAGAGACGCGCCGCCAGCTTGGCCTGTTCGACGCGCCCGCAAAGGCCGAAGATCGCAGGCTGCAATCGACGCTCGACGAATTACGGGATCGCTTCGGCGAGAGTATCATCAAGCGCGGCGGCGACGTCAGGCCGGAGCGCGATGAAGAATGAGTTCGATTTCGATAGGGTAACAGGGTATGATTTCGCTCGTTGAGCAGCTTCAGGGACATCCTACCATGCAGACTGACCGACTCGCGCGGCAGATCGCTTTTATCGTCGAGATTGACAAGCTCAAGACCATCCTGCGACGGACGCCGCTGACCGATGAATCGCGCCGCGAGAACAGCGCCGAGCATTCGTGGCATCTGGCGGTGATGACGCTGCTGCTGGCCGAGTACGCCGGAGAGCCGGTCGATGCGGCGCGAGCGGTCAAGCTGGTGCTGATCCATGACATCATCGAGATCGACGCCGGGGACACCTTCGCCTACGATGTGCAGGGCTATCTCGACAAAGACGAACGCGAGCAGCGGGCGGCGGCGCGGTTGTTCGCGCTGCTGCCGGACGATCAGGCGGCGGAGCTGCTGGCGTTCTGGCGCGAGTTCGAGGCGATGGAAACGCCGGAGTCGCGCTTCGCCAACGCTATGGATCGCTTGCAGCCGACGCTGATGAATCACAATGCCCACGGCGGGACATGGCGCGACAACGGCGTGACGCAGGCGCAGATCGAGCGCCGCGATGCGCCCATCGGGGCGATTTCGGTGACGCTCGGCGCGCTGGTGCAGGAAATCATTCAGGCCAACATTGAGCGCGGCTACATCGTCCCGGCAGCGAAAGCCTGAGCGCCCTGAGTCGGCGATGATTCTTGGAGTGTTCGCTGTTCAAATCGTCAGATGGCGTAAGAGGGGCAGACATTGATCCTCAAATTTATCCTCAGGCTGATTGGGTGGCGGCTGCTGTGGCGACTTCTGCGCCGCCGTCGCTGATTGCTCGGCTGACGCGATTGTAGATTAGGTCAGTAGCTGAAGCGCGGCAGGCCGCACCTGAAAGGCCAGCGTCCGCCCTGCCGCAACTTCGCCGTCCAGCTCAAGGCTGATTGGCGCGCCGCTGGACGTGATGCCGACTTCGGCGGCGCGGGCGTAGTGGATTTCCGGCTGGGTCAGGTGGCTGCCATCGTAGACCCGGCGCAGCGCCATCAGCACATGCAGCTTCGAGGCGTTCTCCAGCACAACCACGTCGAACCGGCCATCGTGGATGTCGGCTCTGGGCGCGATTTTCATGCCGTGGCCGAAGGTCGTCCCGTTGGCGATGGCGGCAAAGTAGGCCGGGCCATCGAACCACGGCGCGCCATCGAGCGTAATGGTCAGCCCGCGCGGCTGATAGTGGAGCAGCGTCGCTATGGTCGCGGTCAGGAATGTCCACGGTCGGCGCGTCGCCGAGCGATTGACCCGCGCAGCCACTTCGCCGCCCATGCCCGCGCTGGCGATGTTGAGGAAGTATTCCTGCCGTCCATCAAACGTCAGCAGGCCAACATCGGTCGGGCGCGGTTGAGCTGACGTGATCCAGTTGACGACGGCCTTGAGATTGCCCATCGGGATGCCCGCGCCCCGCGCCCAGTCGCGGCCTGTCCCCATCGGCAGGCTGCCATAGACCATCGATGCGCCGGGTTGGCGCGCGTTTAGATCGGCCAGCGCGTTGATGAGCGCGTGATTCGTGCCGTCGCCGCCGACCGAGATCACGCGCGGGATGCCATCGGCGTAGGCGGCGTCGATCTGCGGCGCGACCTCGTCGGGGCGCTGCGTGACCGCGACGACCAGCTCGCCGAGCCGGTCGCGCAGCAGCGGTTCGAGCGTCGGCCAGACGTGTCCGGCGCGTCCCCCGCCCGCGTGGGGATTGAGAACAATCAGCGTTTTTGCCATGAACCTGTCTTTAGACGGAAAACGCGCGGGGGATGTCCCCACGCATGATTTCCCCGCCCCTGCCGGGAGAGGCATTCGGGGTGAGGGAAAGCTTTAATCCGGCCTGATGTGGCCTTCGCCGATGACGATCCATTTGTAGGTCGTCAGTTCCTCAAGCGCCATCGGCCCGCGCGCGTGGAGCTTCTGCGTGCTGACGGCGATTTCCGCGCCGAGGCCGAGCGCGCTGCCGTCGTTGAAGCGCGTGCTGGCGTTGACGAACACCGCCGCTGAATCGACTTCATCGAGGAAGCGCTCGGCGTGAGCGGGTGTCTGGGTCAGGATGCCGTCGGAGTGCTGCGTGCTGTGCACGCGGATGTGATCCATCGCCTCATCAAGCGTATCGACCACTTTCAGGCCGAGGATCAGCGCCATCCACTCGGTGTCGAAGTCGTCCGGGCCTGCCGCTTCGACCTGCCCGTGGTTCGCCCCATTGATGACCGACAGGGCGCGCGGCTCGGCGCGAAAATGGACGCCAGCCGGACTCAACTGCTCGACGACCCGCGGCAGGAATTCCGCCGCGACCGCCTGATTGACCAGCACGGTATCGAGCGAATTGCAGACCGAAGGCCGCTGGACTTTGGCGTTGTAGATCACGTCGAGCGCGCTGTCGAAATCGGCGGTCGTATCGACATACAGATGGCAGATGCCGAGGCCGCCCGTAATGACCGGGATGGTGCTGTTCTCGCGGCAGAAGGTGTGCAGCGCCGCACCGCCGCGTGGAATAATCAGGTCGATGTAGCGGTACAGCTTGAGCAGCTCAAGGATGTACTGGCGGTCGGTGCTTTCGATGTACTGGACGGCATCGGCGGGCAGGCCCCCGGCGATAATCGCATCCTGAAGCACTTTCACGACGGCCATGTTGCTGTTATAGGTTTCCTTGCCGCCGCGCAGAATGACGGCGTTGCCGGACTTGAGCGCCAGCGACGCCACATCGACGGTGACGTTGGGCCGCGCTTCGTAGATCACGCCAAGCACGCCGATGGGCGTCCGGCGGCGCGAGACTTTCAGCCCGTTGTCGAGAATCCGCGCGTCGAACGTTTCGCCGACCGGGTCGGGCAGGGCGGCGACATGGCGCACGTCCTCAGCCACGCCTGCCAGCCGCTTTTGCAAGTCGAGCCGGTCGAGCAGCGCCTCGCTCAGGCCGCTGGCGCGTCCAGCGTCGAGGTCGATGCGGTTGGCGGCAAGAATCGTCTCGGCATTGGCGTCGAGCGCGTCGGCCATCGCCAGCAGAATGGCGTTCTTTTCGCTGGTCGAGGCCCGCGCGAGAAAGCGGGATGCTTCGCGGGCGCGCTGGCCCATCTCGGTTAAGTTGACCATCTTGTCATGCCCTCACCCCGCCCCCTCTCCCTCAGGGCGAGGGGAGGAGAGTTTATGTTTTTGTAGGCGGCGCGATTTTTCGCGCCCGCTGTAAGGTTTCAGATTGATACGGACTACTCGCAGGGGCGTGATGCATCACGCTCGTTTTTCTGCTGCCTTCATATCAGGTCAGCAGCACCAGATTGTTACGGTGAATCACCGCGTCGCCATAACTATACCCTAGAATCTCGCTGATTCGGTCGGACTTGACGCCGCACAGCCGCTGCAAGTCGTCGCTGTCGTAGCTGCTGATGCCATGAGCAAACTCCGAGCCGTCGGGCTTCAGGATCGACACCGCCGAGCCGCGCTCAAAGCGTTTGGCGACAGCGGTCATGCCGACCGGGAGCAGGCTCGCGCCGCCGGTCATCAGCTTGCGGAGCGCGCCCGCGTCGACCATCACTGAGCCGCGCGGCTTTTCGGTCAGCAGCCAGCGCTTGCGGCTTTCCATGCGCGTGATAACTGGCTCGAAGCGTGTGCCGACTGACTCACCGGCGACGATCTTCGCCAGCGCGTCCGGGTCCTTGCCGCCGGCAATCACGGTCGGCACGCCGCCGCGACTGGCGAGCTGTGCTGCCTGAATCTTCGTCACCATGCCGCCCGTGCCGACTGATGATCCGGCGTCGCCCGCCAGCGCGTAGGTGTTCTTGTCGATATGCGTGACCTGCGAGATCAACTGCGCGTCGGCATTGTGGCGCGGGTCAGCCGTGAACAGCCCCGGCTGATCGGTCAGCAGCACCAGCAGGTCGGCCTCGATCAGCGTAGCGACCAGCGCCGACAGGTTATCGTTGTCGCCGACGCGGATTTCGTGCGTGGCGGTGGTGTCGTTCTCGTTGATGATCGGGATAATGCGGCTGTCGAGCAGCGCGGTCAGCGTGTCACGGGCGTTGAGATAGCGGGTGCGGTGGCCGAGGTCTTCGCGCGTCAGCAGTACCTGACCGACGATCAGCTCGAAGATGTCGAACAGTTCGCTGTAAATCTGCATCAGGCGGCTCTGGCCGACGGCGCTGAACATCTGCTTGGCGGGCATCGAGCGCCCGACTTCCGGGTAGCCGAGCCGCTCGCGTCCGGCGGCCATTGCGCCTGATGAGACGACGACGATTTCATGCCCCTGCTGGTGCAGAGCGGCGATCTGCTCGACGAAGGCCAGCATCCGCTGGCGGTTGAGCCGGATGCTGCCGTTGGTGAGCGTGCTGGTGCCGACTTTGACGACGATTCGCTGCGAGGTCATGGAAGGATGTTCTGGTTATTCCGCAATGGGCATCACTGTCGATGATGGCGATACAAACGTGTCAGGCCAGTGAAGAGACAGCGTTTCATGATCGTCACGCTCCCTGCTTCCTGAATATTCTAACCCATCGGATGCAGTTTGTGCATCAGCGTGGGCAGCAGCTCGGCCACAGTTGGATGGGCGTGGACTGCATTCTGAACGACGGTGTAGGGCGCTCTGGCGTACATCAGGTCGGCGAAGATGTGGATCAACTCGTCACCATTGAGGCCGATCATGGCCGCGCCGAGAAACTGCTTCGACCTGGCATCGACCAGTACCTTGACGAAGCCCTTCGTTTCGTCACGCTCGACAGCGCGTGAGACGTCGGACATCGGCATGGTGGCGATCAGCGCCTTCTGGCCGGACTTACGCACGTCATTCTCGGTCAGGCCGACACGACCGAGCGGCGGGTCGATGAAGACGCCGTAAATTTCGATTCGATCCGTCACCTTACGCTTCCCGCCTTTATAGTGATCCCAGACGATTTCATAGTCGTTGTGAGCGGTATGCGTGAACGCGCCCCGGCCATTGACGTCCCCCATCGCCCAGATATGTGGGACGCTGGTTTGCAGATATTCGTCGGTCTGGATATAGCCTCTGTTGTCGATTTTGACGCCGATTTTGTCGAGGCCAAGCTGGTCGGAGTTCGGCTTGCGCCCGGTGGCGACCAGCAGATGCGTCCCTTCGACTACTTCGGTCGTCCCGTGATGGTCGACGCTCAGCCTGATCTGCTTGCCATGCTGCGCTATATTCGTGATTTTGACTTGCAAGACGACCCGCACGCCGTCCGTCTCCATCACTTCATGGATCTCATCGGCAATATCCTCGTCCTCACGAGAGAGAATCTGATCGCCCTGTTCGAGCACGGTGACGGCGCTGCCAAAGCGCCGGTAGGCCTGCGCGTACTCGCAGCCGATGTAACCGCCGCCGATGATGATGAGGTGGTGGGGCAGTTCCTTCAGGTCGAGAAATGTCTTGTAGTTGAGCGCGTTGACCGTATCGAGGCCGGGAATCCTCGGTGAGTGCGGGCGCGAGCCGGTGTCGAGGTAAATACGGTCGGCTTCGACCGTCTCTTTGCCAACAGTGAGGTGATGCTCGTCGATAAAAGTGGCGTAGTCGCGCAGCAGGGCTACACCCGCCTGATTCAACTGGTCGGTGCTGCTCTGGCGCGAATCGGCGACGATTTTATGCCAGCGCTCAATTACCCTGGCGAAATCGACTTTGACTTCGCCGGTGATGATGCCGAAATCTTCACTGCGCCGCGCCAGGTAGGCCGCGCGGGCGCTGGCGACGATGGTCTTGCTCGGCGTACAGCCGAAATTCACGCACGAGCCGCCGATTTCTGCGCCCTCTGCCAGCGCCACTTTCTGACCGTCGCCCGCCAGCGCGACCGCCAGCGGAATGCCCGCCTGCCCCGCGCCAATCACCAGTGCATCGTATTTCATCGACTCGTCTCCGCTCGTTGCTACATAGCTATTTGCTACGAGTTTAGTCGGAGTCGTCTATTATGCCAACAATTACGAAAGCTGTCAGGGGACTTCGGCAGTGGCGGCAGGGCAATCGCGTCTAAATTTTTGTTCAGTCATCAAAGGGTCACGAGGAACTTATAGGGATGACACCCTTGCTACCTGTCGTCACTGGCGCGCAAAGCCGCGCCCCTACGACATCCCATGACCTTTCCAGAACCTCAGGTGGATTAAGACGCGATTGCCCTGGCAGTGGCGGTGACTTCCGGCGTGAGCAGCCGACCCGGCGTGACCTCGGCAGTCGGGATGACGGCCATCGACCCGGCGTCGCCGACAATATAATCGACGCCTTCGACGTAGACCGGGATAGTCGCCAACTGCTCATCGGAAATGACAAACAGATCACTGAAAGCCCAGCCGGTAAGCTGCTCGTAGGCGATGTAGAGCCATGCATCGTCGGCGCTTTTCGCCAGCGGCGTCACTTCGCTGTCGAAGGTGATGATGCCGATGACGTCCGAATCGAGCGCGGTTTCAGTATGCAGGCGCGTGTTGAAGCGCGTCTCGATCAGCACCGAAGGCGGGACGAGTATCTGACCGCTGGAGTCCGGCACGCGGATCGGCAGCGCCGAGGCGTTGCCCGTGACTGTGACCGTGAAATAGGCGATCCAGCCGCTTAAGGCGTCATTTTCGATCAACAGCCAGTCGTTGCCGACATTCGAGCGCGCCTTGACCTGCGCCGTATCATCGACGTCGAGCTGTGAGACTATCGGGAAGGTGATGCCGGGGCCGCTGCGGACGTTGACGCGGCCAAACGCCTTGACCGAAACGTCGGCGCTAACATCGGCAGTGGGCGGTGTATCGCCGACGATGGCTTGTTCTGATGGGTTGGCTTGCTAGATCGACACGTAGGCCGGAACCCAGCCGCTCTGGCCGTCGGACAGGGTGACGCGCAGCCAGTTGCTCTCATCACCTTCGCGGCCATTGACGGTGACGACCGCGCCTTCGGATACCTGCTCGACGATCTCGTAAGTTGCGCCGGGGCCGCTGCGGACATTGACCGTCTGGTAGATCGTCGCGCTGAGTTCGTCGTCCTGCGCGTCGACCGCCGCGCCGCCGATCAACAGCAGACCGATAAGCATCAATAGTGTGGTGCGAAGCATAGTTCGTCCTGCGGTGACTCTTTCGCAGCGCTTATTATACCAGACCACGTCCGATCAATATTTCAATCATGGTTGCGGTGTACGCCCGCTTCTGGCAAGATAGTCCTGTCATCGCCGTAGAGAAATCGTCCGAGGAGCCATGTTGTCGCAATTGCTGCCACCCGGAATTTCTGACATCCCCATCCGCATTGTGCTGGCGCTGCTGGCCGTCAGCAGCATCTTCCTGCTTCGCCGCCTGCTGGCACGCCTGCTGACGTCAGGCTTGTCCCGGCTGACCCATCGCCCATCCGACCAGACGCTGTACAACGTTGTCGTTGTGCCGGTGCGCCTGCTGCTGATCGCGCTGGCAATCGATGTCGCCGCGCGCATCCTGCTGACCGGCGGCGATGCGACGATCTTTGTGAATCGGCTGTCGCAGATGTTCGTCATTCTGGCGCTGTTCATCGGCGTTTACCAGCTCCTCAGCCTGATTATGTCGTCTCGGAGTCGGTTGTACGCGGTGACGCGGCTGGCCGTCGAGGCGCAGCTTCTGCCGTTTCTGCGAACTGGCTTGCAGTTCATCCTGATTGCGCTCCTCGTCATCATCCTCGTTCAATTGTGGGGTTACAACGTCAGCGGCCTGATTGCCGGCCTGGGCCTGGGCGGCCTGGCCTTCTCGCTGGCG
>CAZZAO010000007.1:0-77483 GCA_964652205.1 uncultured Anaerolineaceae bacterium | reverse complement strand
AGCGGCATCTCGACCCGCAGGGCGAGCGGGCCTAACCAGGGGTCGGGGGTGAGGGAGCAGAGGGGGCTGGCGGATACGCCCATCGCGCCGCGATCAGCAGACCATGTGGGTTATTGAGCGCTGCACTGATCTTCCCCCTTGAAGCCCGCCGGACTCCAGACTGGCGGCGTGCTGCCGATCTGATCCTCGTCGAGCAGCGTCCATGTCCGGTCGGTGGTGCTGACCAGCGCCAGATTGAACGCGCTCCGCAGCGCCAGCCACTGACCGTCGGCGCTGAAGCGGGGAAAATCCTGCGCGCTCAGGGCCGGGTCAGCCTCATACTCGACTGCATCGGTGTCGGCGCTGCCGACCAGCGGAATCCGCCACAGTCGATTCTCCGGCGCGTTGTGCATGTCGCGCGCTGAGGCCAGCATCGCCGAGCTATCAGGGAACCAGGTCAGGTCGAGCGCCAGCACGGGCTGCGAACTCAACTGCGTCGGGATCGCGCCCGACTTGTTGGCGATCATCCAGAACTGGTCATTGCTGGCGGTCGGCGAATAAACGAAGCCAATCAGCGTCCCATCGGGACTCCAGCGCGGATCGCTCATCGTGCCGGTGGCGAAGTAAGTCAGCCGATATTTCTTCTCAGCGTCCGCGCCGACTACCCACAGGTCAGCTTCACGCACGGTCGGCAGGATTTGCGCTGTTGCGCCGGGGGGCGGCTCGCGCGTCGGTTCCGCCGTCGCGGAAGTCGTCGCGCCGGGGACGCGCCGCTCGTAAGCGATGTAGGCCAACCAGCGGCCATCAGGACTCCAGCGCGGGCTGCGCTCATCGCCAGAGACGGTGTAAAAAGTCGGCGCGCCGCCGCTCGACGGAACCCAGGCGATCCGGTAATCACGCGGGTCGTCGCCTTGAGTGCCGGTCTTGTTCAGCGAGGGCGAGTCGCGCCGCATCGTGAAGGCGATCCTGCTGCCATCGGGCGACCACTGCGGCTCCCACACGCCCCACTGGTCAGCGGACAGGTCGCCGTAGTTGACCAGCGACCGGGAGTCGCTGCCGTCGAGCCGCGCGCTGTAGAGCCGCGCCGGCGCGCGCCCATCGCGCAGCGTGTAGAGGACGCGGCAGCCATCCGGCGAGAAGTCCCAGACGGTATGCTCGCCGCTGCCGAATTTAAGCGTCCGTGTCTGGCCGTCGGCGATGCTGATGAGCCGGATGCTATCGCGGGCTGCCGTCGTCGCCGCCAGAATCGGCGCGCTCAGCGGCGCGCTCAAAAATGGCGACTGCGCCTGAGAGACGCGGACGCTCAAAACAGGCAGGAGCAGGGCGAAGCACAGCGCCGGGAACAGACGAAAAAACGGTTTAGAGTCAGCCACAGCGCGCCTGCCTTTTCTCGGTTCTCATTGCTCGGCTCACAGTTCCGCCTGACAGGCTCGCAGCAGGGAGCTGCCGCCAAAAGCGAATGATGGACACATTCAGGCCCGTCTGATCGAAGCCCCTCGTGACGGATTATAGGAACGAGGCTGGCGCGACGCTACTGAATTGCTACCGCACTGCGCGAAAAAGAGCATCCGCGAACGCCGCATTGAGCGAATCTTAAGTAAGCATTTACCCTCACCAACCGCTCACGTTTCTGGATAAAATTAATGAAAAATTCGGTACGCTTATGTCCTGTTCCGGTCACATCTGTTAGATAATAGGAGCGTAAAGCGAGAGCGTAAACGAAGCGCAGTCCCCCATCCCGCAGTCCGCTTCGTGAAAGAGGAACGACCCAGTGAATAACACCGACCTGCCGATGGTCCTGCTGGTTGACGACGAGCGCTTTAACCTCGCGCTGCTGGAGCGTTTACTGCACAACCGTTACCGCACGACGAGCGTATCGAGCGGACAGGACGCCCTTGACCTGCTGGCGCAGGACTCGTTCGATCTGGTGCTGCTCGACGTCATGATGCCGCAGATGGACGGGCTGGAGACGCTGCGGCGCATTCGCAGTAACCCGGAAACTGCTGACATCCCGGTTGTCTTGATCTCAGCGCTCTCGGAAGCACAGGATATTTCGCGCGGCCTGCAAGCCGGGGCCAGCGACTACATCACCAAACCTATCGACACCGATGTGACGCGCGCGCGCATTCAGACGCAGGTGGCCCTCAAGCGCTTGCAGGACGAGCGCAAGCAGACGATTGCCGAGCTTCAGGAAGTTCAGGAAACCAAGATGCGCCTGCTGCGGATGGCCTCGCACGACCTCAAAGGCCCGCTGATGAACCTGCGGATGGTCAACATGCTGCTGCGCGAAGGCATCGGCGCAATCGAGGACGGCGGCAGCCTGCTCGACGCTTCCGATGCGTCCATCGACACCATGCAGACGGTCATTCAGGATTTTCTCGATACGGCAGCCATGCAAACTGGCGCGCTCGATATGCACATCGACTGCGTCCAGTTGATGCCCGTCATCCATGACCTGCTGGCCGAACATCAGGCTAACGCGCTGCGCAAGAATATCTCGCTTGACGTACAGGTGGGCGAAGAAGTCATCTACGCCGACGTCGCCCGCTTCCATCAGTCGCTCGGCAATCTCGTCAGCAACGCCATCAAGTACGGCCCGGCAGACTCGCACGTGCGCCTGTGGGCTGAAAACGTCGAAGGCCGCGTGACGGTTTACGTCAGCAATGAAGGTCAGGGCATTCCCGCCTCAGAACAGCACAGGCTGTTCACACAGGGCGGCAAGCTCAGTACGCGGCCCACCGGCGGGGAAGCCAGCACCGGCATGGGCCTGTGGATCGTCAAACACCTGATTACCCTGCAAAACGGTGATGTCGGGTTCATCGCGCCAGACGAAGGCGGCTCCATCTTCTGGATCCGAATGCCGGTCGGCGAATGCATGGCGCTCGCCGCAGTCCCCGTCAACGCCTCTCACGGGCAGGCGTAGGCTCCCTCTCCACGCCAAAAGCGCGATCAGCCACGAACGCGCTTTTTGTTTGCCGAATCTCAGCCCGCGACTTCGGACGGCGAAGCTCGTATAATCAGCGCATCGACACCTCAGAGGATCGTTTCCCCATGACCACGGCAGAACATCCGCTGCCAGCCGTCCCCACAACACGAGCGGACGGCAAAATCACCGATTATCCGCGCGGCGGCCTGCGCTTTGATTTCACCATCGCCTTTTTCTGCCTGACCATGATTATCGGCCTGTACGTCGATGGCTGGGCGCACAACCACAACGGCGCAGATGAGACGTTCTTCACGCCATGGCACTTCCTGCTTTACGCCAGCATGGCGGTCGTCGGCGTGATCCTGATCGTCACTCAATACCGCAGCGTCGGGCGCGGCCACGTCTGGAGCAAGGCGCTGCCGCGCGGCTACCTGCTCTCGCTGGTCGGCGTCGTCGCCTTCTTCGCAGCAGGCGGCGTCGATTTCGCCTGGCATACGCTCTTCGGCGTCGAAGACTCGATCAGCGCTCTGCTCAGTCCACCGCATCTGCTGCTCGCCACGGCAGGAGTCTTGATCGTCTTCGGCCCGCTGCGCGCGGCCTGGTCACGCCCGAATGCCGAGACGCCTGCGGGCTGGCACGGCCTGCTCCCGGCGCTGATGTCGATGGGAGTCGCGCTGTCGATCTTCACCTTTTTTACCGCCTACGCCAATCTGTTCACCTTCGGCAGCTATCTGACTTACGAGCCGTTCGGTTTCGAGTTTGTCTACGATGTGACCGGGATCGCCTTCGTCCTTTTCCCCGCTGCATTGATCGTCGGCTCGCTGCTCTTCCTGCTCCGGCGCTGGAAACTGCCGTTCGGCAGCGTGACCCTGCTGGTGTTCGGCAACGCGCTGCTGATGACCTGTCTCTATCTGCCCGAAAATGAGCGCTATATCATCATGTTCGCGGTGACGCCGGTTGCCGCGCTGATCGGCGATGGGCTGCTGGCCTGGCTGCGGCCTTCGGCGCAGCGGCGCGGCGCGCTGCGGGTGTTCGCCTTCCTTCTGCCGATCCTCGTGTTCGGCGGCGCGCTGGCGGGGCTGGTCGCCACGACCGGCCTGTTCTGGGACGTCCACATGTGGGCTGGCGTGACCTTTCTCAGCGGCATCGCTGGCCTCTGCCTGAGCTATATCAGCGTACCGCCGCCGCTGCCCGAATCGACAGAGTAGCACATTTGTGCTAAAATAAAGACCATGTACGCACAAGTCGCCATCAACGCGCCGGTCGACAGCCTGTACGATTACCGTGTTCCGCCCGATCTGGAAAGGCGGCTTCAGCCGGGGCATCTGGTGCAGGTTCCGTTCGGGCCGGGCTTGCAGCACGGGATCGTCGTCGAGCTGAAGGCCGAAACCAGCGTCCCGCAAACCAAGCTGATTCAGGCGCGGCTCGATCCACGTCCCGCGCTGACGCCCGCGCAGATTTCGCTGGGCCAATGGATCAGCGCAACCTATCTATCGCCGATTGGCCTCTGTCTGTGGCTGCTGCTGCCGCCCGGCCTGACCGGCGAGCGCGATGTGCTGATTACGCTGACTGACCCGGAAAGCAATGGCATTGATGACGTGGAAGCGGCGGTGATCGCCCTGCTCAGGCGGCGCGGCCCGCTGCGCGGCCAGCAGATGAGCGTGGCTCTGCCCGGCAAGCCGTGGAAGGCCGCCGTTGAGGCGCTGGTCAAGGCCAACGTCCTCGAACGCGAGCGCATCCTGACGCCGCCCAGAGTCCGGGCGCAAACCTTCCAGACTGCCTCGCTCGCCATCACCGCGCAGGGCATCGACGGCGCGCTGCGGAATCTCGCCCGACCGTCGCGCTCGGCGGACGTGCTGGAGCTGATCGCGCAGTTCAATGGCGAGTATCTGGCGACGAGCAAGAATCGGCCCACGATTGACCGACTGGCCGCGCTTGGGCTGGTCGCTGTGGCCGAGGACGGCACGGTTTCGCTGACAATTGCGGCGTCAACGGTCGGCGAGCGACTGCTCGAATTTCGCAAGGTGGCGAAGCCAAAACGGATTCTGTCGCTGCTGGCCGCCGCCGATGGGCCGGTCGATGTCAGCGCAGTCTGCGATCAGGCCAATGTCAGCGCCGCCGACCTCAAGCGGCTGGACGCCGAAGGGCTGGTCGTGCTCGGCGAGAAATCGGCCTGGCGCGACTCGCTGGCGGATCGCGGCTACGTCGCGGCCACGCCGCCATCGCTGACGCCGGAGCAGCGCGGGGCGTGGCTGGCGCTCTCGCTGGCGATTGACGAGCAGGCGAAGGCGACGTCCCCGTTTGCGCCGACCTCACCCCCCGGCCCCCTCTCCGCAAGCAGAGAGGGGGAGCAAATCGAGGCGGTGGCTGTCGATAGTTTCGGCCAGCCACTCGTCCGAGAGGGTGAGTTAACCCCTATTGATGGTGGCAAATGGCGCACGTCAAAAAAAGTTTGGGAGAAAATAAAGCCGCTTGCCCGACAAATGCGCCGAGAGCCGACACCCGCTGAAAATGCGCTCTGGGGTTCCTTAAGGCAGTTCCGCGCCAGGGGTTATTCCTTCAGACGTCAGCACCCAATTGATCGCTTCATCGTCGATTTTTACTGTGCTGAATTAAAATTGGTGATTGAAGTCGACGGGGAAATTCACGATTACACCCCTGATGAAGATGCTGCACGTCAGGCGTTTCTCGAAGCGCTAGGTCTGCGCGTTTTACGTTTCCCCAATTCGATTATCTTTAGCTCCCTTGACGAGGTAATCGCCCAAATCAAGGCGAGCATGTCTCCTGACTCCCCCTCTCTGCTTGCGGAGAGGGGGTCGGGGGGTGAGGTCAAAGCCCCAACAACGGCGCAAACTACCTCAGCCTCCCCCTCTCTGCTTGCGGAGAGGGGGTCGGGGGGTGAGGTCAAAGCCCCCGCTCGTAATACGATCTTCCTGCTCCACGGCGTGACGGGCAGCGGCAAGACCGAAATTTACCTGCGCGCCATCGAGCGGACGCTCGGCCACGGGCGGGACGCGATCTTCCTCGTGCCGGAAATCGCGCTGACTACCCAGACCGTCCGGCGGGTGGCGGCGCGCTTCGGACGGCGAGTCGCCATCGTCCACAGCGGCCTGAGCATCGGCGAGCGCTTCGACACCTGGCGGCGCGCCCGCGACGGTCAGGTGCAGGTGATCGTCGGCGCGCGCTCGGCGCTGTTCACGCCGCTGCCCGACGTCGGCCTGATCGTCATCGACGAGGAGCATGACCACAGCTATAAGCAGTCGGAGTCCGGCATCGGCCTGCCGCCGCCGTACTATCACACCCGGCAGGTCGCCGAGGAAATGATGCGCCGCAACCACGGCGTGCTGATCGTCGGCAGCGCCACGCCCGACGTCGAAGTGATGTACCGGGCCAAACAGGGCGAAATTCAACTGCTGGAAATGCCTAACCGCGTCATGGGGCATCGCGCGCGCGCGCAGGAACAGGCCATCCGCGACAGCGACGACGACGCGCCGATGATCGAGCTGCCGCCGGTACAGATCGTCGATATGCGCCGCGAGTTGAAGTCGGGCAACACCAGCATCTTCAGCCGCAAATTGCAGTCCGCCCTCAACGAAACGCTCGACCGACGCGAACAGGCGATTCTGTTCATCAACCGGCGCGGCCATGCGACCTACGTTTTCTGCCGCGACTGCGGCTACGTCGAGTCCTGCCCGCGCTGCGAGTCGCCGCTGACCTATCACCGCCACGGACAGGCGCTGCGCTGCCATCGCTGCGGCTACGAAGCGCCCGAACCGCGCGTCTGCCCGCGCTGCCACTCGACGCGCATCAAGTTTTTCGGCGCGGGGACGCAGCAGGTTGAGCAGGCGCTCCAGATCATGTATCCGAAAGCCCGTATTGTCCGCTGGGACGCCGACACCGCCGCCTCGCCTGACGCGCACGCCGCGATCATGCAGCGCTTCATCGACCGCCGCGCCGACATCCTGATCGGCACGCAGATGGTCGCCAAAGGACTCGACCTGCCGATGGTCACGCTGGTCGGCGTCGTCAGCGCCGATATGGGCGTCGCTCTGCCTGACTTCCGCGCCGGAGAGCGAACATTCCAACTGCTGACTCAGGTGGCGGGGCGCGCCGGGCGTGGGCTGCGCGGCGGACAGGTCGTGCTGCAAACCTATCAGCCGGAGCATTACGCTATCGACGCGGCCTCGCGCCACGATTACGCCGCCTTTTATGCTCGTGAGATCGCCTACCGCCGCGAGATCGGCTATCCGCCCTTCCGGCGGTTGGTGCGCGTGATTTTCCGCTCTGACAGCGAGCCGAGAGCGCGGGCTGAAGCCGAACGCGCCGCCGAATTTTTACGCGAGCGCATCGACCAGCTTCGGCTGACCGGGACCGAGCTAATCGGCCCTGCGCCGTGCTTCTTCCAGAAGGTCAACCGCTTCTACCGCTGGCATCTGCTGCTGCGCGGGCCGAACCCGACCGCCGCGCTGGTCAACGTCGAAATTCCCAAAGGCTGGTTCATCGACGTCGATCCGATGGACGTGCTGTAGGGAATAGTGATGAGAACCGAGAACCGAGAACCGAGAACCGAGAACCGAGAACCGAGACGAGGCTGACAGACTATTGAGCAAGCGTCAACTTTCGCCGTTGTAACTGTCCCAGCTCGGCTTCAGCCGACGTTCAGCCAGTTTTCCTTCGACGCCAGTGGCTTTAAGCCGCTGGCGACGCTAATCAAAATAGAAAGCCGCCGACACAGTTATGTATCGGCGGCTTTCTATCTCAGGAACCTGACAGGTGGCCTTAAACGCTTTTCTTTTTCTCGGCTCTCGGCTCTAGTGTTTGTTGATTTCCAGCGCTTCGGGATTGACGACGTTGTTGTACTCGTTGCGAGTCAGCGCGGCGACAACCAGTTCGGCGGCCTCGACGGCAACCGCCACCTGCGCCTCATCGGTGCTGGCGGCGAGATGCGGAGTGTGGACGACCCCCGGCAGGCCGACGAGCGGATTATCAGGCGACGGCGGCTCGCTGGCGTAAACGTCGAGCGCCGCGCCCGCGACGTGTCCACTCTTGATCGCCTCGGCCAGATCAGCTTCGATAATCAGCGCGCCACGAGCGGCGTTAATAATCCGCACGCCCTTTTTCATCATGGCGAGGCTGTCGCGGTTAATCAGGCCGCTGGTTTCGGCGGTGATGACGCTGTGCAGAGTGATGAAGTCGGCTTCTCGGAACAGTTCTTCCAGCGTCACCAGCCGGACGCCGGTCTGATCGGCAACGGTCGTCGGCACGTAAGGATCACAGGTAATGACGGTCATCTCGAACGCCTGCGCGCGTTTGGCGACAGCGCGACCGATGCGACCAAAACCGACCACGCCGAGCGTCTTGCCGCGCAGCTCAGTTCCCATGAACGACTTGCGATCCCACTTGCCCGCGCGCATCGAAATTTCGGCGTCGGGGATGTGCCGGGCCAGCGTCAGCATCAGGGCGAAGGCATGTTCCGCCGTGGCGATGGTGTTGCCAGCGGGCGTGTTCATGACGACGATCCCGCGCGGTGTAGCCGCCGCCAGATCAACATTATCGACGCCGACACCGGCGCGGGCGATCAGTTTGAGTTTCGGCGCGGCGGCGATCAGTTCGGCGTCCGCTTTCGTCGCGCTGCGGATAATGAGCGCATCGGCGTCGGCCAGCGCCGCCAGCGTCTCGGCGCGCGTCATCTGGCCGGGCGCAGTCACGCGGATGTTCGGCGCGCCCTTGAAAACTTCAAGCGCAGACGGGTGGACGTTATCGGGGATCAGAACGTGAAAGGTCATGGTCGTTAAGCTCCTGACAAAGTTTCCGGCGCGGGTCGCGCGCCGGAGTCTTGTAGTGCGGAATTATCTACCGAAACGAGTGTAGACACCCACGGAATAGCTTTCAAAGCTCGCCCTCCGGCAGACGAAGTGGTTATGACTGCGCTCGTGCCGGGCAGCGGCATCTCGACCGGCAGGGCGGGCGAGCCATCACCAGAGGCCGGGGTGAGGGCGAGTTTACGCGCCGATGAACTCGTCGAGGCCGCCGAGAATTTCTTCAAGCTCGGTCGGCTGCATGTCGCCCATGTGAGCGATACGGAAGGTCTTGCCCTTGATCCTGCCGTAGCCTTTGTCCATGCTGAAGCCCTTGCCGCTCATAAACTTCGCCATGTCATCGACGTTGATGCTGCGACCATTGGCGACGGCGGTCACGGTCGGCGACCAGTAGCCTTTTTCCGCGAACACGCCGAAGGCGCGCTGCTCGGCCCACGAGGTACACATATCGCGCATTTGCAGGTGACGCGCCCAGCGCTTGTCCAGCCCCTCGGCCAGCACGTCGTCCATCTGCGCGTCGGCGGCGTACATCAGCGAAACCGGCGGCGTCGACGGCGTGTTGTTCTTTTGCAGGCTGGCGTCGATCTCAATGAAGTCGAAGTAGTAGCCGCGATAGGGAATCTGTTTGGCGCGTTCGAGCACGCGGTCGCTGATGCTGGCGAAGGCCAGGCCGGGCGGCAGCGCGAACGCCTTCTGCGACGAGGTCAGCACCAGGTCGAGGCCCCAATCATCGGTACGCAGCTCCGCGCCAAGCAGGCCGCTGACGCTGTCGACCAGAATCAGGGTATCCTCGTAGGGACGAATGACTTCGGCGATCTCCCTGACCGGGTTGGTCACGCCGGTGCTGGTTTCGTTGTGGACGATGCAGACGGCGTCGTAAGTCTGCTTCCTGAGCGCTTCGGCGACCTGCTCTGGCGTGTGCGCCCTGCCCCAGTCAACCGCGAGGACATCGACCTGCTTGCCGTTGGCCTTGCTGATCTCAGCCCAACGGTCGCTGAACGCGCCGCCGACCAGATGCAGCGCTTTCCGGTCGTCGCGGATGCAGTTGCGTGATGCGCCTTCCCACAGGCCCGTCCCCGACGACCCCTGAATGAAGACGCGATTTTTCGTCAGGAAAGCCTGCCTGAGCTTCTCTTCCAGGCGACTGAACAATTCGGCGAAGGCGGTGGAGCGATGGCCGATCATCCACTGCGCCTGAGCATCGAGAATCTCTGGCCGGACTTCGACCGGGCCGGGGATTACAAGCCGTTTATGCTTATCCGTGCGCATTGAACCCTCATGTTTGTAAGCAGCGATACAGGCCGATTGTAACCCTGAAGTTCTAAACACTCCAGCACCATCCGCACAAAGCGGTCGCTGTGAAATGTCGGGCAAGAGTCACAAACCGCCCGCGCCAATCGTCTCCTTTTATGTCAGTTGATGACTGAACAGAGGAGAACACTCATGACAAAGACACAGATCGTCATTCTCGGCGGTGGCTACAGCGGGCTGATGGCCGCGCGCCGATTGGCTTACCAGACACGCGGACAGCAGGTAGCAATCACGCTCGTCAATGGCGCAGATCACTTCGTCGAGCGCATTCGGCTGCACCAACTCGTCGCGCATCAGAATCTTCGGGCATACCCTTTCCGTGACATTCTGGCGAAAACGGGCGTAACGTTCGTCCACGGCTGGGCGACCGCCCTTCAGACCAGTGAGCGCGCTGTCACGATCAAGACCGCCGATGGCCTGCGCGCTATTCACTACGACCACCTGATTTACGCGCTCGGCAGCTTGCCCGATACGACGCGCGTCGCAGGCGTAGCTGATTACACTCTGCCCGTCGGGGCCGAATCGACTTCGATGCAGCTTCGCGCCCGGATGCCAGAAGTTGCTGCCCGCAGCGGGCAGCTTGTGGTCGTCGGCGGCGGGCTGACCGGCATCGAGAGCGCCACCGAAATGGCCGAAAGCGATCCCACCCTGAAAGTGACGCTTGTGACCTGTGACCGTTTCGGCTCCGAGCTATCCGAGGCCGGAGCGGCGCACGTCCGGCAGGTGTTCGCGCGGCTCGGCATCAAGATCATCGACCAGACGCGCGTAAAATCCGTCACGGCTCATACGCTTCAGACAGACAACGGCGCAATGACGTTCGACCTGTGCCTGTGGGCCGGGCCGTTCACCGTGCCATCACTGGCCCGCGAGGCTGGCCTGACGGTCAACGACGGCGGGCAGGCGCTGGTTGATTCGCATCTGCGCTCGGTGTCGCATCCCGAAATCGCCGTCGTCGGCGACGCAGCCGATTTGACGGGCGCAGTCGAAGCGCCGATCCGCATGGCCTGCGCGACCGCTCTGCCGATGGGGGCTTACGCCGCCGACGATCTGGCGGCGCGCCTGCGCGGCAAGGCTCATCGCCCCTACGATTTTGCCTACTCCTTCCGCTGTATCAGTCTCGGTCGGCGTGATGGCCTGATCCAGTTCGTCGATGCTGATGACCAGCCGAAGAAAAGAATCTTCACGGGCTGGCTGGCCGCGCGCTTCAAGGAACTGATCTGCCGATCCACCGTCTGGCAGATTCGTCACGAACACTGGATGATCTACACGCACCATCCGAAATCGACACAGTCGCCGATTCGAGCCGCATCGCAGTCGTGGTAAACTTGACTCGTCAACCCCTGGCGGGGCGTATCGAGCGCCTCGCCGATCAGTTTCAGGGTAGCTGATGAACTCTAGATCTGACGTTTTTGAGGGCTATCGTCCGCTGCTGTTCTCGATTGCCTACCGAATGCTCGGCAGCGCCATGGAAGCCGAGGACATCGTGCAGGAAGCCTATCTGCGCTTTCAGGGCATCCCGTCCGATCAGGTCGATTCGCCCAAAGCCTACCTGACAACCATCGTCACGCGGCTGTGCCTCGACCAGCTCAAGTCGGCGCGGGCGAAACGCGAGCAGTATATCGGCACATGGCTGCCGGAGCCGGTTCGCACCGGGCCATCGCCGAGCGCCATCGTCGGCCAGCGCGAGACGATCTCGATGGCCTTTCTGGTGCTGCTCGAAAGCCTGTCGCCAGTCGAGCGGGCGATCTTTCTGCTGCGCGAAGTCTTCGACTACAGTTATGCCGAAATTGCGAAGATTGTCGACAAGAGCGAGGCCAACTGTCGCCAGCATTACCGCCGGGCGCAGCAGTACATTGTCGAGCGCCGACCGCGCTTCGAGCCGCTGTCAGGCGAGCAGGCGCGGCTGGTCGAAGGCTTCATACAGGCCGTACAGAACGGCGACGTCGATGGCATGGCGCAGATGCTGGCCGAGGATGCCGTGCTTTACTCGGACGGCGGCGGCAAAGCGGCAGCGGCGCGCCACCCGGTGCATAGCCGCGCGAAGGTGGCGAAGGTTGTCCACGGCGGCCTCAGGAATTTACCGCCAGACCTGCGCCCGGAGATCACCGAGATCAACGGGCAGATTTCGCTGCTTGGCTGGCGCGATGACCAGTTGATCGCGCTGATGACGTTCGAGATCGCGGGTGGCGTCATTATAGCGCTGCGGACGGTCTTCAATCCCGATAAGCTGGCGTCCCTCACCCCCGACCACTCTACGTAAGCAGCGAGGGGAGGCGGTCACAACTTTCTATTTTTCTCGGCGCTCGCTACTTCTTTTATCCGCAGTCGCGGACGCAGTAGATACGGTAGCCGTCGGCGTTGTAGAGCGCCGTCAGGCCGTCGGCCCACGCTGACGACGCGCCGAATGCCTGTTCGAGCGGGCCGTCGAAGACGTAACGGATGTTGAACTGCGCGTAGAGCGCAGCGCGTTCGCCGGCGGGCATCGCGCCGGAATAGAAACGCTCGACCTGCCGCGTCTTTTCAGGCCAGTTGAGCGTTTCCGGCCCGTGGCCGATGAACGGGCGCAGATTGGTATAGGCCGGGAGCGCGTTGCCGGTCGGCGCGGCGGCCAGCAGCACATCGTCCGGCGCGGCGTGCTGATTGAGCCAGTCGAAGGCGGCCAGCTCGGCGCGCGGCTGAAAGAGCGGTCGCGCGGGGTGCGTCGCCGCCGTAAACGCGCCGACCAGCAGCAGGACGCTGCTCAGCGACGCGGCGATCAGCAGCGCGGTTCGGGCGCGGGGGCGGCGGCGCGGACGCAGCGCGCGCAGGCCCATCGCCGCCAGAATCGCCAGCGGGACGATCACGCCTTCCGCCAGCCGCCGCTGGACGTTGATCGGCAGATAGACCAGCAGCGGCACGGCGATCACCCAGCCGACCAGCAGGACGAAGCGCGTCGAGCGTTTCCCGGCAGCCCACGCCAGCCGACTCCCCCACAGCGCCGGAATTATCAGGACACCGTAGGCCAGCAGATAATGGAGCGGTGGCGGCGACGCCAGTTGATTCTGCGCCGACCAGACCGCGAAGGCCGGATTGCTCGACAACGTGACGAAGTAGTACAGGCACAGCGGCATGGTAATCAGCGCCGCCAGCCCGCCGCGCAGCGCAAAAGCGAGCGGGAACCGTCGCCGCCGAATCCAGAGCGCCAGCCCCCACGCGCCAAGCACCGCGTAGATCACCGCGAAGTAGAACGGAACCGCCAGGCCGACGACCCACCAGACTCCCCCCGCGCCGACGCTGTAGGGCAGCCAGCGCGGACGGTCGAGAGCGGCGAACAGCAGCAAAAAGCCGCCGAGCAGCGCCGCCCGTCCAAGCGCCAGATGCGGCAGCCCGAACAGGATCAGAAACGAGAAGCCTTCGGGCAGATAAAATTCCGGCGGCAGCGCCCCGGTGAAGATCAGCAGCCAGCCGAGTCCGCCGCCGAGCAGCGCCAGAAGCAGCGCCGTCAGCCGCAGCGACGGCGACCGAATAAAGGCGGCGATGAAGCGGTAGAGGACGAAAACCAGCAGCGCGTCGCAGACAATTCGCAGCGCGTGATACACCAGCATCAGCGCAGACGGCAAAGCTGGATCGGTCGGCGCGATCAAGCGCCCGACCAGCCAGCCCGGCGCGATGTAGGGCAGGAACAATCCCGGCGCGCCCTGCGTCGGCTCCGGTGTGTAGAACAGGTAAAAGTCCCGGATACCGCGCGCGCCGAGCCGCATTTTGCCGAGGTACGAATTGCCGTCCTCGACGCCATAGAGGAAGCCGCCGAAGCGCCAGTCCGCAGTCTGATGTGCTGCAGCGACGAGGTAAGGCGCGGTCGTCAGGACGATGACCAGCAGCGCAATCAGGGCGACGGCGCGCCATTCCGCCCGCGTTATCGAGGCAGACAGCTTCACGGTGTCCGCAGCCATTCGGGGATCGTCAGCGCCAGCCAGATCGCGCCGACGCTGAACGGCAGCAGCAGCAAATCCACGTCGGGCGCGGAAGCGCGAACGGCAAAGTATAGCCACGGACTGACCATTGCCAGCGCGGCGATAAGCTGCATCCACCATCGGCCACACGCCCGCCACAGACAGGCAATGATGGCCGGGATCAATAAGATCAGATAGTAATTGCCGGTAATCGGCAACAGCAGCAGGCTGGCGATCAGCGTCGTCACGACGAAGTCGATCTGCCGGACGGATGAATCCATCCTGAGCCGCCACGTCGCCCAGCCGGGCGCGAGCAGCGTCGCCGCGATCAGCAGCACGCGCAGGATCGGGGAAGCGATCAGTGACGGCGGCCAGATTGGGTGAGCATAAGCTGGATACAGGCGCAGCCCATCGATAAAGTCTGGCAGCCACCAACCGATTTTTGCCGCCGCGATCAGACTGAGCACGAGCAGAGTCACGCCGAACGTCAGCAGCCCGCGCCAGCGGCCACGCAGCGCATAGCCGCCGAGGATGACCAATGCCACTGGCGCGGCTACCGTCGGCGGAATGGTTGCCAGCGCCAGCACAACACCGGCAAGACCGTCGCGGTTATGCAGCAGCAGCGCCGCCGCCAGCGAGATCAGCAGCAGCATTGTCCCGGTGAACTGCGCGATGATCAGCAGGTTAACCGGATAGCGAAACCCGACCAGCAGGCCGATGAGCAGGCCAGCCACGCCGAGCGGAGGCGGCTTCCAGTCGAGCAGCGCCAGCCAGAGCAGCGGTACAGCGAGGACGGCGGCAAGCTGAAGCGCCATCCATACACTGATGGCAACCGGCGCGGGCAGCAGCAGAAACGGCGCCAGCACGACCGCCGTGTAAGCCGGGTAAGCATAGCGCTGCTGATCGCCCGTGACTGCGCCGCCAAACATATCCGCCTGAATCTGGCGCGTGACGGCATCGGTGTAAGGCGATTCGCCACGCCACAACGCCTGACCGCCGAGCCAGCGCGGGTAAAAGTCGAAGCGCAGACCGCGCGCCGGAACCAGCGTCGTCAGACAGAAAGCGGCGATAAGTCCAACCAGCACAACGCCGATCACCACGATCAATGCGATCTGTCCCGCACGCGGCGACGACAGCCTGACCGCCTCGCCCTTATTGCGCATCGTCAGCCTCGCCACCGAAGACCTCATCGTAGATTTCCGGCTCAATCAGGTTTTCGAGCGGCACGTTCTCATCCCCGCCGAACAGCGGCGTCACGACCTCATAGCCGTTCTCGGTGGCCCACGCTTCCAACTCCTCGACCGCCTCGCGGATGCCCGGCCCCGGCTCGAACAGACGCCCGACCGCGAGCGGCCATCGTTCCGACTGCGTGCCGTCGCCGTAGAACAGCGTCCAGCACTGTTCCTCGTTCAGCGCGATATAGGTCGGTTCGGTCATACGGGAATCCTCAACATTCAGCTTTCGATCCTGCTTCAGCCAGTTCCATCATACAGCCAGCCTTGACACCGCGCCGTAAGCATCGGAGTGTTCAACGCGACTGGTTATAGGCTACAATGGAGCCTATTCAATTCCAATCCAGCGAACAAGAGGAATGAGGCGGAATGCCGTTGCAGATCTTCAACGTCCTCGGACGTGAAAAGCAGGAATTTCAGCCGATTAATCCCGGCCACGTCGGCCTGTACGTCTGCGGCCCGACGGTCTACGATCACCCGCACGTCGGCCACGCCAAAACCTACATCGCCTTCGACGTCGTCGTGCGCTATCTGCGCTCGACCGGCCTCGACGTCCTCTACGTCCAGAACCTGACCGACGTCGGTCATCTGCTCGACAGCGGCGAGGATCGGATTCTCAAAAAAGCGCGCCAGTCACAGGCCCGCCCGATGCAGATCGTCGAGATGTATGCGCGCAGCTACTTCGACGCGATGGACGCGCTCGGCGTGCAGCGGCCTGACATCTCCCCGCGCGCCAGCGGCCATATCCCCGAACAGATCACGATGATCGAGGAACTGCTGGAAAAGGGCTTCGCTTACGAGGCTGGCGGCAGCGTCTACTTCGACGTGACCAAAGACCCCGACTACGGCAAACTGTCGAATCGCCGCGTCGAAGCGCAGGAATCCGGCACGCGCGAAGTCGTCCGCGACGAGAAGCGCAGCCCGCTCGACTTCGCCCTGTGGAAGAAAGCCGAGCCAGAGCATATCCTGCGCTGGGACAGCCCGTGGGGCGTCGGCTTCCCCGGCTGGCACATCGAATGCTCGGCCATGTCGCGCGCCTATCTCGGCCCGACCTTCGACATTCACGGCGGCGGCATCGACAATATTTTCCCGCACAACGAATGCGAAATCGCCCAGAGTGAAAGCACCAACGACGCGCCGTTCGCCAACTACTGGATGCTGGTCGGCAGCCTGACCGTCGACAGCATCAAGATGTCCAAGAGCCTCGGTAACTTCATCACCATCCACGACGCGCTCAAGGAAAACCGGCCTGAAGTCATCCGCACCTTCATGCTGTCGGTGCATTACAGCAACCCTATCGATTACAGCGACGAGGCGATGCAGGCGGCGGCGCGCGGCTGGGAGCGGCTCCATAATGCCGTCCGACTGACGCGCTTCACCATGAATGGCGCGGCGGAAGGCGACGCGGGCAGCGCCTTCTTCACCACGCTCGACAGGGCCAGAGCCGATTTCAGCGCCGCCATGGACGACGACTTCAACACGCCGCAGGCCATCGCCGTCCTGCAAGACCTGACGCGCGAGGTCAACGGCCTGCTCAACGGCGAAACTGCCGTTGGCCTGAAGGTGCTCAAGGCGATTGAAGACACCTATACGTCGCTCGGCGGCACAATCCTCGGCATCATCCCGGCGGCGGACGACGCGGCAGCAGGCGGCAGTGCCGAGCGCGAAGCCGCGCTGATCGAGCTGCTCATCAGCCTGCGGGCCGACGCCCGCCAGAACAAAAACTACGCCGAAAGCGACCGCATCCGCAACGAGCTGGCGGGCATGGGGGTTGTCCTCGAAGACCGCGCCGACGGGACGGTCTGGAAAACGGAGTAGCGAATACCCTCACCCCCGCCCCTCTCCCTCAGGGCGAGGGGAGAAAGATAAGGCGGGGGATACTACTCAGGCTGCATCGACCTGATCCAAAGTAAGTGAGTACCCAACGTGGAATTTATTTACGGTCACTGGGCCGTCATGGAAAGCCTGCGCGCAGGCCGCCGCCCGGCTGAACAACTGCTCGTCACCGAGACGACCGACGAAAAAGGGCTGGTCGCGGAAATCCTCAACACGGCGGTGGAGAAAAACGTCGCCGTGCGCCGCGTCCCGCGCCGGATCATCGACGACATCGCCGGGGGCGCGAATCACCAGAACGTCGCCCTGCGCGTCGGGCCATATCCCTATGCCGACGTCGAGGACATGCTCAGTCTGGCGCAGCAGCGCGGCGAAAAGCCGTTCCTGCTGCTGCTCGACCTGCTCAAAGACCCGCAGAACGTCGGCGTGCTGCTGCGCGTGGCCGACGCGGTAGGCGTGCATGGCGTCGTCATGCAGGAGCGGCGCAACGTCTCGGTCACGCCCGCCGTCGTCAACGCCTCATCCGGCGCAGTCGAGCATTTGCAGGTCGCGCAGGTGACGAACCTCGTGCAGGCGATGAAAGACCTCAAACAGCAGGACGTCTGGATGGTCGGCCTCGACATGGGGCCGAATATCGCGCCCATTGACAAAACCGACCTCAACATGGCAATCGGGCTGGTACTCGGCAGCGAAGGCGAAGGCATCCGCCGACTGGTGCGCGACACCTGCGACCTGCTCTTCTGCCTGCCGATGCGCGGCAACGTCGCCAGCCTCAACGTGGCGACGGTCGGCTCAGTCGCGCTCTACTCGGCGTGGAAGGCGCGCGATTGGCAGGGCTGGAAACAGGCGTAAAAAATCCGTAAGACAAAAAGACCCGGTTTGAAACCGGGTCTTTTTATTGGGATGCAGATGCGAAAACCACGATCAAAAGCTCACACATCATGACGAATTCCGCAGGTTTTAATGGTGGTGGCATTCATAACAATACCGGTATTACTACGGTTCAGGATGCGACCCTGATCGGAAACAATGCCGTAGCAGGCTATCAAGGCTTCAAGGCTATACGGGGGATATATGGCAATTCTACAAAATTCCCGATAACATCTCGATTTCGGCTACATTACCAACGAGCAGGTTGTACTTTGGCTGGTAAACTGTAAGGTGCGTAGATCCCTATAGCAGGCCTCGTCGGCAGCTAAGTAACTGCCGACGAGTACAGGGAATTTAGAATGAGCTACTTCCTTCGGATTTTGGTATTCCTTACTGTCTTTATCAGCGACTACGGTTTCGTTCACGGTCAGCAACTTGGCGCTGCGTTCCAAATCGCCTATGAGAATTATGCTTCAAAGGATTATGATATATGTGTAATTAAAACCGGGAATTCAGAGATAACGTGTTTAACGAGCACGCCCGACATCGATGAAGTTCATCCCGCTTGGTCTCCAAATGGAAAGTATTTGCTGTACTACAAATCTCAACCGGGCCAGTATCCTGTATCTGCCACTGCAGATGCTTTCATTATCGACCTGGAAAATAATCAGACAGCCCCTGTTGCAATTCCCAACTGGAATGGCTATACAGCTGGATGGTCACCCGACAGCAATCAATTGTTATTAGTTGGAAGTAAGGGTGAAAATGGACGCCAGGACATTTTTATAGCTGAACGAGATGGAAGTAACTCAATGCAAATCACCAATGATGCGCTCCCTAAACGCAGTCCTTCCTGGTCGCCCGATGGGAATTCCATCGCTTATGTAACAGACAACCTATCAGGAACCCTTATGCTCGTCTCTCCTGCAACTCGCCAATCGCGCACACTGACGTCCGATATTGATGTCAATCCTGAAGTTCAACCAGCATGGTCGCCTGACAGTTCAGAAATTGCGTTCGTCGTGCGCGGGAAGGTGGTCGCCAGCACCCAAACCAGTGAGATTTATCTCGTGAACGCTAATGGCACAAATCTCCATCAGTTAACGAATACAGGAGGGATCAATTTTGGCCCTCGTTGGTCTCCGAATGGCAAGCAAATTATTTTCTACGGCTATAAAGTTGGAGCCTTCGATAGTCCCTCAACCGATACGCACCTGACCGAAATTTTCACTGTTCAGGCAGATGGCACAAACCAAAAAAATCTGACAAACAGTGAGGGAGCGGATGTTGAGCCTGATTGGTCACCTGATGGAAAGTGGATCGCCTTTTCTTCTACCCGAATTTGGAAATCAGGCGAAAATTATCGTAGCGGCATTTTTATTATGAAAGCCGACGGTAGCGATGTACAAATACTGACCAATTTATTGCCTCATGGAAGCGTCTTTGAAGGTGCTCAAAATCCAGTTTGGAGACCGGGCATGCAATCATAAACTTAGCGAGACAACGAGTTCCTATAAAGAATAGCTGGCGTGACGTGCCTTTAGCAGAAGCAGTTAAGTTTGGCGTGCTACAGACGCTCTAGTGCAAGGTGGATTCACCCTGCCGAGCCTACTCACACAGGCAATGCACCGACTACTTGGAGGACGTGCCTCCTTCACGTACTGCAATTGCATAGACCGCGAACAGCCGGCGAAACAACGACGCGCGCAGCAGTGTCGCGTGCCAACCTAACACTATCGACGGCGATCGGGTAAAATAACGATGAGAAAATGGCGAAAGTTACCCACTCCGTGTTGAGGTATGCTACAATCCGCATTACCAATTTGTGCTGGCAGGCAGGAGAAACAGCCCTATGTTGAAAAAACAGACTCTCAAGACCAAACCGGTCTGCAAAGTCACCTTTTCGCTTCCTTCTCAGGTACAGGGCGATACCGTCTTTCTGGTCGGCGATTTCAACGGCTGGCAGGAAGACGCGACACCGATGAAACGGAACAAGGATGGCAGCTTCTCGGCGATGCTGGAACTGGATCAGGGCCGCGAATATCAGTTCCGCTATCTGGTCAACGGCAGCGAGTGGCACAACGACTGGGAAGCAGATCGTTACGTTCCCAATCCGTTCAGCGGCGATAACTCGGTCGTCTCGACCTGAAATCGCGCTGACCTCTGAGCCTCCTGGCGAGGCAAAGCTGAAAAAAATGACCACCCTAAATAGAGTGGTCATTTTTTCGTCCCTTATTTGAGCGCAGGCATGATACATCAAGCCCCCGCGCTTGCCCCTCTCCCGGAGGGTGAGGGGCCGGGGTGAGGAGTTAGCGACTACTTCTTCGACGTATAGCCGATGCGGGTGTTCGGCGGAACGATCTTGTCCTGATACTTGCTGAAGTCCTCAATCCGCAGGTCAGTGCCGAGGACTGAACTGTGGCCGATGGTGTAGCCCGCCGGGATGTGGGTGTTCTTGCCGACGCAGGTAATCCCCAGCTCGCCGACATCCTGTACGCTGCCGACGTGGGCGTTATGGCCGACGACCGTGATCTTATCGAGGATACAGCGCTCGACGGTCGCCCCTGCTTCGATGTAGGCATCGGTCAGGATGACGGACTCGCGGACGACCGCTCCCGGCCCGACGTAGACGCCAGGCGAAAGCACCGAGCGCTCGACCAGCGCGCCCTCGGCGATCACCGTGCCATCGGTAATCAGGCTGTTACGGACGGTCGCGCCAGTATGGATGTGAACCGGGGGCCGCTCCTCGCTCAGGGTGTGAATGACCCAGGTGCGGTCATTCAGATTGAGCGACGGCGGCGACGCCAGCAGATCCATGTGCGCTTCCCAGAACGCATCGACCGTCCCGACGTCGATCCAGTAGCCGCCGTAGGGATAGGCGAAAACGCGCTGGCCCTCTTTAATCATCCGGGGAATGATATGGTGGCCGAAGTCATCGTTCAGCTCGCCATCCGGCGCTGCATTGAGCATCCGCTCCAACACCGGGTAACTGAAGATGTAGACGCCCATGCTGGCGAGGTTGCCGGGCGGGTTAGCCGGTTTTTCGAGGAAGTTGCGGACGCTGTAATCGTCGTTGACATCGAGGATACCGTAGCGACTGGCCTCGTCCATCGGCACGCGGATCGTGCAGATCGTCGCATCCGCCTTGTTTTCGAGATGGAACTGCACCAGCACGTCGTAGTCCATCTCGTAAATATGGTCGCCGGACAGAATCAGGACGTAATCGGGACGGCCACGGCGGACAAAATTCAGGTTCTGGCGGACGGCATCGGCAGTTCCGGCATACCAGTCGGTATCGAAGCGGCCCTTATATGGCTGCAAGATCATCACGCCGCCGGTAAACGACCGGTCGAGGTCCCACGGACGCCCGCGCCCGATGTGGTCGTTGAGGCTGTGCGGGCGATACTGCGTCAGAATCAGCACGTCGAAGATGCCGGAATTGACGCAGTTGCTCAGCGTAAAGTCGATAATGCGATATTTCCCGGCGAACGGAACCGCTGGTTTGGCGCGTTTGGCCGTGAGCGTCGCCAGTCGTGTCCCTTCACCCCCTGCCAGAATAACCGCTTTGACCTTCATATAAGCTGACCTTTCCGTCTAGTTTGGATACGGCTGTAGTGATCGATGTACTGCCGTGCGCTGTTATCCCAACTGAAATCCATCTGCATGGCGCGCTGCTGCATTCGCCGCCACGCTTCAGGTCGCTGCCGATAGGTTTGCAGCGCCCACCGGAGCGTGTTCAGAACGGCGTCAGATTCTTCCCAGAGGAAGGAAAAGCCAGTGCCGCGCTCGCCCCTATCATTGTCGTAGTTTTCGACCGTGTCCGCCAGCCCACCGGTCTCACGGACGAGCGGCAGCGCCCCGTAGCGCATGGCGATCATCTGGCCGACGCCGCACGGCTCGTAGCGACTTGGCATCAGGAACAGATCGACTCCCGCGTAGATACGCTGGGCAACAGTGGCGTTGTAGCCGAGGAAGGTCGCTGCCCGCCAGTGGAAGTCCTGGCCGAGGCGCAGCAGCAGATCGTTGAGCGCTGGCTCACCCGTGCCGAGGGCGACGAACTGGACATCTTCTTCGAGCAGCAGGCGGCGCAGCGCTGGCAGGGCGATGTCAATCCCTTTCTGGTAGACCAGGCGGCTGACCAGCCCGATAAGCGGGATGCTGTCATTGACTTCAAGGCCAGAATCCGCCTGAAGCTGGCGCTTGTTGAGGATGCGCTTCTCCGCCGCCGTCTCGATGCTGAAATTAGCGACCAGCATCGGATCGGTTTCCGGGTTCCACAGTTCGACGTCCATGCCGTTGAGGATGCCGTGGACATCCATGATCCGGGCGAGGATCAGCGGATCGAGGCCATAGCCCATAAACGGATACTGAATCTCGGTGGCATAACGCGGGCTGACGGTTGTGATGACATCGCTGTACATGATGCCGATGGCGAGCGCGTTATCGGTCAGGCTGCGGGCGACCAGCTCAGGGTCGGCGCGCGCTGGAATGCCCAGCTCCCAGACCCAGCCGCCGATGTCCCATCCCTGATAGGCCATATTATGAATCGTCAGCATCGAGCCGACCGCCGACCACTGCGGCTCGTCGCGGCGCGTCTCAATCAGAAACGGGATCAGCCCGGTATGCCAGTCGTTGACGTGAAAGACATCCGGGAACCAGCCCTCGCGCGCCTGCATCTGCTCGGCGAAGGCCAGCGCTGCCTGACAGAAGAAGAGGTAGCGCGGGACGTCGTTCTTCCAGTCGAGAATGTCGTAGACCTGCGCTTCCACGCCGAAGTAGCCCGCGCCGCGCAGGAAGTAAAACGTCACGCCGTTATGCTGCGTCGTCAGCACTTCCACTTCGGTCGTGCCGATGGTGCGCGCCAGCGGGAAGCGAAACAGCGACGTGATCTGAAAGCGGTCACTGTCGATAAAGCCATAGCCCGGCATCAGCACGCGGGCGTCAACGCCAGCGCGGACGAGCGCTCTCGGCAGCGACCCCGCGACATCCGCCAGCCCGCCAACTTTCGCAAACGGGTCGGCTTCGGCGGTGACAAGCAGAACATTCGTCAATTTCGCGCTCCTCAGTCAGGTCGATGCATTCCGGGCCGCTGCACCGACAGCCAGCGCATGGAGTTAAGGCAGCCGATAGTTAGTTGCGCGGCGCTTCGGTCGTGACCGGCGTCGGCGTGGCAAACCAGCGATAGTCGATGTCCGGGAAAATCTTGTCCTGCTCCCACAACTCACGGGCATAGCCGCTGTCGGGCGCGCCGGTTTCAAGGCTGGCCGCGAGCCGGTTGAAGCGCTCGATGTGCTGGCTGAAGCGCTGGATGGCGTACTCGCGCGCCTGCCCGGTCGTGACCAGAAACGGCCAGTCCGAGCTTTCGAGCAGCAGCAGCTCGCGCGCGGCCTGCGCCAGCACGGCCTGCTCGTCCGCCGTCGGGTGGGGCATGGCGTTCGCCAGCGCTTCCATCCGGCGCTCGGCCTCGTGAATCGGCTCCCACATCCAGTGAGTCTCGGCGTTGTCCCAGACGAAATGCGTCCCCCCCGCGCCCCACGAGCTTTCCGGGATACTGAGGACTTCCTGCGGCGGATGCTGCGTGATGAAGCGCGTGGCCGAGGTCAGCTCGACATCGGGATTGCTGGCGAGGTGACGCAGCACCTTACCGAGCCACGAAATCCCCTCGAACCACCAGTGACCAAATAACTCGGTATCATAGTTGGCGGCGATCAGGCCATACTCGCCGGTCTGGTTGTTAAAGTTGCGAATCTGGTCGCCGACCAGGTGGGCGAAATGCTCGGCGTGCTGGTCAACCTTATAGGCCGCCCAGTCGGGGTGGTAATAATCCTTGAAGGCCAGCTCGGTCTTGGAGCCGGTCACGCGCCAGTATTGAATGCCGCTGGTTCCGGCCTTGCGGTGGAACTCGCGGTAGTCGAAGTCGCCGGGGTAGCCCCAATCGGCGCTCCAGACCTGCTGGCCGACGCGGACGTTGCGGCCAATGACCGCCACGCCGGAATGCTGGGCGGCGTTGGGGCCGTCGGTCGTGTCGCTGACGTAATAGGGATGGAAGGTCGTCGCCGGGCGCTCCGGCAAGACCTGCGCCGGCGGGATGACATAGCGCCGCCTGATATCGCCATACGGCCCAACGACATCGCCTGCCGCCACGCCGACTGGCTGGCCGCCGGTGATGGTATGCGTCTCGCTGAAAAAGACCTTGAGGCCGTTCTGCCCCAGCCAGTATTCGAGGCCGGGCCGCACCTGCCCATCGTCGAGGATGTAGGCCGGGCGATAGGCACACTCCGGCAGCCAGATGCCGGTCGGCGCGCGGCCAAACAGGCGCTCGTAGCTGGCGACACCCGTCTTGAGCTGACCGTTGATCGAGCTATCGCGCGCCAGCAGCGGCAGATAGCCGTGCGTCGCCGCGCAGGTCGTGATTTCGATCAGCCCGGCGTCCTGAAGCTGGCGAAACGCGCCGATCAGGTCACGATTGAAGCGGCTGTCAAAATCCTGCTTGATCTTCGTATACCAGCTCAGATACCACTCGGCCAGATAGCGCAGATGCCTGTCGGCTGTCTTTTCAGCCTCGAAATAGACCATGTCGAGCTTCGCCGACGCAATCCGGTCGTCAAGATACTGGTCGAGGTGGTCGAGCACGTCGGCATCGGCCAACTGCTCGGCCAGAATCGGCGTGATGCCGAGCGTGATGTGATAGGGGACGCCCTCGGTCTGAAGGTCATTGAGGACCTGAAGGAGCGGGATATAAGTCTCGGTCGCGGCCTCGTGAATCCACTCCTCACCATGCGGCCAGCGCCCTGCCAGACGCGCATAAGGAAGGTGGCTGTGGAGTACGAACGTGAAGGCTCCTATCGGTGACACGCGGGCCTCTTTCGATTGCGGGCTGTGACTATGCCCAGATTGTATCGGTTTGCAGATGCCAGTAGCAACTCAATCCGCTCAAGGTTCATTCAGCATGACACTCACTTCACCCTCTCCGCCACGGATCAGGAATGAAGCGCTCGCTGTCATCGACGCGACAGTGACAACGGTGTAAACAGCGATCCAGGGAGTTCAGGCGGGCTGCTCGCCGAGGTAGCCGCTCTCCAGCACTTTGCCGCTGCTGTCGAGGACGTAGCGCATCGGGATGCCGGTCGGGATGTTGAGGTTAGGAATCTCGGCCTCGGAGATGTTCTCAAGGTACATGACGAGCGAGCGCAGGCTGTTGCCGTGAGCCGCGACCAGCACCGTCTTGCCAGCCAGCACCAGCGGCTCGATATGCTGGTGATAGTACGGCAGCACGCGCTCGCCGGTCATCTTCAGGCTCTCGCCGCCGGGCGGCGGCACGTCGTAGCTGCGACGCCAGATATGCACCTGCTCCGCGCCGAATTTCTGCGCGGTTTCGTCCTTATTCAGTCCCTGAAGATCGCCATACATCCGCTCGTTAAGCGCCTGATCGCGGTCAACCGGCACATTCGTCTGGCCGATAGTTTCGAGGATCACGCGCAGCGTCTCCTGCGCGCGCTTGAGCGCCGACGTGAAAGCATGATCGAAGCGGTAGCCGCGCAGCAGCTCGCCCGCCCGGCGCGCCTCTTGCTCGCCGACCGGGGACAACGGGACATCAACCCAGCCGGTGAAACGATTTTCGAGATTCCATTGGGATTGGCCGTGCCGCACCAGAATCAGCGTACCCTGTGCCATGCTGTTTCCTTTCCTCTTGACGGCTATAACGCCGGACATTATAGCGCCGGAACACGAAGAAGAAAGAACTCTGTGAGCCGGGAACTGAGAAAAAGAGGAGCGCCGATGAACGGCTGCGATCAGGGCAGGACGGGCCGCCAGGCGGGGCCGCGCGCCGTCGGATCGGTCGTCGTCAGGCGAACAGTGCTGTCGGCGCAGGGCATCCCGTCACGAGCGCAGCGCGTATCGACCACGTCAATCTCGAGCGCCCCGCCGCGCGTCCGCAGGCGCGAATAGGCCAGATGAATGCTGTCCGACGACCAGACGGGCGGTTCTTCGAGGGCGGCAGCCAGCCCGCTGAGCGGGAAGGTTTCGCCGCTGCATGGCGTTCCAGCCTCGATACAGGTTGCGTCCATCCAGTAGAACGAGGCCGCGCCGTCGCGGTCAGACAGCAGCGCCATCGAGCGGCCATCTGGCGACCAGACCGGCAGCCACTCGCGGCTGAGGTAGAAGGTCAGGCGCGTCACTACGCCGCTGTCGAGGCGCAGGGCGTACAGATCGACGTTGGCATCGGGATTGGCGTAGTAGGCCAGCCAGCGGCTATCCGGCGACCACGCCGGTTCCCAGTCGCCTACGCCATTGTCGGTCAGCTTGCGCCCGACGATGCGGTTGCCGAGCGGCGCGACAAACAGTTCCGGCGCGTCGACGACCACGCCGTAATAGGCGATCTGCTGACCATCGGGCGACCAGATCGGGCGCGCGCCGGGAATACCTGTCCCCTGCACGACGCGGACGCGCCCCCGCGTGGCGACATCCATGACGTAAATGCTGCGGACGCCGTCGAGAATCGACTCGAAGGCCAGATGGCGGCCATCGGGCGACCAGACCGGGCGCGACTCGCGGTCGCGGTCGAAGGTCAGGCGGCGCGGCTGACTGCCATCGGCCTGCGCGAGGTAGACTTCGGGGTTGCCGTCGCGCGTCGAAATAAAGGCGATCTGCTGGCCGTCTGGCGACCATGCGGGCATATAATCGTCAGCCCGCGTCCGCATCAGCCCGACGTCGTGGCGCGTCGCCACGTCGATCACCGAAATCTGATAGTAGCCGCGCCGGTGGGAGTAAAAAGCAAGCTCGCCCGCCGACGGCAGCGCAGGGCTGGCCGAGATTATCAGCGTCATCAGCAGCGCCAACAGCAGCAGAATCGGCGCGGCATGTGCGATCAACCGGCGCGCGACCGAATCGCGCTGAGGCGTCATCGGAGCGATTGCAGCGCGGTCGTCAGGCTCTGGGGCGGGAACTGCGGCATCCAGCCCGGCGCGTACTCATCAGCGGGCGACGACGTCACCTGACGAAGTTGACTGCCGTCGTCGTTCATCAGGTAGATGTCCCAGTTGCCGTTTCTATCCGAGGTGAAGGCCAGTTGGCGGCCATCCGCCGACCAGACGACGTTGGTGTTATGCCACGGGCCGAAGGTCAACTGGCGGGGAGTAGCGCAGCAGATCGCGCTGGCTTTGGCCGCGATCACGTCGATCAGCTTGATCTGCACTGTCGTGTCGTCGGCATTCGACAGGAAGGCGAGCCTGCGGCTGTCGGGCGACCAGACGGGCGTATCCCAGACCTGATCGTTGGTCTTGCTGCGCTCGCTGGTCAGCCGGCGGACGCGCCGATTACAGTTCACCGCCCCGGAATCACAGGCCGCGTCCATCGCGTACAACTCGCGGTAGCCATCCCGGTCGCTGAGAAAAGCAATCCACTGGCCGTCGGGCGACCATGACGGATAGGCATCCGAGCCGTGACTATGGGTGATGTTGACCGGGTCGGCGCACAGGCCGCCGCATGACAGGTCGGCCAGATAGATTTCGGCATTGCCGCTGTGCCACGAGACGAAAGCGATCTGCTGGCCGTCGGGCGACCAGACGGGCGAACGATCCGGCTCCGGCGAGACGGCCAGCATTTCGAGCGTGCTGTCGGCAATATTGGCTATCGCAAGGTTCAGGTCGCCGTCCTGCTCAACCTCGAAGGCGATCCGCTGGCCGTCGGGCGACCAGCTCGGCGTATCGTGCAGGGCGACAGGCAGGTCGGAAACCTTCTGCGTCGTCCGCGCCTCGACGTTCAGCAGATAGAGGTTGCGATCCGCATCGCGCGACGAGACAAAAGTCAGCCGCTGGCCGTCAGGCGACCACGCCTGACCCTCTTCCCCGACCTTAAAGCCGGTCATATTCAAGGCAAAACTGTGGGTAAGATCGAGCGCGTCAAGGCGGCTCGGCTGATTACCCTGCTGGCTGATGAAGCTGAGGTTTTCGTTCGGCGGCTGTGTCCGACCGAAGACCACCGCGCCGACTGCCGCGCCGCCGACCAGCACGCCGATCAGCATGAGCAGCACCGACCACAAATGGCGACAGGCCCGGTCTTCCGTTCGATGCTCATCAGAGACATCGAACGGCTCGGCTGTCCAGTCGGTGTAGACGTCGGCTCGGCGCTCCATGCTGTCATTATATCGAATATTTCGCGCGCTACTGGCGGATGACGGCTGAAGAAGCGATGGAATGTCCATCCGCTCTTTCGCCAGACTCCCAGCCGTGATCCTTAATTCACTGGCGCGCCTTAATTCGACCTGTAGACGAATTTAATGCTTATTTACGCCCACTTCCCGTTACAATGCGCTATCCGGCCTGCGACCAGACGCGAAAACCACCATGAAACAACTGACCCCGCGCGATCAGACTCGGCGGCAAACGCCCGCTGCGAAGCTCCTGCGCCCTTTTCAGGACTTCGCCCGCCATTCGGCCTCTGGCGGCGTCGTCCTGATTGCCGCCACCGTAATTGCGCTGCTGCTCGCCAATTCAGCGCTGGCTGAAGGCTATCATGGCCTGTTGGATGCCGAAATCGGGCTGACGATTGGCAGTTTCAGCCTGCATTACAGCCTGCTCCACTGGATCAATGACGGGCTGATGACGATCTTCTTCCTGCTGGTCGGCCTCGAAATCAAGCGTGAAGTGCTGATCGGCGAATTGTCCAGCGTCCGCGCGGCCCTGCTGCCCATTGTCGCGGCGGTGGGCGGCGCGGTCGTCCCGGCAATTCTCTACGCCCTGTTCAACCACGGCGGATCAGGCGCGCCGGGCTGGGGCATCCCGATGGCAACCGACATCGCCTTCACGCTCGGCCTGCTGGCTCTGCTCGGCGACCGTGTCCCGTTCGCGTTGAAAATTTTTGTCACGGCGGCGGCCATCGTCGATGATCTGATCGCGGTTGTGGTGATCGCGCTGTTCTACTCCAGCGGCGTCAACCTGGTCGCGCTCGGCATCGCGGTCGCTGTGCTGGCGCTGATGCTGGTCGGCAGCCGGTTCGGCGTCCGTCGGCTGGCCTTCTATCTTGGCCTCGGCCTGATCGTCTGGCTGGCCTTCCTCGAATCGGGTATCCACGCGACAGTGGCCGGCGTGCTGATCGCGCTGACTATCCCGGCGCGGCAGCCGGCTCGCGCGGCGCTTGCCCCGCCGGATGGCGCGCCCGTCTCGCCGCTGCATCGACTCGAACACGCCTTGCAGCCGTGGGTTGCCTTCGCCATTATGCCGATCTTCGCCTTCGCCAACGCTGGAATCAGCCTGTCCCTGAACAGCCTGCAAGGCGAAACGGCGACCGTTGCGCTCGGCGTGATCGTCGGGCTGGTCATCGGCAAGCCGCTCGGCATCCTCGGCGTATCGTGGCTGGCGATCAAAAGCGGGATCACGCGGCTGCCGCAGCAGCTTCGCTGGGGGCATCTGGTCGGCGCGGCCTGTCTGGCGGGAATCGGCTTCACGATGTCGCTGCTGATCGCGGCGCTCGGTCTGGGCAGCGGCAGCCTGCTCGAAGTCGCCAAACTGGGTATCCTCAGCGCCTCACTGATCGCCGGAGTGCTTGGCTTTGTCCTGCTGCGGCGCATCCCCGCGCCAGTTTCATCCCCTGATTGAGGAGCAGCGCCAGATGGCGGAGATTCCTGTCCTGTTTTCGACCGGCTCGCTGTACGTGTTCGACCTGTCGCAGACCTTCGCGCTGGCCGCCGAAGCAGGCTATGACGGTGTCGAGGTGATGTGCGACGACCGCTTCAGCTCGCGCGATCCGGTTTATCTGCACACCCTGAGCAAGCAGTTCAAGCTGCCAATTCGCGTGCTGCACACGCCCTTCAGCCCGCGCACGCCCGGCTGGCGCGACCCTCAGGATGAGATCAAGCGCGTCGGCTATACGCTGGAACTCGCCGAAAAGCTCGGCGCGCAGTCGATTGTGGTGCATCTGCCGCGCCGCCGCGAGCTGGCAACTTTCGCCTTTCGCGGGAAAACCTGGCGTTTGCCGTGGCGCGAGTGGGATAACCCGCTGCGCGGCTGGATCGAGCATGACCTGGCGAAGGTGCAGGCGAAAACGAAGGTCAGGATTGGCGTCGAGAACATGCCCAACCAGAAGATCGGCCCGCTGGTCGTCGATTTCACCTGGTACAACGAAGTCGAGACGTGGAGCCGGGTCGCGCCCTGGCTGACGCTCGACACGACACACTGGGGGACGAAGAAGATCGACCCGCTCGACGCCTACCGCGCGGCTGAAGGCCGCGTCTGCCACGTCCATCTGAGCAATTACGACGGCTACGAACATCAACTGCCGCGCAAGGGCAAGCTCAATCTGAAAGCCTTCCTGCGCGCGCTCGCCGCCGACTCCTACACCGGGACGATCAGCCTCGAATTGAACCCGCATTCGCTCTCGTTCAAGGAACCCTACATGGTGCGCCGCAACATGGCCGACAGTCTGGCCTTTTGCCGGGAGAATCTGAAAACTCTCACCAGCGGTCAGGGGCGAGGGACGCCTCAAACGCCCTGACCGCGACGCCTGTTCCATCTTCGGAGCGGAGTTTCGCGCCGAGCGCCGCCGCGCGGACGCGCATCCCCGGATCGCTGACCGCCTGCTCGATGGCGCGAGCCAGCTTATCGGCGGTCAAGCGAGCGTTCGGAATCGGCTTTGGCCCGACACCGAGCCGATAGACGATGCTGCCCCACAACGGCTGATCGGCGAAGAACGGCGTCAGGATCGACGGCACGCCCGCGCGCAAGCCCGCCGCCGTCGTGCCGATGCCGCCGTGATGGACGACTGCCGCCATCTGCGGAAACAGCCAGTCATGCGGAATTGCGTCAAGCTGATAGACCGTCTCCGGCAGATCAGCGCTCGTCAGCCCGCCCCAGCCAGTCAGCAGAATCCCGCGCTGCCCGGCGCGTTTGAGCGCGTCGAGCACCAGCGCGGTCGCGGCCTGCGGGTCACGGTTCTTCATGCTGCCGAAACCGACATAAACGGGCGGCGGGCCAGCGCCCAAAAAGCCGACCAGCGCGGGCGGCGGCGTGAAATCAGGGAGCGCGTCGAGGAACCAGTAGCCGCAAACATGCGCGTTCGGCCCCCACTGTGCCGGTTTGGGGACGACGGACTGGCTGAAGCCATAGAGCACGGTCTGTCCCGGCGGCAGCATCCATTCGCGCGAGGTCGTCGTCCTGAGTCCAAGCTGATCGCGGCGCAGGTGATTGGTCACGCCGCCGAACAGCCACCACATCAGATGGCGACCGAGAAAATAGCTGGCGCGATTGTAGGGCGCGGCCAGCGGCGTCCGGGCGAACAACGGCGGAAACATGCTCGTCGGCAGCGCCCAGTTCGGCTGGAGCGGCTGGAGCGGCGCGGGAATCAGCGGCAGATTACGCTTATCAGCCAGCATCTGACCGACAAACAGGCCGAGCGTCGAGACGATCAGCGCGTCGGCCCTGTCAGTCGCGTTCAGGCCGTCCTGTACCAGGTCGGCCATGAAGGCTTCAGCCAGACGGTGCAGCATGCGGACGAACTGAAGCGGATTGCTGCCCGATTCGAGCCACGCCTGTCCATCGGCGGTTCCGAGCAGTTCCTGCGGGCTGCCGCTGACCGGGGCGAAATCCAGCCCGCGCTCGCGCGCCATCTGCTCAAACTCGCGGTGTGTCGCCAGCAGGACGCTGTGGCCTGCTGCCTTGAGCGCCAGCGCCAGCGCGATATACGGCTGAACGTCGCCGCGCGAACCAATCGTCAGAAGCGTCACACGCATGGGCCAGTCTCCGCAGAGGGCGATAAGGCACGTCAAGCATCGAGAGATTATGGCAGGTTGTCAAGCGCAGCCGAAACTACCCCGCGACAGCGCCGCCAGCGCAGCCAGTTATCTCTCTGGCTAATAATGAAGTCACGTGGTATGTTTGGTCATGATTCAGTCCGATTTCCGCTCGCGCATGTCAGCCAGATTGCCAGTTTGTGGCGATTGCTTGACATGATTTTTAGGAGATGCTAGCATACTATCATGATTCGTAAACAACAGTTCAACATCTATCTGCCGCCAGAACTGATCCGGCTCATCAAGCATAAAGCCGTCGATCAGGAACTATCGCTCTCGACGTTTGTCGAAGAGGCGCTGACGGCCTATATCCGCAATCTTGACCTGAAGGAAATGGGCGAAACGGGCGCGGAAGCGCAGGAAACGCCCAAAACCAGCCAGGCAAGCGCCAACTGGCAGCTTCTGGCGCTCATCTACCCGACGGTCATGAGTGACGCGCTGCGCTTTTACCGCGCGCTCGGCCTCAAACCGACGAAACAGGGAACCCTGTGGTCAGAACTGGAAGTGGGCGACGCGCGCCTCGGCCTTCAGGTGGCCGACCCGTTCGCGCGCGGCGAGAAAGTTCACCTCTCGCTCGTCAGCCCGATACCGCTTGAGGAGATCATCAAGCACCTGACCGATCAGGGAATTATCGTCAATAACGAAATCACCGATGAAGCCTACGGGCGCTCACTGATGCTGCGCGACCCCGATGGCCTCGCCATCATGATTAACGAGTATGACCCGGAACTCTATCCATAGCGCAAACTGTGCGCCGATAAAAGCCGTCACCCTGTCATCTGGTTTCGCCATCTATCACAGGAGAGAAAGGGATAAGCCAAGTACAGCGCCGCGAATATCACTCTCTGTCAGTGTCACATTTGCAAAAGGGACTGTTCCATGAATAAGCATCTGCCCCATTTCGGTCTGCTCGCGCTCTTCGCCCTCGTGTTTACGGTATTCGCTGCTGTCCCGGCGACAGCGCAGGACACTCCCCAGGGTGGCACTTTAACGATTGCCATGTGGGAAACCCGCGATGTCTTCAATCCCTACATGGATGGCGGCGAAACTTTCCAGTCCTACGTCTCCCCCGTGCTGGAGCGCCTGATCTCCTTCGACGCCAATGGCGACCCGCACCCGATCCTGACGACCGAAGTCCCGACGCTCGACAACGGGCTGATGTCAGCCGATGGCAAGGACATCACCTTCAAGCTGCGCTCCGGCGTTAAGTGGGCCGACGGCGAACCCTTCACCTGCGACGACGTGGCCTTCACCGTCAGCGCCGTGCAGAACACCAATAACATCGTCACCACCCGCGCAGGCTTCGACCAGATCACCAGCGTCGAGTGCAAGGACAGCCTGACTGCCATTTTCCACTATAAGGATTTCTACGGCGGCTGGATGAGCATTCCGTGGTTCGTCGTCCCGAAGCACATTCTGGATAAGGGCGAGAACTGGAACGACAACCCGTGGAACAAGATGCCCATCGGCACCGGCCCGTTCTACGTCTGCGAGAGCATCCCCAACGACCATTTCACCTGGTGCAAGAACCCGTACTACTGGCAGGAAGGCAAGCCGCTGCTCGATAAGATCGTCGTGCTGTGGGTGACTGACCGCGAAGCCCTCAAATCGCGCTTCGTCGGCGGAGACTTCGCGCTGGCTTACGGCATCTCCGAACTGGACGCGACCGAGATCAAGGACACGCCCGACCTGTTCCTGTACATGGAATACGGCGGCGGCCTCGAAGAACTGCCGTTCAACCTGTCGCCATCGACCGGTGAGCATCAGGGCGACCCGGCCTACAAGAACCCGATTGTCGGCGACCTCAAGGTGCGTCAGGCGCTTGAGTTGGCGACCCCCAAGCAGGAAATTGTCGATAGCATCCTCGGCGGCCTGGACAAGGTTATCGAGTCGAACGTCCCGGCGGGCTGGGGCTTCAATCCCGACATTCCTCTGAGCGAGTACAACCCCGACAAGGCCAAAGCCATGCTCGACGAAGCGGGCTGGGTCGTCGGCTCGGATGGCGTTCGCAGTAAAGACGGTCTGCGGATGCACATCACCCTGATGGGTTCGACCGCCAAGTATCGCCTGCTCTACATGCAGCTTCTCCAGCAGGAATGGGGCAATATCGGCGTCGAAGTCGAACTGCTGACGCCCGACCCGAATGTTCGCTGGATGGCCTGGGCGCCCGGCGGCGGCGGCGTCCGTAACGGCGTGGCCGACGTGCAGGCGTGGGGAACCGGCTTCAACCTCGACCCGATTGCCGGTTATAACCAGTTCTACCGCTGCGACCAGATGCCAAGCGAGCAGAACCCGAACTTCTGGAACATCAGCCGCTACTGCAACCCTGAGTTCGAGAAGGCGCTCGACGCCGCCACGCACGAACTCGACTTCGAGAAGCGTAAGGCGCTCTATCGTGAAGCGGCGCTGATTATGCACAACGATCTCGTCACGATTCCGCTCTATCAGCAGCCGCGCATCTCGGCCATCAACACCAAACAGCTCGGCGGCTACATGCCCGCTGCTGGCCCCAACTACTGGGAATACCCGTTCACCTACGCGGCGGACTGGTTCATCCCGGCGGCATCCTAACGTAGTCCCCTCACCTCTGCCCTCTCCTACCGGGAGAGGGGAGAGGGCATGTAGGTCGTTCACTTCGTCAGGTTTCCCTGTTCGCAGGAACAGGGAAACCTGAGAAGTCTGATTGTCAGGTTCATTCTCCCTTCAACGGTGCTGCTCGCGCATGGCGCTGGTCAAAGCCGACCGACTCTGCGCCCGTTCGTTTCCGAGCGGCCTCAGAGGAAACCGTGACGGATCGAGAATGAGTGCAGCGAGGATCACCTGTGCAAACCTATATTCTACGGCGCATCCTACAGGCTATTCCGCTGCTGCTCGGCGTCAGCGTGCTGACCTTCATCATCATCCAGTTGATGCCGGGTGGGGTCATGGGCGCCTATGGGCCGAGCACCGGCTCCGGCGCAGACCTGGCGCGGATTCAGGAGCAGCTTGGCCTTAACCGGCCTCTTTATGTTCAATACCTCTCCTGGCTGGAGCGCTTCATCGTCGGCGACTGGGGCAAAACGCTCATCAGTCAGCAGAACGTCAAGGAGCTGATTTTCACCGCGCTCCCGCCAACGCTGCTGCTGATCGGCGCGAGCATCGTCGTCGGTCTGGGCATCGGGCTGGTCCTCGGCGTCATCAGCGCGGTCAAGCAGTATTCGGTGATCGATATGGCGCTGACCAGTATCTCCTTCGTCGGTCTGTCGATGCCGGTCTTTTTCTTCGGCCTGATTCTCATTCTGATCTTTTCCGTCAAGCTGAACTGGCTGCCCGGCGGCGGCATGTACACGCCGACCGCGCCCTTTTCGGTCGCCGACCGGCTGCGCTACCTGATTTTGCCGGTGCTGGCGGTGTCGTTCCCGCTGGCCGGGGAATACACGCGCTATGTCCGCTCCAGCGTGCTCGAAGTCCTCAATCAGGACTACATTCGCACGGCCTATTCCAAAGGGCTGATGACGCGCGTCGTGCTGGCGCGCCATGCGCTGCGTAACGCGCTCATCCCGCTGATTACGATTATGGCGCTGCAAATTCCGTGGATGATCAGCGGGTTCGTCGTCTCGGAAAGTATCTTCTCGTGGCCGGGGATGGGACGCCTGCTCTGGAAATCCGCCACCGAACACGATTACCCGTTGATGATGAGCATCACGATGCTGGTCGCCGTGGCCGTGCTGGTCGCCAACCTGCTGGCTGACCTGCTCTACGGGCTGGCAGACCCTCGGATCAGCTATGACTAACAGCGCTACCGCCCGCGTCACGCGGCTCGATTCGGTCGAGGAGAGCAGCCATTTACAGCGGCGCCATCTGGCGCTGCGCAAATTTCTGCGCCACCGTCTGGCCGTGATCGGCATCGTCGTCCTGATCGCCCTGATCCTGTCGGCAGCGCTTGCCACTCACCTGACGCCCTATGACGCCTTCAGGATCAATATGCGCGACCGGCTTCAGCCGCCCTCGGCGCTGCACCTGTTCGGAACCGACGACCTCGGACGTGACCAGCTTGAGCGCGTCATGCTCGGCGGGCAGGTTTCACTGTCGATTGCCGCGCTGTCGATGGTCGTCTCGCTGCTGGTCGGCGTGACGATTGGCAGTCTCGCCGGGTTCTACGGCGGCGTCATCGACAACGCCCTGATGCGCCTGACCGACCTGATGTTCATCTTTCCGCCTATCGTGCTGGCGATGATCGCCGTGTCCGCGCTCGGCCAGACGCTCGCCAGCGTCGCCATCACGATTGGCATCGTCAGTTGGATGGGTCTAGCGCGGCTCGTCCGTGCCTCATTCCTGAGCTATAAGGAACAGGAATTTGTCACGGCGGCGCGCAGCCTCGGCGCGGTCAACCTGCGTCTGATCGTGCGCCACATCCTGCCCAACATCGTCGGCACGATCATCGTCGTCGTCACGCTCGGCATGGCCCGCGCCATCCTGTTCGAGTCGGCACTGAGTTACCTCGGCCTCGGCATTCAGGTCCCCATCCCGAGCTGGGGCAGTATGTTGTACCTGGCCCAGAACCAGCTTCAGTCCGCGACCTGGCTGCCATTCACGCCCGGCGCGCTAATTTTCCTGGCCGTTTTGAGCATCAATTTCGTCGGGGACGGCCTGCGCGATGCCCTCGACCCTCGTAGCAAGTGATTCGGAGCGATTGTGACTAACAACTTTCCCAGAGAAGCGATCCAGCCGTCGCCAGACCAGCTATTGAACTACGACGGCTACGTTGAGCGGCTGCGCCTGCTCAGTGCGAGCAAGCGTGTCAAAATCGAGACTATCGGCACATCCAACGAAGGCCGGGGCCTGCACAGCATCATCATCGCCGACGAGACCGTGATCCCCCGTCTGGAAGAATTCCGCGCGCTGGCCGCGCAGGCCGAACGTCCGCAGGTCACGCATACGGCTATCGGCGCATCGAGCATCGCCGAGAAGCCGAGCCTTCCGCCTGACATGCGCTATCCGGCGCTGGTGCTGGCTCACACCTTCGGCCACGAAGCGGCGCACCTCGAAGGGCTGCTGCTGCTGGCTGAACGGCTGGCGTGGCAGAACGATCATCAGGTCGCCAACATCCTGTCGAAACTGATCGTCGTCATCTATCCGCTGGCGAACCCGGACGGGCGCGAAGCCGCGCTCAAGCGCTGGAGTATCAACCGGCTCGGCGACGACGGCCCGAACGCTGGCGACGCCTACGGTTTCTACGTCAACCGCGACCTGCTCCACCTGACGCAACCGGAAGGCGAGGCCGTCGCCACGCTCTACCGCAACTGGCATCCGATCAGCGCTTACGATGTCCATGAGGACGGCTATCTGCTCCACGTCCACACGCCGGAAGTCTGCTGGGCGCCCGCCTTCGGCAACGCCAACGGCGGCGACATCCCCGACAACCTGCAATCGATTGTTCATTACCTGTCGCTGGCGATCATCCACGAGTGGGATAACCACGGCTACAACTACCTGCGCGGCGATATGTTCGGCTATCCGATGCCGGGGCAATCGACCGATCAGCCGCAGTGGTTCGCGTCGGGCAACGCCATTTCGACCTTCGGTTTCCACGGCGTCCCGGCGGTCATCACCGAAAGCTCACGCTCGCCGGGCGCGCAGACCTGGGAAGACCGGCTGAACCAGAAATACACAGCGGGTATGGCGCTGCTCGGCGAGACGGCCCGCCTGTCGAGCGAGATTGTCGACCTCATTTACGGCAATGCGCTCGGAGACATCGAGGCGGCGGGCGATGACGCCTATATTATTCCCAGAAACCAGACTGACCCGGCAGCCCTGAGCAAACTGGTTGACGTGCTCATCAAGCTCGACATCCGCGTTTATCAGACCGCCGATAGCTACATCGTGCCGCTGGCGCAGGCCGAAAACCGGATCATCCGCGAAATCCTCTCTCCTGCCTTCTCGATGCACATGGCGCTCGCGCCGATCCTCGGCCTGAAGTCGGCCCGGCTGTCGCTGCTGCCGGACGACCAGCAGGCAGCCTATCGCAGCGCGACGCTGACGCCGGTCAGTGAAGCGCCTGTGCCGACTGCGCCATTTCCCGCCGGAGCGTCCACGGCCAACGTCGTCGTGCCGAACACGCCTGACGGCGTCCGCCTGCTCAACCGGCTGTGGGCGCTCGGCCTGCCGACCTACTGGCTGGCCGAACCGCTCACTATCGACGGCGCGGAAATCGCTCGTGGCAGCTTCATCATTCAGGGATTGACCGCCGATATGCTCCGCACCTTCGGGCGCGGGCTGGCGCTCAGGTTGAGCGCGGTTCCCGCCGGGGCCGCCATCGAGGCGCGCCAACTGCATCAGCCCGGCCTCGCCGTCTATCTCGGTCAGGGCGTTGACCGGCCCGACTCCGCGCCGAAAGCCGAGCTGTGGTACGCGATGGAGCAGCTCGAATTCGCCTTCAAGCCGCTGTTCGGGCCGCAGGTACGCCCGGACGCGCTGGCGGACGTCGAGACGCTGATCGTGCCGGACGGCGCAGCGAATGAAATCGTCGATGGCTGGCAGGATTCAGGCCGCGAAACGTGGGACACGCCCGGCGCGCCGGACGGAATCGGGCGCGAAGGCGTTGAGGCCATTCGTTCGTTCGTGCAGGCTGGCGGCGCTTATGTCGGCCTCGGCTCTGGCGGCGGCCTGCTGGCGACCGGCGACTACGCCGGGTTGATCGACCTGAGCATTGCCCATCACAGCCTCGGCTCGGCGCGCGTCATCCTGCGGATCAACGACCCGGCCAACCCGCTGACTTACGGCCTCGACGGCTACAGCGCCGAGGACGGCTCGTGGCAGGCGCACCAGTTCCCGGCGCACTACCAGACCGAGAACCTGAGCAGCGTCCCCGGCGGGCCGATCTTCCATGCGGGTTCCGGCGTCACCACCGTCGCTCAGTACGACCACGCCGACTATGACCCGACGATGCACATCGTCGTACACGCCGAGCATTTCAACCTCGACGAAGGCGGGATCGCCGTCGCCGCCGCGCGCTATGGCGCTGGCTCGGTGACAGTTATCGGCGTCCGGCCCGGATTCCGGGGCATCTGGAACCACAGTTTCAAGCTGATTACCAACGCGATCTTCTGGCAGTCGTCAGACGAAGCCGCCGAGCGCGTCACGCTCTAGCCCTCACCCCCTCTCTCTCCGGTGGAAAGGGGGAGAAAAACAGGGGTGTGAGTTGAGAAAGATTCTGCACTTGAAAGGACGTATTGATGCCCGTTGCAAGAGAACTGATCCAGCCATCTGGCGAAAAACTGATCGACTACGCGGCCTTCATCAGCAAGCTGCAAGCGCTGTCGGCCAGCCCGCGCGTCAGGCTGGAACTGCTCGACACGACCGCTGAAGGGCGCGGCATCTGGAGCGTCATCATCGCCGATGCGGCTGTGCTGCCGGTCGCCAGCTACCATGCGACCATCGCCGCGCAGCGCCAGCGCCCGACCGTCAAGCACGCGACCGCCAGCCAGACCGACGTCTCGACGCGGCCTGATGCCCCCGCCGACCTGCGTTATAGCGCCGCAGTCATCGGCCAGTCGTTCGGCCATGAAGCCTCGCATGTCGAAGCGCTGGTCGAGCTGTGCGAGAAGCTGGCCTGGAGCGACGACGCCGACGTGCTCGACATCCTGTCGAGGCTGATCGTCGTCGTCGTGCCGATGATGAATCCCGATGGCCGCGACATGGCGGTCGATCTGTGGAAGCGCGTGCCGCTGGCTGAAGATGGCGCAGTCGCCGGGACGCGCTATGGTTTCTACGTCAACCGCGAATTTCTGCACCTGACGCAGCCTGAAGGTCGCGCCATCCTCAAGCTGTTCCGTGACTGGCATCCACTGTCGCTCTACGACACGCACGAGGACGCTTATCTGCTCTACGTCTCGACGCCGGAAGTCTGCTGGTTCCCCGAAGACGGCCTTGCGACCGCCGACCTCGCGCCGCGAAATATTCAGGACATCGTCTCGAAGCTCGGCGCGGGCATCAAGGAAGCGTGGACGGCGCGCGGTTACAACTTCTACCCGAAAGATATGTTCGCCTATCCGATGCTCGGTATGCGCCTCGACGAGCCACACCGCATCTCGACCGGCAACATCACCGGCTCGATGAGCCTGCACGGCACGCCGTCGCTCATCACCGAAAGTTCGCGCACGCCGGGCGCGCAGACCTGGGAAGACCGCATCGGTCAGAAGGTCAGCGCCTCGATGGCCGTCCTCAACGTCACAGGGCGCGAGGCCGAAGCGATTGCCGACACGATCTACAGCAACGCCGTCGCGGCGCTGCTGAGTGAGGACGCCTACACGCTCCCCAGAGCGCAACCGGAACTGGGCGCGCTCAACGAACTGGTCAAGGTGCTGCGCCAGCACGAAGTTGCCGTCTACGAAACCGATGACGCCTTCATCGTGCCAGCCTCGCAGCCCAACGCGCCGCTGATCGAGACGCTGCTCGGCGGCGGCCAACTGAATAAGCTGGTCGCCATGCCGCCCGCGATGGGTCTGCAAGCACGTCCATCGACGGCGGCGGAGAAAGCCGCGCCGCTGCGCCCGCTGATCGAACCCGCCTTCCCGTCGCTCCACCTGCGCGGCACAACCACGGGCGAGCTGGTCAGCGTCGCCATCCCGAATACGCTCGACGGCGTCCGGCTGATTAATCGGCTCTGGCACACCGGCGCGCAGATTTCATGGCTGGCCGCGCCGCTGACGACCGCCGAAGCCATGCTCGACATCGGCACGTTCGTCGTCGCTGGCGTCCCCGCGCGGACGCTCAGAGCCGTCGCGGCAGGTCTCCCGGTCGAAGCGGTCGCGCTGTCGTCCGGCACGAAAGCGCAGGCCCGCGTGCTGCGCAGGCCGGGCATCAACCTGTACGTCGGTCAGGGAGTTGACCGCCCGACGTCGTCGCCGATAGGGGACATCTGGTGGGGGCTGGAAAACTACGGCTTCGAGCTGTCGCTGCTCGAAGCGGAAGCGGTCACGCCGGAAATCCTCGCGCGCGGCGATCTGCTGATCGTGCCGGAAGGCGTCGCTGGCGACGTGGTCGAAGGCTGGCACCTGAACAACCGGCGCAGCAACGACGCCTGGGACATGCCGGGGACGCCGCGCGGCATCGGGGCTGCCGGGTTGAAGACCATCCGCAGCTTCGTCGAAGGCGGTGGCTCGTATCTCGGTTTCGGCACCGGCGGCGGACTGCTCGCCAGCCCCGAATACCTCAATATGGTCGATATCAGCGTGCTCCACCACAGCCTCGGCTCGGCGCGCATCAACCTGCGCATCACCCGGCCAGAAAACCCGCTGGTGTACGGACTGCGCGGCTCTTACGACGCGCACGGTCAGTGGCAGCCGAAAATTGTCCCAACGATGTACGACACCGAAACCATGTCGAACAAAATCAGCGGGCCGGTCTTTAAGGCCGGGCCGAAAGCGCAAGCCGTCGCGCTGTATCACTCCGCCGACGTTGAAGAAGGGCAGCTTTACCTCATCCACACGGAACTATTCGACGAGCGCGAGCAGGGAGTTGCGGTCGCGGCGCAGTCGGTCGGCAAAGGGCTGGCGACGGTCGTCGGCGTTCGCCCCGGTTTCCGCGGCTTCTGGCCGTACAGCTTCAAGCTGGTGACGAATGCCGCCTTCCTGAGCGGCGCAGGGGAAGTCGAGACGGTCACAGTATAGAGGCTCCCTCACCCCCTTCTGGCGGATGAAGCGCGTCGAAGCCTGTCCATTCGATGGAAGCCGAAGGCCGCGAAGAAGCGGGGTGAGGCTATGAAGGAAAGATTGTGTCAGATTCTCACGCGCGCGCCCGCGCGCTGCATCAGCGGGCGATCATCATCGACGGCCATTCGGACATCCTCAACGCGCTGGCCGATGGCCGGATGACGCTGGCTGACCGCCCGCAAATTCCCGCGCCGAAGGACTGGACGCCGCCGAATGCCGGGGCAGATCAGCCGACGACGCCCTATCAGCTCTCGCCGTATGCGCTCTGGTTTCAATGCATCGGCCAGTATGACCTGCCGCGCTTCCGTGAAGGCGGGCTGACGACGCAGGTGATGGCGATCTTCATCGATGAAACGCACCTGTCGCGCTCGCTCGAACGGGCGCTCGACATGGTCGCTGCCTTCCACCGCGAGATCGACGCCAACCCGGATGCCGCCGTTCAGGCCACGACGGCTGCCGACATCCGCCGCGCGAAGGCCGCCGGTAAAACTGCCCTGCTCCTGAGCTTCGAGGGCGCAGAGCCGTGGGGCCGCGACCTGAACCTGATCGACGTTTTTTATAAGCTCGGCCTGCGGATGGTCTCGCTGACGCACAGCCGCCGCAATTTTCTGGCCGATGGGACGCAGATGCATGTCCAGACCGGCGGGCTGACGGCGCTCGGACGGCAGGCGGTCAAACGGATGAACGAACTGGGGATCGTCGTCGATCTGGCGCACCTGAACGATGTCGGCGTCTGGGAAGTGCTGGAACTATCGACCGCGCCGGTCATCATCTCGCATACCAATATCCGCGCGGGCAGCCCCGGCTACAAAGCCGGAATGCTGGAAGTTGACCCGCAGCGCGGCCAGAGCAAACTGCAAGCCATCGCCGCCACGGGCGGGCTGGCCGGTGTCATCTTCTGGAATCAGGCCGACGTAGCGACCATCGCCGACGAGATCGAGGCCATCATCGAACACGTCGGCGACGACTACGCCGCAATCGGCAGTGATTTCTACAGTCAGGAACGCGCGCCAGTCGGCCTCGAAGATATGTCGAGGCTGCCAGCGCTCACCGAAGAACTCGCCCGGCGCGGCCACAGTGACCGTACCATCCTCAAGCTGCTGGGCGAAAACTATCTGCGCGTGTTTGAAACTGTGTTCAAAGCCTGACGGCAGGGCCGCCAGCCGATAAGGAGTGTAAGAAAAGTATGATTACCACGCCCGTCTCTATTCGCGTCGATCATATCATCGTGGCCGTCCTCGACCGCGACGTGGCCGCGCGCGACTACAATGCGCTGGGCTTCAGGACGATCATCGGCGGCACGCATCCTGACGGCCACACCCACAACTGCCTCGTACCGCTGGCGCAGGGGCCGTACATCGAGCTGGTCTCGCCGACCGACGTTAGCGAAATCCGCGTCCGCCACGAAGACCACAACCAGCACTGGCTCTACTGCTTCAATGCCGGGCAGGGGTTTGCCGGTTACGCGCTGGCTGTGCCGGACATCGACCCGGTGGTTGAGCGGCTGAAGGCCGAGCATTTCGACCTCAACGGCCCGCGCATGGGGGGCCGCGACCTGCCCGATGGCCGCAAGGCGCGAGGGCGCGGCGTCAACATTACCCGTCCGCGCTACCCTGCCGTAACCTCGGACGAGACGCCGCGTGAATGGCGCATCCCGACTACGCCGGAAAACAGCACCCACGAGAACGGCGTGACCGGCGTCGAGCAGGTGATTGCGATGGTTCATGATCTGGACGATGGCGTTCATCGCTATCAGGCGCTGACCGGCGTGATCGCCGAACGCGGCACGCCGATCAGCGGCACGCGCACTGCCGACATCGTGGTTGAGAACAGCCGCCTGACCATCGCCGAACCGACCGACCCCGATTCGGCCATGTACGAAGACCTGCAAATTCGCGGCGAAGTGCCGTTCCTCGTCCGCCTCAAGACGACCAGGCCGGAGAAGCGCGGCCTGCTCGACCGCACCCTGACCCACCTCGCCCGTTTCGAGCTGGTCTAGTAAGGACTGAGGACTGAGGACTGAGGCAAAAGGCTAAGACCGTCATTTTATCTTTTGCTCAGTCCTCAGTCCTCAGTCCTTCCCCTGGCGATTTCCACAACCTCGTCCGCGCAGCCCCACGAGAGCGTAAACCCGGCGCCGCCATGCCCGTAATTGTGGATGACGGCGCAGGACGGCGTGGCCTGCTCGAACGCCAGCCGCACGGCCTTGCGCCCCGGTCGCAGCCCGACCGATTGACCGACGATCCGCGCGCCGCGCAACGATGGCTCGACGTCGGCACAGCGAGCGACAATCTGCGCGGCTTCGCTGGCATCCGGCTCCACTGACCAGCGTCCGGCGTAAGATGTCCCGCCGAGAACCAGTGCGTCATGGCGCGGAATGATGTAAGTCGGCTGCGTCGGATGATGCTCGTCCATGTAGCCGCGCGTCATGGCTGGCGCATCGACGTATACGAGCTGGCCCTGAATCGGATAGACCTCAGGATCGCCAGCGAGGTCACGCGCCCATGCGCCGCTGCAATTGACGATCAAACGGCCATCCTCGTACAACTCGTCGAGCGAGGTCAGCGCCCGCTGCTCGATACGGCCACCGAGGGTCTGAAACCGCCCGACAAGATAGGGCATATAGACGGGTGTCTCGATCAGTGGAATGGTAATGTCGTAGCCCTGCGCGCAGCCATCCGGCAGTTCGTCCAGCGGCACCGACTCAACTTCGTCGATCAGTCCCTGCCACCACAATTTAGAAGTCGTGGTGATCGAGACGTCACGAATAATGACCTTTGAGATGCCGCTGTCGGCTACGTCATACAGGCCGCGATAGATGTCGAGCGATGCCAGCGCCCACTGTCGGGCGCGGTCGAGCGGGCGGACGGCATAGATGTACCAGATTGCCGCCGCCGCGTTCGAGGTCGTCGCGGGCGGCAGATCGCGCGCCACAATCGTCACCGGGTAGCCCGCTTCGAGCAGGCGGATGCCGCTGCTCAGGCCGATCACGCCGCAGCCAACGACCGTGACCGAAGAAAAGTTGTCGCTCACCATTCCTGCTCCTTCACTCAGGGGCCGAGTGTACCTCAGTCTGTAACTCCTGTCGGCGCTTTGATCTCGACCGCCTCGCCGTAGTGGGTCAGCGTGACGCCATTGCCAGGGGCAAGGCAGCCAAGGCGGTTTCTCATGCCGCCCCGTCTAAGACCGGAGCCAGTAAATGGCGCAAGATCTGGATAGGACGACGCGGCCCAAAGCCGATAATTTCTATCATGAATGCCGCCATTCGCGGACAAAGCTGCGAGCAGCCCTCCGGGCTTTCCGGTTCTATTCTTCAAGGAGTTTCCTTATGCCTCATCCAATGGTCGAGCAACTGCGCTTCACCCGCAGCGAGCTTCAGCGCGGGCTGGCGGGCCTCAGCGACGAGCAGGCGCGCCGCCGTTTCATGCCGATGAACAGCATCAGTTGGATCATCGGCCATCTGGCCTTTCAGGAAAACACCTACTGGATGATTCGCGCGCAGGGCGTGGACGTCGCGCCGCAGCTTCAGCCGCTCGTCGGCTGGGACATGCCCGCCAGCACGCCGCCGCTCGATGCGATGTGGGCGGCGTGGCAGACGGTCACGCAGGCCGCCGACCCGTACCTCGACTCGCTGACGACCGCGACGCTGTCCACATATCTGGTCGTCAACGGTAAAACCCATCCCGAAAGTCTCGGCACGATGCTTCACCGGGTCTGCTTTCACTACTGGTATCACCTCGGCGAAGCGATGGCGATCCGGCAGATGCTCGGCGATAGTGGCCTGTCGGAGTTTGTCGGCGACATCGGCATCGAAGCCCCCTACCGACCGGAGTGACGTCAGACGCCGGGGCGCGATTGTCCGCGCCCGCCGCCTTCGCCCCTGGTGAGGCTCACTCGCCCGATGAGAGAGGGGAGAAAGATAAAGCGATGCCTTCCGCAGAGGGATGATGCATCATACTCGCGCCAAAACTCCACTCAATTCAAAGTTACCACGGTGTCAAGTTTATCCTTGAGTGATACAGGATGTCAGCGAGTCAGTTTATCATCAAGGGATAGGCGGATTGAATGCGAAAGGAAACTGACGATGACTCAGACAACCAGCGACTATGCCAGCATCAGCGGCGGCAGGCTCTACTACGAGCGCGCAGGCGAAGGCCGGACGCTCGTCCTCAGCCACGCGGGCCTCTGCGACCGGCGGCAGTGGGACGATCAATGGGACGCCTTCGCCCGTGAGTACGATGTCATTCGCTACGATCTACGCGGCTATGGCAAGTCCGACCCGGTCAGCGGCCCGGTTTCGCGCCGCGCCGATCTCGATGAGCTGCTTCAGGCACTCAGCGTCGAGCAGGCGGCGCTGCTCGGCTGTTCGATGAGCGGCTCGACAGCGGTTGATTTCACCCTCGACCATCCCGAAAAGGTCTGGGCGTTGATCCCGTTTTCGGCCACGCCGAGCGGCTTTCAGTTCAACGGCGCGATGCCGTCCATCGTGCAGGACATGATCAGCGCGATGCAGCAGGGCGACATCGAGCGCGCGCTGGCGCTGCAAAATCGCATCTGGGTCGATGGCCCGTTCCGCCAGCCTGAACAGGTCGATGCTGCCGTGCGCGCCCGCGTGACCGACATGAACCGCCGCCCTGTGACCGAAGGCACGTTCTACCGGGGCGACTCACAGCCGCTCGACCCGCTCGATCCCCCGGCAGCGGGGCGACTTCATGAGATCAGCGTGCCGACGCTGGTGCTGGCGGGAGCGCTCGACGACCCGGAAATCGTCCGCGCCGCCGACGTCATGGCAGCGGGCATTCGCGGCGCGCAGAAATATATCATCGAGGGCGGCGCGCATCTGGCGAACCTCGAACATCCTGACGAGTTCAACCGCGTCGTGCTCGATTTTTTGCGCGGCGCATGAATCGGATATTTTCCCACCCCGCGCATGATAGACTCTTTGCAGTCGAAATTTCAGCAAGGAGTCACTCTGATGATTGACCGTACCACCGTCGCCCAATGGCTCAGAGACTACGTCAGCGCGTGGAAGTCTTACGACCCGACTGCGATCAGCGCGTTGTTCAGCGAGGACGCGGGCTACCGTTACAATCCCTACGATCAGCCGATTCGTGGGCGCGAGGCCATCGTCGCGGCCTGGACCGACCCGGAAAACCGCGACCAACCGGGATCGTTCGAGGCGGAGTACACCCCGCTGGCCGTCGAAGACAGCAGCGCCGTCGCGCACGGGCGGACGCGCTATTTCAAGGCCGACGGCAAAACAATTGAGCGCCAGTACGACAATCTGTTCGTCCTTCAGTTCGACGATAACGGGCGCTGCCTCGATTTCTGCGAGTGGTACATGCAGCCACGCGGCGCATAGCCTGAACACAAAAGCGCCCATCCGGTGTCGGATGGGCGCTTGAGGTGAGATGTGACCCCGGCTGGATTCGAACCAGCGACCAGGTGCTTAAAAGGCACTTGCGCTACCGCTGCGCTACGGGGCCATCAGCCGCGAACGAACGCGACAATACGCTGATTATAGGCGTCCTGAACGGCGATTTCAAGCCAGAGATTAATTCTGAGGTTCGGCGCCATCAGCCGGGTTAACCAGCGGAATAGTCATGGTGAAGACCGTGCCGACGCCGACTTGACTTTCAACCGCCACATCGCCACCATGCGCCTGTATCGCCTGACGGACGATAGGCAGTCCGAGGCCAGTTCCGGGGATCGACCCCACATTCTGGGCGCGATGAAAGACCTCGAACATGTGCGTCAGGTCTTCAGGTGGAATGCCGATCCCCTGATCGCGGACGCTGATCGTCACGACGCTGCCCGAACAGGCCATCTCGACCCCAATCCGCGTCCCTTCGTCGGAATATTTGACGGCGTTCGAGAGCAGGTTTGACAGCGCCCGTTTAATCAGCCGGGAGTCGACGTTCAGCCAGCCGCAGTCCCCCGTCACCAGCAGATCGAAGCGGTGGGTCGTCGCTATCGTCTGCATTTCACTGACGATGCTGCCGCACAACGACTGTAAATCCGTCCAGTCTGGCGCAAATTCAAGGCCGAACGACTCGGCCCGACTGAGCGCCAGAATATCGTCCAGCAGCGCCACCAGATGCTTAACCTGCGATTGGATCGTTTGCAGGCGCTCGACGCGCTGCTGCGGCCCCAGGCGCTCGCCATAGAGCTTAAGCAGGTCGCTGGAGACCTGAATCATCGACAACGGCGTGCGGAACTCGTGCGAGACCATCGAGACGAAGCGCTGTTTCAGCTCGTTCAGTTCACGCTCTCTGGCGAGCAGCGCGCGTAATTCTTCCTCACGGCGGCTCTGCTCGGTCACGTCGCGGCCAATCCCCTCGACGGCGACCAGATTACCCGTCGTGTCGAAGATCGGCACCGTCCGCATCTCCAGAAAGATCACCTCGTCGTCACGCCGTACCCAGCGAAAGACTCCCTGCGCTGAAGCCTCTTCTGTCTGAGGCAGGTCGATGAGCGCGTGATGCTCGTCGGGATGAATCAGCCGGTCGGCGATCACCGGGTCGGCATAAAATTCTTCCGGGCTGTAGCCGAGGACAACTTCTGCTGCCGGGTTGAGGTACTCCAGCCCGCGCGTCGGCAGCACGCGATAATGGAAAATGATGTCGCGCGCGTTTTCCGCCAGCCGCCGATAGCGCGCCTCGCTCTGGTTGAGCGCCCGCTCGGCCCGGCGGCGCTCGGTGACGTCGCGCAGGCTGGCGACAATCCCCTGCACGATGCCGCGCTGAAAAAACAGATCGAGTGACAGGTCAATGTCGAGCAGCCGGCCATTGTCTCCTTCGACCTGAATTTCCAGCCGCCGCGTCTTCTGCTCGCGCAGCAGGATTTCGACCGCTTCGCGCACCACCGCCCGATAATCCAGCGAGGCCAGCGACCAGAGCGTGTCGCCGACCGACCGCGCCGCCACATCGGGGGCCAGCGCGGTCAGCGCCGGGTTAATCTGCTCGATAATGCCGCCTTCGGTCGCCAGCACAATCGCATCGCTGGTGTTGTTGAGGATTGCCTCGACGTGCTCCTTGGCGTTCAGCAGCTCGCGGGTGCGCTCATCGACCAGCCGCTCTAACTCTTCGGCATGACGACGCAGGGTTTCATCGGCCACACGCTTGGCATCGCGCAGGCGCTTCTGGTCGAGCGCGCGTCGAACGGCTTCACCCAGCCGCGTCAGCCGATCCTTGAGCAGGTAGTCCGCCGCGCCTTCACGCATACAGGCGATGGCGACATCTTCCGTCACCGTGCCTGTGACCACAATCAGGGGGATGTCGAACTGCTGCTGCTGGAGCGTGTGCAGCGCCCGGAGCGCGTTAAACTGCGGCAGGCTGTAATCAGCCAGAATAATATCAATATCGGCTTTGAGCAGCGCGAGATAATCCGCTTCCGTATCGACGCGCTGCCACTCCGGCTCGAAGTCGGAGCGATGAAGCGCGTGCAGCAGCAAATCGACGTCTGCCGGGTTATCCTCAACGATAATCATTTTGATACGGTCAGACATACGCACACTCTCTGGCGCTGCTTCCACGTCAGGCAATCGGCGGCTGATTCAGAACCACCCAGTACATCCCCACCTGGCGCACAGCTTCGACAAACTGGCTGAAGTCAACCGGCTTGGTCACGTAGCTGTTGACGCCCAGACGGTAGGAATCGACAATGTCCCGCTCCTCGCGCGATGACGTCATGACGACGACTGGAATCTTGCGCATATTTTCGTCGTCCTTGATGCGCTGAAGCACCTGTAATCCGTCAACTTTCGGCAGTTTAAGGTCGAGCAAAATCAGCTTCGGCCCATTGCGCGGGTTACGCCCGGTATAGGCCCCGGTGCAGAAAAGAAAATCAAGCGCCTCGGCCCCATCCCGCGCCACCTCGACGTGATTCCCCAGGTTATAGCGTTTTAAGGCGTGGAGCGTCAGCTCAAGGTCGTTTGGATTATCTTCAACCAGTAAGATCTCAACCAGCATGTCATCATTCATGCCTGTGCCTGCCCTTCTGCTCCCTGATCTGCGCGCCGCCTGAGAAACAATCAAGCGATTCAGGCCGTTCGCTGCCAGCAAAATTCGACGATCAATCGGGAAAGGTTCCCCTGATCGACGGTATCAATCCGCTATAAGGATGAACGACAACGCTGTAGCGCACGCTGGTTAGTGCGGTAATAACAATCATAAGCCAGATTCAGCGCGCGCAACATGTTTTTCACGAATTTAGGTAAAAGCCGACGCGAAATCCATTTTCAGCCCGCGCAGAACCGGTCGAGCGCGCGCTCAAGGCTTCGTCCACGCAAAGCGGAGCCGTCCCGGATAAGCGGGCCGTTTGACTATCCAGCACTTACGACGCGCTGTAGGGCTGCATCCCGGCCATATAGGGTAAGTCGGCGCGATTGCCCCACTCCACCCACGAGCCGTCATAGCCTGCGACCTGCGTGAAACCCATCAGCCGCAGCAGGAAGTAGACGTGCGCGCCGCGCCAGAAGGTCTGACAGTAGGTGATGACCTGCTTATCGGGCGTAATGCCGAGGCGGTCGAGCAGGACGTGAATTTCGGCAGCAGGCTTGAAGGACTCGACGTCGGCATCCTGCAAGTGCGCCGCCCAGTCGGGCTGCGTCGTCGAGACCATCTCGCCATCGAGCGCGTCCGACCAGGTGAACAGCAGCGCGCCGGGGATATGTCCGCCGTGCGCCGCCAGCCTGACCGCGCCAGAATATTCGCCCGCGCCGCGCGCATCGACGATGATGGTCTTCGGATCATCGAGCCGGTCGAGCACCTGCTCAGCGCTCACGAGCTTATCGGGCTGAAGCTGCACCGGATAGCTCGATGGCGTGACATTGGGCGTCTCGGTCGAGACAGGCTGCCTGGCCGCGTTCCAGGCGTCCCAGCCGCCGTTGAGGATGCGCGAGTCTTTGTGTCCGAGATAGTCGAGCGTCCAGAACAGCCGGGCGCTGTTCATCATGCCGAGATCGTCGTAGATCACGGCGGTCATCTCCGGCGTCAGGCCGATGCGTTCGAGCGCTGGCTGCACCTTGCTGACGTCGAACTCAAACGGGACGCCGTTGACTGTCGAGATAATGGCCGCAACCGGCAGGTTGACCGCGCCGGGAATGTGACCGGTTTTGTAAGCGGCTGGCGCGCGCATATCGATCACGCGCACGGCAGCATCATCGCTATGGGCCGCTACCCAGTCGCTATCGACCAGCAGAGCGGCGTTCGGATAGGCAGTCATGGCGGCGTCAGCGGTCGCCGCCGGAGTCGCAGGCTGCGGCGGCGGAGCGGCCTGCCAGCCGACCAGCGCAGCGGCCATGAAAATCAGGAGCGCGAGCGAGCCGAAGGACGAAAGAGCGCGGCGAATCGACGATGGCATAGGCTTCCTCAAACGATCAATCGAGATACGGACGAACCTGCTCCAGAACGGCAGTCTCGACGTTCAACTGCACCTGTTCATCGTGAATCGACTTGACCCAGGCCATCGGCAGCAGTTTCTTTTCCGGGAACAGCAGCCCTTTGGTCAGGACAAAATGGCTGACCCGGTGGTCGGCTTCATTGACGATCACGCGCCCGACGTCGCCGACGTGCTCCCCGTCCGAACTTATGACGCGCGCGCCCTCGTGCAGGGCGATTTCCCCTTCAGGGATTTGCTTATGCCCGGCAATCGGCAGCCCCGGCGGATAGCCGGTGACAGGCGGGTAGCCCCACATCGCCGCCCCAATCGGCGGATACCAGTAGAGCGGCGCAGCCAGAGTCGCCTCGGCCTGTTCTTCGCCCGTCGCCAGGCCGGGGCCAACGTACTCCGTCTCGATGAAATTCGGCAGCTTATCGGGGTCAGTCGCCGTAATGATGACCTGATCCTCAGTCGCCAGACTGATCTGGCTTACCGGCACGACCTTGTCATCGACGAACAGCAGGCCCTTGCGAACGACGATGCCGCTGACTTCCTTCGTGTTCGGGTCCATGACCACGCGATCCACCGAGCCGACTTTGCGCCCATCGGCCAGCATCACTTCCGTTCCGTGTTTGAACTGCTGCATGATCGGCCCTCTTTCTTAAGCAGGGATCAGATGAGATATTTCTGGAACCAGCTTCGCGCCACCTGCGCCGCCTGTTCGAGCGTCCCCGGCTCCTCGAACAGATGCGTTGCGCCGGGGATGATCTCCAGATGAGTCGGCCCGCTGAGATGCTGGAGCGCCAGCCGATTCAGCTCCAGCACCGTCGGATCGGCCTCGCCGACGATCAGCAGCGTCGGCGCATAGACACGGTTGAGGGCCGCGCCCGCCAGATCAGGCCGACCACCGCGCGAGACGACCGCCGCAACAGCGTCGTGCCTGTCGGCTGCCACCACGAGCGCCGCGCCTGCCCCGGTGCTGGCCCCAAACAGGCCGAGCTTGAAATCGCGCGTCAGCGGCTGTCCTTCCAGCCAGTTGATCGTCTGGCTCAGGCGACGCGCCAGCCGATTAATGTCGAAGCGGAACTGGCGCGTGTGCCGGTCTTCAGCGTCCTCGTCTGCCGTCAGCAGGTCGATCAGCAGCGTGGCGATGCCCGCCGCGTTGAGCGTCCGCGCGACAGTGCGATTGCGCGCACTGTGTCGGCTGCTGCCGCTGCCGTGCGCGAATAGGACGATGCTCCGCGCCGACGGCGGCAGAGTCAGGCTCGCGCCGATCTCGATGTCGGGGCCGAGAGTCAACTGGAGTTCCTGCTCGCCGTCAGTCCGCTGCATCAGGCTGCCTTTTCATTTCATTACCCTTGCGCCGTCGGCGTCACGCCCTCGACAGGCAGCGCGCCGACAGTCGCTTCTTCCGTCAGCGCGGGAATGACCGGCGCGTTCGCGCCAGCCGAAGTCGGCACGCCCCAGAAAGTCATCGTCGTGGCGTCGCCAATCACGGCCAGCACGCGGCCATCCGGGCTGAAGCGCAGATCACGCACCGCGCCCAGGTTCAGCCCGAAGCTGAAGCCCGCCGCGCCTGAAGCCGAGTCGTAGAAGGTCACGCGACCGCCCGCCGTGCCGACCGCCAGCAGCCTGCCATCCGCAGTGAAGGCCAGCGCCGTCGGAATGGCCGTCGTGGCAATCTGGCGCGGCTGCTGAGAATCCAGCCCGGCAGCGGGATAGAGCCAGATGCCGGGGTTGACGGTATTCGAGCCAGCCACGGCCAGCAGTGTCCCGTCCGGCGACCAGGCGATGACGCCGCTCAGGTTGCCGTCGAGCCGCGAAAGCTGCACCAGATCAGGCACATTCGTCGAGTCGATCACCGTGAGCGCGTCGGCGGCAGGCAGCGGCTGTGGCACTGGCTCTAGATAGTAGAGGCCGTTCTGCCCTTCCGCCACCCAACCGGTCAGAGCGCCCTGCTGGACGCGCCACCAGTTGAAGCCTTCCGGCCCGCAGACCGGGCCTTCGAGTATATTGAAGGTAATCCCCGCGCCGACCGCGCCCATCACCTGTCCGTTGGCATCCGGCGTCGCGCGGACGTTACTGGAAACGCCGGTCGATGTCCGGGCCAACTGCCCGACCGTCAGCCGCGGCGTCAGGCCGCTGGTGCAGGGCGCAACCACGGTCGTCGGCGCAAGCGTCGCTGCCGGGGCGGCGTCGGTTGGCGCGGCCAGAGTCGCGCTGACTTCGGGGGACACGGCTGCCGTCGCGCCTGCGGTTTCTGTCCCCGCGCCGGTTGAGCAGAGGATGACCGCGCCGCCGCCAGTCGTCACGCGGTAATCGTAGCTCTGTCCCTGATAAACGAGCAGGAATTGAAACCCGTTCGTCTGAATCTGCGCATACGCCTGATCGGGCTGCGGGCAGTCCAGACTGGTATCAGCGAAGGTCTGAGCGCTCCAGGTGAACGAATCGAGCGTCTCCGCCGTCAGCGTCGTGCCGACACGGGCGCTCAGGGCAGCGACCGCCGCGCCGATTTCAGGCGGGGGCTGCTGCTGCGCCGAAACGACCGCCGCGCCGATCAGCAGGGCGAGGGCGAGAAAAATAAAATTCAGTCTGTGCCGCATAGGAAAATTCCTTTCAATCCTGCGCCTTCAGATCGCAGGCAGCGATGAATGTCGTCGGGAGGGCTGAGCATCACGGCAGCGGCGGGGAAGGAATCAGACGAGCAGCACCGCGCTAATCATCGATTCTCTGCAATAATTATTGCAGACTACATAACGCATTCTACCGCAAAGTCGAGGTTTGCGCCTTAAGCGGGGATAAGTGCCAGCGTGGGTGTTTTAGCACTGAACGAGCGGATGTGGAACCCGACACTCTGAGGATCGAGCAAGATTGTTTGCAGCGGGACGAACGACGATCTAAAAGCCACAGGGCCAGGCTGATCGTGTGTTTTCCTGAAGGCCAGCCTTCGGCCAGACGAGTTGCTATCCAGTGAAGCCCTGTGTTTTCACAGGCGCAAATCAGGCCAGAAACTGACCTTTCTCGCCTGCTCTGCCCTTGACAGCCTGAGGTCACTTTGCTACTATGTCCGGCACATTCCGCAGTAGCTCAGCGGCAGAGCAATCGGCTGTTAACCGATGGGTCCCAGGTTCGAATCCTGGCTGCGGAGACTAGTTGGACGTGACTCGAACTTAGTTCGGGGGAAACGCCGGGAGAAACATCCCCGGCGTTTTTTGTTGTGTGTCGTCCACGCTTCACCGGTTTCTCAACGCGCGATTGCCCGCGCTTGATGTCGTCTACCAGGGTGTTGAGGTAGCCGAACGGTGTACGCAGTTCCAAGCTTACCTGACCGTCATCCTCCACGATGACTCGTTCAACCACTTGGCGCAGCAGTTCTTTTTGATCACTGCGCTGCAAGCCATTATACAGCGTTCCAATCCTGGCGATAATTTCCAGCGCCAAGTCCAGGTTGTTGACATGAACCTGGTGATCCTGCTGCATGGTTTCGAGCGTTCGTTGAATGGTTTGTCGGCGATCCTGCCATTCCACCCACATGCTCTCCCAAATCTCGTCCGAAATCTTGCCCGCCGCATACAACCGAATCGCTCGCGCTTCTTCATCGTCAACCTGCTTCAACGCGAGTTGCAGTTGGCTGCGCCGATCAGGACGCACATGTCCCATACTCTCTTGAAGGTCTTTGGTGTAGCTAGCACGGATGAGGGGAATGAGATCGGGATCGACCTGAATGCGGCAGATTTCGCGTTCGACTGCTGCATCGATCACGGCACAAAGGAAACTCGCTTCGCCTGCGCCTTCAATCCGGTAGTAGGGTGTACCTCCACCATGTCGCCCGGCGTTAGAGGTCGAGCCGCTCATTCGGCGAAGCTTACCATCTTTTCGGCGAAGGAAAACCAATCCGGTGAGCAGATAAAATTGCTTGCGCCGCACGGTTCGATGTGCGTTTCGCCTCACCAGGATTTCCTGCGCCCGTTCAAACTCCTCTGTCGTAACGATGGGTTCCCAATTGCCACGCACGGTCTTGGGCATTACCCCGTTCTTCAAGCTGACGACCCAGCCTGCATAGGTCCAGTTATGGAAGATATTGCAGAGGGATATTCGCCTTGCGCTTTCCGCTCGCTGTCAGTTCAACGAAGGGTCTGCCTGTGCGATGACGATAGCCGCGTTCATGGAGCGTTTCAGCAATTTCCCGTACCGAAATTCTGTCTTCCAGCAGCAAATCCCACGCTTCGCGGATGACTTTGGCGCGCTCCGGGTCTCGCTCGATCCACTTGTCCCAGCGTCCCAAATCGGTGCGCCTCTTACTATCGGTGCGCGCCGTGACGTTCGTATATCCATCGGGCGCGTAGCTGATATAGCCACCGCTCTTGCGCTTTGCCTGCTGTCCGCCGCGTGTACGGATTCCCAACAATGCCGACTCGCGCCGAGCAAGTGTGAACGAAAGCGCGACCAGCACCCGGTCGTCCGGGTCCATCGGATCGAGATCGGGAGAGTTGGCAAAGCGCACCGCTACCCCGAAATCGTTCAATTCATCGATTGCACGCAGCGCCTCCGAGTCATTGCGTCCGAACCGGTCGGCTCGCTCGACGATCACGTGCGAGAACTTGCCTGCGCGCGCATCCGCGAGAAGCTGTTGATATCCGACCCGTTTTGGTGTTTTGCCCGTCAATACGTCCACATATTCATTGATGACAGGCAACTCGGAGTGCGCCAGCACATTCCCTTCAATGATGGCGCGCTGACGCGCCCGTGAAAGCTCTGGCTTCTGGTGATCTTCGCTGCTCGTGCGTAAGTAGACCGCCCAGCCCGGCTGCGGCGGAGGGGCCGTCGACTTCTTGTATCGATAGCTGCTCATGATGCCTGCTCATCCGATCCGTTGTGTTGCAGCCGCTCCAAGATCGCCAAGCCTGCTTCAAAGTCCTCCGTCGAAACGAGCGGCTCCCAAGTGCCTCGAATGGTCTTAGGCGCGATGCCGTCGCACGCGCTCGCTACCCAGCCTGCATACGTCCAATCCTGAAAGGCGCGCAGCAGTTTCCCCGTAAGTGGTCGCCGTCTGCCCGTCTTTGATACTACGACAAAGGGTTTACCGTTCCGATCACAGTAGCCCTTCGCGTGCAGCGCTTCTGCGATGGCACTCGGCGACATTTGTCCGGTCAGCAGCAGCGCCCAGGCTTCTTGCCAAATGTGGGCGCGATTTGGATCGGGTTCAATCCAGTGGCTGATACGCCCCATAGCGCTGCGTTTGTCGAACTCGGTTTGTCCCCGCATGTTGAGGTAGCCATCGGGCGCACGGCCAGCATAGCCGCCGCTTTCACGCTTCGCCTTCAAACCGCCCTTCACGCGGATGCCCATCAGTGCCGACTCGCGGCGGGCAAGCGCAAAGGTTAGGGTCACAAGAACGCGATCATCCGGGTCGACTGGGTTAAGGTCTGGCGAATTCGCAAAGCGCACGGCAACGCCTAATTCATGCAGCTCGTCAATTGCCCTCAGCGCCTCAGTATCGTCACGTCCAAAACGGTCAGCCCGCTCAACGACAACATGCGAGAACTTCCCCTCGCGGGCATCCGCGAGCATTTGCTGATACCCCTTGCGGCGTGGGTCTTTGCCCGTCAGCACGTCGATGTACTCCCCATAAATCGGGAGACTAGACGAGTCCAACAGGCTCATCTGGATCATTGTGCGCTGCCGTTCCCGTGAGAGTTCCGGCTTCTGGTTCTCGTCGCTGCTTGTCCTCAAGTAGACCGCCCACCCCGGTTGGGGTGGGGCTGGTATGCGTTTATTCTGCCGATCTGTTGCCATTGCTCGACCTCCCTCTACGTATGTTCCGTTTGTTCGCCTTCACGATACTGCAATTCGTCTGTACTCTGATTTTTGGCGCTGTTTTCTGCTGTTTCCGATTCATCACTGTCTTGATGTTTGACGCTGGCGAGGATTTTTGCCACGTTGAACACTCGCTTGAGCATCGTCTCCGCAGTAGCCAACTCATTCATGCAAACTCTCCTGTAGCGGACGGTCATTTTCCTGCAGAGCTAAATATTGCGTTGTCGTAGCTCTGTGTCTGTGCTCAGAGTAAATGCTGCTCCTATGGAGGATTATTGATTTGCATCTCTTTCGACTCAGCGGTTTGCAGCTCACGTTCGGTCACTGCCTGTTTGACTAACGTGTAGATGAGATTGGCGAGTGGACGATCCTCCTCGTCTGCCCACCATGCCAATTTGTCATAGAGCGATTGGGGTAGTCGAAAGGCGATTCGCGCTGCAAATGGGGCTTCTCGATTCATGCGGTTGCTCCTGAGAACTCACTGTGTCCACAGCGTAACCGCTAGTTACCCATGCGATGTGTAGTTCTACAACGTTCGCATGACAAAGGCGATGATGACACCAGCATTAATTGACAACCTAAGAATTTTTGCCAGCCATCGCAGAAATTTCACCGCGTTACAACCGGACATGCTTAAGATGGACTTAATTCCTCTTTCTTTCCTAAGCACAAACCTATATACTGTGCTGCGTTTACGGCTTTCACACACAATTGACTGTGGAGTTCACCTTTGGCTTTACGACCACACATCCACCGCTCGGTGGAGTTAGCTATTGACGCTCTTGGCTATGATTTCAAGGCGTTCAACATCGACGATTTTTTGCACCATATTGCGCGACAAAGACACCGACCTATAAGGGTGCATACTGTTCCACTCTCACATGACCTGTTTGGTTTCTGGTATCCAACACAGGAGACCGACTTCATTGCAATAAACGCGCATCTCCACCACGTGCATCAACTCCACACGCTGCTTCACGAACTTGCTCATATGCTGCTCGGTCATCGCGGAACGGATTTACGGTTGTTGCTCGCGGAGGATCTCATTCAACAGCTTAACCTCGTTCAGGCAGATGGGCATTTGCGCTCTGCAAGCTCAATTGACCAAGCAGACAGTCCGCAGGAGCGTGAGGCGGAGCAGTTTGTCATGGCGATTCGTCGAAAGCTGGTTGCAGTTCGGCGCTTGCAGGAGTTATATGGTGAGCCAACCTCCAACGCAATGTTGAGATCGTATGTGCGTGGGCTAGACTTCAATAGCTGATTGATGAGCAATCAAATTCCGCTCCTCGGGCTGAGTCTGATCCTCTGGACATTTCTCGGCTATCGTTTTTTGCGTGCATTCACACGGCGACGACTCACCGAGCGTGCATCCCTCTACGCTTGGATGGTGTTTTTCCTGTGCTATCTGGTGGTTGCGCTGGACGTGCCCTCAGTCGAGCAAGTCCTTAATCTACGGTTCGATGACCTACCTGTGACTGCTTTGATACGAAATGTGGCGATACTTGTCACCGCCCACGTCTTTTATGTCGTCACTCGCCACGTTGACGCGCCCAGCCGCCGGATGAAGCGATTGTTCAGTTGGATCAATCCGTCAGTTGTCGTATTTACAATATTGTTGTTTGTCTGGATGGCTGATACTGATAAGTTTTCTCTCGAAGCTTTGACGCACGTGGCAAAAACTGTTCGTGGAATTGCGATGCTCTTGTGGACGCCGCTTGTCTTCTGGCCCGCACTGGTTCGGTTGCGGCAGCTTGAAAAGTTCAGGCTAATGAAATTGCGTTATACCCTGAGCCTGATGTTTTACGCGACGTTCATTGTACAATGTGCAACCGGATTGATATGGACTTTCACCGTATTCTTTGTGCCGGCACTCGTCGCTCCGGCACTCTTCCTCGATCAAGCCGCATCGGTTATTTGTCTACTTCAGTTCGTTATTATGTTGTTCCCGTTTCGCTGGATTGCGATTCTCTTCTATCCGCAGCAGTTGTGGGTTTATGTCCGATTACGGCGACTTCTGTTCGCAGTGAAACAGTTTGCAACGGTTCATCCACCTAGCAGTGAACAGACCTACAATCTCTCTCTCGCCCCTGAACTCGAACTTGCCATCTACCAACATGTGATCGAAATTCTCGATTTATACCCATCTATAAGTCCGGCTGGGGCGTCGCTGCGACAGAAAATTCAAAGTGCTGCTGAGAATGAGGCACAGTATGAGGATCTTGTGGAGAGGCTAGCGGCAATTCGCATATGAGTGATCCAGTTCCGAACCAAGAGCAGCGTTTCGCCGTTGTCGTTGGTCGAATATTGCATCCCTATTGGATGCCGATCCCGACCATTTTGGTGATTCTGGGTGATCTTCCCCTAAATGAGGCACTGAAATGGTCAATCATTGTGCTTGCGATTACGCTTTTGCCCGGCATGATTGCAGCCACTCTTTTCCAGAACCAGGGACATGCGCTCTATAAAAGAAAAATACGCGGCCCGCTCTATCTAGTGGGCTGGGTAAGTGTGTTGGCTTGTTTAGTCGTTGTGCTTCAGTTCGATGCGCCCCGAGTCCTCGTTGCATGTGTGGCTACGTTAGCTGTTTGGTTACCCGTACAATGGGCGGTGAATCACTGGGTAACTAAGGTCTCGGCTCATGCAGCGGTCGCAACCGGATGCTTAGTCGCGCTTGCGCTTTTGGGGAAGGTGGCAAACCCGGTTATAGGCTTGACCCTGCTTGTCATAGTAATCATCACACTCTGGGCACGAGTCGTGACGCGAAATCACACGATACCGCAGGTACTGTTAGGTGTGCTCATCGGCGCGCTGCCAGTCCTCATCGTTTTTCCACTAGTGCTTTCGTAGTCTTCTGAGGATATTCACTCGGTCAATCAGACGCAGAACCCGACTTCTATCAGATGGTGTTAAGGCTTCCGCGTTTTGTTCGATCTCACGAACCAGCGGTGATGCCAGATGCGCCGCATTCCGTGCCAGAAAGCTCCGACACTCTTCTTCCGAGCTGCACTCAAAGTAGTCAAGCGATATATCGTAGAACCGACAGATACGTCGCAGGCTGTCAAGGCGCGGATTGTTCGTGCGACCGTCCAGCATATAGAGCAGGCTTTGAGCGGAGAGATCGGTTGCGCGTGCGATTGTGGTGATTTCATATGCGTTTCCATTTGGAGCCGGTAGTGTCTGAATCAGTATTCGGAGTTGTTCACGAAACGGAAACGGATCATCGACCATCGCTGTTGTCATTCCCACTTGTATCATCTATAGGATCATCGTTTCTCTCCTGACGCTTTTCCTCCTCTTTGAACATTTTTATCAGCGCCAGAATATCTTGTTGTGCGTCTTCAGATAACCCACTTGCTCGGAATGCGATTTCATTGAGCGCTGGTTGTGCCTGGGGTGATTGTTCTGTCAACAATGCATAGCACTGTTCCGCTGTTTGTGTTTCAAAATAGCGCAGCGGAACGCGAAAGAAATGACACAACGCGCGGAGTGTATTGAGCTGCGGATTGTTTATTTTCCCACTCCGCATTTGCCCTATAGTTCCCAAGCTTATTCCTGTCGCATCACTCACGTCTTGCAGCGTGAACGGCTGTCCGTCTTCACGACGCACAGCGTCAAATAGGATTTTCACTTGCTGAGATAGGGGCAGATATTCGTCCATACACGACTTTTTCACTATAATGAATTTGTTGACGTTACAAGCAACAATTCTATAATAGAACTAGATTTTCAGCAATACCCTTGCCAGCATTCCTCCGAACCCGCCCTCATTCTATGATGTCATGCTTGGCAATTCCTAAGCTACAGCCTCAACACTATCGACTTTGTCGCTTTAACTCTGAGGAGCAAGCTACGCATTTCTAAATGTTTCAAAGGGCAATATGTGTTTTGAGGAGTTCAACCGATTATGCGTTCGATCAAAATGATTGTCGTATCCACTAACGCACTTACCCGAAGCGGAATACAGCATCTAGTCACACGATCAGAGCAGCCAACCATCGAGGTCGTTGGGCGATTCAAAGATTTCAAGGAGACATATAGTTTCCTTCACGAGCATGTTGTCGATGTCCTCCTGATTGATGATGCATTACCAGTGAATACAAACCTTCTCCGTGAAGTGAAGTCGCTGCTCAGCGCAAATTTCGGGTTAGAAGTGATCGTGATTTTGCAGCGACCAACAACCAGTCTGGTCCAGCGCCTGCTGGATCACAACGTACACGGGCTTCTGCATAAACAGGATGATTTGGAGCAGTTTTTAGCGCAAGCGGTTCTCCTCGTGAGGAGCCACGGCACCTACCTCTCGCCGGGAATCTCGAATTGGAGAGTCAGTAGTCACAGGCTGCCATCTACGATGGGTCAGCGCGACTATGACGTCCTGAGACTGCTCGCCGACGGCTTTGAACCGAAGGAAATTGCTGAACAGATGGGGGTAGGGAGCAATACCATTTATCGCACACTTCGTGCTTTGAGAGATACCTTCAACGCGCAGAGCAATGCGCATCTCGTGGATATTGCCCATCAGACGAATTTATTCGACGCGCCAAGTGGTGACTGAAACGCCTGTAAGAAATTTTCGCCCGATGTCAATTTTCGCCTTCAGAATGTCACAGCGAATCATGAACCCACGTTTCTCTCGTGATAGGCTGTGCACTGACATGAAGTGAGGGCAATTCTGATGGCGATCACGCAAATCCTCATCGCGGACAGCAGCAGCTTGACTGTTGTCGGCGCGGAAGTCTTGCTCAAGCAGCGAGCTGACACTTTTGTTTCAAAAGTGCAAAATAGCAGTGAGCTTGTGGAACTGGCGCGCGATCTTCAGCCAGATGTGATTCTGCTTGGTGACCGTTTTGATCCGCTATTTGACACGCTGGCGCTCGTCGAGCGGCTCATTCAGATCGTCCCGTCAACCCACATCATTGTGACGGGCGCGACAGCGGACGGCTTAGTCATTCGGGACCTGTTCACGATGGGCGTAGGCGGCTATCTGACGTTAGGCGATGACCTCGCCGCATGTTTGCTCACGGCGATTGATGCTGTCCTGCGTGAGCGACCCTATCTTTCTCCCACCGCGAACGCGGAATATCTCATCACTATGCAAAGCAGCAATCGCGATTGGAAGTTGGATGCAGAGGCGCGCGCTGTTCTGCGCCTGCTGGCAAGCGGCTGCACCGCTCGAGAGATCGCCGCGCAGCTGCAATTGAAACGCCGTCGCGTCTATTGGGTCACGGAAAAGATGCGCGCCCGCTTTGGCGCGGCGACCAATGAACATCTCATCACCCGCGCAGCAGCTGAAGGCTTTGCGGGTTTTCCTGACTAAACCGGAATCTTCCCAACCCCGCCTGTACGATTCCTAACCCGAAACCGGAATCTTCCAGTCGTCACGACTCGCCGCTTTGCTACGCTGAGTTCAGCGTAGAATGACCCGGAGTGAACGTATGCGACGACTGGTGCTGCCCGTGCTGGCGGCGCTCTGCCTTGCGGCATGGGCTGCCGCTTTCTTTTTGCTTCGCACTCAATCGAATACAGACCCAATCACAATCCCGACGTTGATGGTGCTGCCGTCCCTGACGCCGACAGATACGCCATCGCCTACCGTGCCGCCTACACTCACACCAACCTTCACAGCGACAGCGACGAGTGCGCCGATGGGTACTCCTCCGCCGACACAGATGCCGACGCTCGATGTGCGCGTGCTGGAAATTGCGGCGGTTATGCCGGGCGTATTTGTCGCACCCACGCTCACATCCTTTCCACCGGGAATCATCCTGCTGCCCGCGCCGCCGCAACCCATCGAGCCGCTGCTCGACGCAACCAATACGGCACCGCCGTTCTTCGGTTGGTACAGCTTCGAGTCGGACTACCCGACCGTACACTATGCACCGCCTTGGATGCCACGCCTGTCGCCATTCGCCAGTCGAGGACAATATCACCGCACCGAGAGCGCCTATGGCACGGCGTCCTTCATGTTTGAAGGGCAGGGCGTGCGCGTGCGGTACGTCGCGGCGCAGAACATGGGGATGTTCGAGATCGTTGTCGATGGCGTGGTGCTGGACACCATCGATGCCTACGCGGACATGCTCCTGTTTCCGGCGACCAGCGTCTACTTCGTCGGCAGCGGTACGCATCAACTGGACATTCGTGCCACCGGACGGAAGAACAACTCCAGCGAAAGCAATGTCATTGGACTGGATGCCATTCAGGTCTTTCGCGCGGATGCAAACACGCTGATCCTGCCGCCGTCTGCCGTCACCAACACCCCCACTCACGAACCACAGCCCGCAGCGCAAATTCGACTGGTCGGCGCTCCCCCAACGGTGCAGCCCACTGGAACGGCGATCCCGCCGCGCGTGGTGACCGCCGAAGTCGTGATTGCCTACGATGAAAATGGCAACCGTACCGTCGATCCGGCAGAAGGCGTTGCTGGAATTTCCGTGCGCGTAGTCGAGATCAACACCAACCGCGTCATCGCCAGCGGCTTTACTGACGAACGCGGATATGTCGTCTTTGAAGTGGTCACCGATGCGCCCGCGCAAATCGTCGTGCCATATTTCGGTAAATCGTGGCAGCTTCAACGCGGTGGGAATACAGCCGCTCCCGCTTACACACTGCTGCTCACGCCCGGTAATCAACCCGGTCTAATCCCCTAGAGGCAACATGAAGAAGCCACTCTTATTCGTCCCAATGTTGTTGGCGCTGGCAGCGCTGGCTTGTTCAGGGACGCTGACAGGAGTTACGGACGCGCCGATCTACGTGTGTCCAACCCCTGTCGTGATCCCGCCAACGCCGCTGCCTACGCTGGTGCCGATCCCCGGCTATCCGACGCTCATCCCGTTGCCAACACCGCTGCCGCCGCCGACAGTGACACCCTATACCATCCAGCCACCCGCCGCGTTCTATCGCGGTGATGCGATCTTTACGCGCAGTCCACAGTCGGCGCGCTTTCGCCTCGCTACTGTCTCCAGCATCAATACGCCAGCGGGTCGCACAGTAGGCGTGTGGGAAATCGAGATCAAAAACCTGAGCGGCGGAACGTATGACGTTTTCCCCGCTTACCAAAGCTACGTCAGTCAGCTGGTCGGCGGGGAGATGGGGGTGTGGGGGGCGTCACACGATGCTGCCGTCGATGCTGGGCTGGTGCTGAACGATGAAGCACTGAGTCTTGCGCCCGGCGAAACGCGCTCATTCACGTTGGCTGCCTTCATTCCGTATGGCACCGCGCCGGATCGCATCACCTTCATGCTCGATCCGACGACGCGCCCGACACCCCCTCCTACACTGCCCGGCAGCAATGCACTGGTCTGGCGCACCGAGACCAATCCGTACTGCGCCGGGACGATTGCCGATCCGCCTGCTGGTGTTTTGCCACCGCCGTAGTCGAAGGGAGAACGAGAACTGTGCCAATCGTTGATGATGTTCTGAATGGGCTGCAAATCCAGATCGACACGCTCTGGTACAACCTGCTTTTTTCGCTGGCGGGGATGGGCTGGAGCTTGCAGCGCGCCTTCTTGATGATGGGTTACACCATCGAACTGATGAACCAGTGGCTGATCGACAATGCGTTCACGCCGCTGATCACCCAGACTAATGCCAGCCTCCAGATTGCCGTGAGTCTGGCATTCGTCGTTGCGCTGCTCGTCTTGGGCATCACCTACCTGCTGGCGGCGTTCGCCCGGATGCGCGTGGTCGAGCCGCGCAGTGCCATCGCCTGGTATCTGGCGGGGGCGCTGTTCTTCTCGCTGGGACCAAGCTTATATCAGGGGATGAGCGACTTTCGCCGCACGTTGTCGAGCGCTTTTTACGCGAGCAGCTTGAGCGGCTTGTCCGCCGCGACCGGTTCAGCCTTCGACTCACTCGACAGCGTAAGCAGCACAGACATGGGCATCCTGAACTTGTGCGATAACTTCGGCTCGTACATGCCTGTGTGGAATTACACTATTGACGGGCTGGACGTGGCGCTGTCGTATCTGCGCGCCGATGGGATTGACCTGATGGGCTACCCATCCACGCCGCGTGATCCGAACTGCCAGCCACATCCCGCTGATCCGGCAACCGGTTTGTGGACAGCAGGCAGCGTCCCGTGGGAGTGGCAGCGTCCGGGATCGTTCTTCGACAATACCCGTGATCCGGTCTTCTTCCCGACGATGACTGCCACTGAGCGCGCCGACTCGATAGCCATGGCATCGGCGGCACAGGGACGTCTGCTGACGGCATGGCCGCTCATCCTGTTCGGCGTAACCGAGCAGCTCGTCTATCTGCTGCTGACCATCGCGCAGGGGCTGACCTTCATCTCGTTTGGCGTCGCCATCCTATTCGCGTTCTTCAAGAAAACGGAGGTGATCGCCCGCTCGATCATCGACCTGTGGATCGAACTCATCATTCAAACCGTAGTGATCGCGCTCATCCAATCCCTCGTGGTGACCTTCTTCCTTGCGGGGACCGCGAGCGGCAACGGCATCGTGGTGCTCGGTGTCGGCTTAATCTGCCTGATCTTCATGGTCATCGTCCTGTTCAGCGGCGTGAAAGCGGTTTGGAACTCGTTCAACCGTCTATTCACTGCCTTTGGTCAGGCAACTGGAGGCGCGGTCATCAGCCCTGGTACCGCGACTGTCATGACGGCGGCGGGCGCGGTCGGTGCGGTCGGGCTGGCAGCAGGGGCAGGCGCAGTCGTTTCATCGCTCGCAGGGAGCGCCGTCAGCGTCGGCTCGAACGCGATGGCGGGAGCAACCGCGCTGCAAAGTGGGGCGACTCCGGCGCAGGCAGCCGGGTTGACTTTTGGCGGCGTACAGCCGCTGACGGATGCCGCGCGAACGCTGACTCGCCTACCCAGCTTACGGGGAACGGCACTCGGCGATGCGGCGGAGCAGTTTACAGAGGCTGCGGTGACACGCCGTGTTGCTCGTGATATTCCGATCATCGGCGGTGCGCTCGGACCAATGCTGGGTGCCAAACTGCTCACGGACTACGATCCCGATAAGGCGGAATACGACGAGCGTGGTCGGCTGATCCGCCGTCCTATGCTGGTTCCAGCCGTCGGGGAGGGTTTAGATGCAGTGACATATCCGCTTGGAACACGCCCAATGAAACGCACCGCTGCGGATGAAGAACCGGAATGGCTGGAGGATGAGGACGGGGAACTGATCCCCGGCTTCCGACCCATCGCCCGCAAGCGTATGGGCATGTTCACACCGGTTGCGCCGACACCAACCGAAGCATCCGCCGACGAAGAAATCGTCCGCGAGCGCGAGACCTACGCGGATGACATGCGAGGCGAGGAGATGGAACAGCATATCACCGAGGTGGCGCGTTCTACGGCTGCCTCGACCGGGAGTAAATCGGATTCAGATCGCATCGAGCGTGCGGCAGGACAGCTGGAGCGGAGCGCAGAGGCGCTGGAAAAGGCTGCGGGGACGATGACGGGTAGTTTGCGCGTGACCGGGACGGCTGACGTGACGAGCGTGATGGGTGACGTGCTGCGACTGCTGGGTGGGCGCGGCACTGGCGGTGTCGATCATCTCACCGCCGCCACGTTAATGGCACGGGTGCTCGGCGTGACGCCCGTCAATGACGGCAACCCGCCGGTGCGTGACAATCTGGCGCGTTTTGGGATGTTCGTCGACAGCGCAGCGCGGTTGGGACTGACACCGGAGCAGGCGGAGCGCGTCGGGCGAGAAGTGAAAGAAACGCCGGATCGTCGTATCGCCGATGGAACCCGCGCTGAACTGCTTGAGGGGGCGGTCGCATCGGGTCGGTCACGCGATGAAGCCGAGCATGAAGTCAATCGGCTGGAGATCGCCGCACGGCTGCTGCCGAATGAGATCAGCGCGTTTGGCGCGATGTCTGTACCTTCCATCACGGTCGCGTCAGAAGTGAACGTCGATCCGGTCATTCTCATCAAGACCGGAGACGACGGCACGGGAGGTATCAGCGACCGATACGACGATGCGATGGAGTCGAGCGCGTCAATGAGCGGCAGTGAAACGGTACTCGGAGGAACTGAATGAGCGATACGCTGCGCTATCACACCGTTGAAGAACTGCGGGCGCTCCCGCTTGAAGAACTTCGCGCCTTATGGGAACTGGTGCCAACGGATCGGCAGCGTACTTACCGTGCCGCCTATGACCGCGAAATCAAGGCAGCAGGCGCGGAAGGCTCGGATGCAAAGGAACGCAAAATCGCCCTGGCACTCCTGAAACGCTACCACGAATCGGCGCTCGTTCCGATTGGGATGCGGTGGGCGCGAGCGCCAAAGCGTGTCCAAGATGCGGCACAGCGCGGCGGAACGATAGATGTGCCTGCGGAGAACAGCAGCGCCAAAAGCAGCAAACCGTCAGGGAGAGTGCTGGCGGTACTGGGCGCATTGGTAATCGCCATGATTGCCCTTGTGCTGCTCCGGGGGACCAGTAGCGGATCGGCAGAAGCCACACCGGAACTCGATGTGACGCCAACCCTGCCTCGGGGCGTAACCCCAACGCCGCTGGCGCTCGAAGCCCAAGATGAAGTCATCGAAGGCGGCGACACCAGTCGCGCGCCGTTCTATCCGATCAACTTGCAAATTACCGTGCCGGATACATCCGTTCCGCGTGTGTGGGTCGTGCAGCGCCGGGCGGTGCGTGCCTCCCAATGGAACTTCGATCCGAACCCGGATACAGCGTCGTTTTTGAACGGGATGAGTGTGCGTCCAGTGATCGGCATCCCATGGTCGGAGGAGAATGCGGCATGGTTCGCGCAGATCGATACAGGGGCGGAATTCCGTTTGCAGATGAACACTGGCGCGATCCTGACCTTTGCCTTTGAAGACAAACGCGAAATTCGTCGCAGCGATACGGGTATCTTCCGCCAGGTCAATCCGGGACTGGTCTTGCTGCTTCTCGGTGAGACCGACGAAGAAGGGCTGCCGACGGCAACGCGCACATTGGTAACGGCGACCTATCCCGTGGAGCAGGAACTCGGACGCATGGGCGAAATAATTGGTGTGCTGGTGCCGCCTGATATTGCCGCAACGCCCGCGCCGCTCCCGACTGCGACGGCGACACCGATTCCCTTCATCGGACTGGATGTGCAGATCGTCAGCATAAGCACAAGTGAGGGACAAATCACGACACGGCTGCGGCTGTATAACGGCGGCGCTGTGTCGCTTCCGGTCACGCCGGATGATATTTGGCTGGCACTCGGTTACGCAGAAAATCCGCCGGGGCCGCGCACACCAGCGGAGACGCTCGTACCCTTCAACTTAATGCCGGGTCAAGCAGCGGATATGGCGCTCGTCTGGTTGTGGTCAGGCGAACCATTCGCTTCATTCGGTGTCGGGAGCTTTCGCTACAGCATACGGTTCTAAACTTCACAGCTTGCCCTCCATTCAGAGGGCAAGTTTCAATTGCGCTATAAACCGGACCGTTTAGAATGAGAATTTATGTTCAGAATGATCAGGTATTGCCATGCGTGAATCAAAGGTTGTCTGCCCCAAATGTGGAGAGTCGGACGCAATCCGCAAAGTTAGCTCAATTGTCTCCGAAGGCACAAGCTACGCAGAAAATAAGGGCGTGGGTTTAGGGATTGATCGAGATGAACTCCAGTTCTTTTCTGGCTTCAGTGACTCGAGTTCCCGTACCATGCTTGCCTCTGCATTGGCACGCCCTCAAAAACCGCCCGTTCCGCGCACTGCTGGGTGGCTCAGACTCTTTCCCATCACACGCCTGAGCTGCGCCTCTCTAACACTCACCGTTTGTGCAGCCTGTGCCGTATTGTCGTTTCCGCTTTTGTACAGCACCTATCGAGCAAGCCCACTCTTGATTCTGATGCCTGTCATTCTCTTTGTTGCGATTGGGGCGCTCATGCTGCGCAGGATATGGGTATCTGTGCGGCGAGAGGCTCATACTGTGCATGAACGAGAGGCGTCTTATCCGCTAGAAGTTCAACAGTGGGAAGATGCAGTCAAGCGATGGGAGCGGCTTTACTATTGCTATCGTGACGATGGCATGTTCCTACAAGGGCAACCTGTACTTGTGCCCGCTGCACAGATGAACCCGTATCTTTACGCCAAGTCACGGGAGAAACAAAAGCGCGAACCCTTCAAATTGAAAATGGATTCGCGCAAAAACCGTTCATAACCCTACATACCGGACATATCTCGCGGGCGGGTATGTAGGGTTGATACATTTGAGACACTCGACGCTGGACTATCTCAGCCTGCCCAATATGAGCAACCCTTCTCCACTGATAATCCTACAGTGCATAAAATCGGGGCGGGTTCAACCCCAGAGATAGAATACAAGTTCGAGTTGGGTGATAGGCTCTATGCTCACGGTATCGCCATGTCCAATAATTCGATAACTCTGTCAATGAGAACATCCATCTTGGCAAAATAGTTATCCTGATTGAACAACATCGCGTTTTCTCTGGATAGACTCTTCAATCCGCTAGGAAGCTGTTTTCCGTATGGCATTCGATTATGATCAATCATCAATGGGATTGTGATTACCTTTTTTCGCAATGCTGTTCGAATTTCGTGTGCCACCATATCTTTGGGTTCAAGAATGCGGGGGATTCTTGTACCGCGTCTTTTGAGCGTAGCCCATTTGGGACCTATAATTACTAGCTGGACGATACAATCATCAAGAGCCTGATCAATAGCATCCATCCAATCCGCGCCGGGCTTGATACTTTCATAATCAAAGAAAATGTTTCCCGCGAATATTGAACTCAGTTGACTATAGATACGTCCGGCGGGCCAACCGGCATCATCTCGACGATAACTGACAAAAATTAAGGTACTTTTGCGGTAAACACAGATGTATTTGTCAGATAACTCTCTAGCTCGGCTCAACTGTTCTTCCCGGTTTAGTCGCGCTGTTCTGCTCTGAATGGGCGACGGTGGGTTGAGACGTGTCTTTAGTCTGAGCCACTCCTGGGCAGTGAATCTTTTCTGGTCTGGTGTTTCTGCGAATCTATCTCTGAATACGTTACGAATGTCACGTGCTGTAACGTCGCTTCCGAAAAGAACAATAACCCCCTCCGCATTCCGGTTGTTTGGTAAATAATGAGCAATGTCTGTATTGCGGGATATATTGGGTAGCCAGATGATGATCAGTTCTCGTCTAATTGGTAGGTCTTGCTGCCGAAGCGCGAAAAAGAAAGAACGGGCAATAGCGGTTGGATAATATGTGCGTGTCTCACCTGAAAATACATCTCGAACTGTTAATCCATCCGTAATCTGTTGTCCTTCAGATACCAGATCTTTTTGCTCTACAGGTTCCACAATAATAACCAGAACTGTACCTGATCGATGGAAAACAAAGTAGTCAATCTCTCGCACGGAATTTTCTACTCGCACAGGATAGTTACGGAAATAAATCGCATCCTCTGGTGAAAAAACCTGTTGAATCGCTTCCCACATTTCATCATGTTCAGTAAAGTCATTACTGGTCATTAAATCTCTCCGTCATGACTCCACCCCGATTTCACAGACAGTAGAAATGTTAGGGGCGGGTGAGCTGTTCACACAGGACGGTGCTGAGATCACCCAGCACCGACTATCGTTGGTGGCGATTGTATCAGATTTCGATGTACTCAACTCCAATGTGAATGTGTGCTGCAAGTAGAGCTGGCGCCCATCCTCACCGGAATATTCCCTCTGTTGACCGGAATCTTCCCAACCCGCAACTGGAATCTTCCAGAGCTTCCATATCCCCACTTTGTTACCCTGAAACCGTGTCAGGGTGAAACCATTTCGTGCCGGATGACCCCACCACGCGAACGCGCTGCCACTAGAGCAGTCGCCTAAACGTCACCGCGCACACCTGCCCCCTTGATACCTCTCGCCCATCGAGGAGGAATTCGTATGAATCTGTCGCAAGCCGTGCAAGATTTGTTCGGAGATATACGGGATGTGGCGCAAATCATCGCGCCCATCGCAGCCATTATCGGTTTCATCGGTCTCGGCGTGATGTATATGGGGTCGAGCTGGCCCTTGATCGGCGATTGGAAGCGCGACAATCCGAAAGCTGCCAACCAGGTGGTCATCGGTCTGCTGTTCGTCGTTTTCGCCTCCAGCGTCACCGCCCTGATCTCGTTTACCTAAATCCGTCTCGCCCGCCAGCGCGGGGGTGGTCGTCTGCCTCCGCGCCTTTTCCTGTGGAGAAACTGCATGGCAGCCGACTTCAAGTCGCACATTCTGAGCCGTGATGAGAAAGGCTTTGGCGGTATCCCGTTCAAACGACTGCTGTTCGGCGGTATTGCAGGCGGTTTCACGTACACCCTCTGCCGGTTTGCGCTGCCGAATCTCGCTATCCCGATGGGTGTGGTCGTCGCCATCCTCATGATCGTGTTCACGTCACCGCGCGGCGGGCTACCCCTATGGATGCGACTGTGGCTCAACCTGCGTGGATCGCTGCTGCTCACTGCTGCCGCGAATCCAACAGGTCTCGCGGCAGAACTGGCGAAGATGCTTTCGCTTTCGACCGATGCAGCGCTGCTGGATGGACACAGTCTCTTCGCGCCGCCTGCCGGATTGGTCGAGATCGATCTCTCGGAATGGGTGACATTCGTCCGTGCCCGTGATCTGGACAGAGGTGATGGACTCGTATTTGTAGCGTCGCCGCTCGACAAGGAGATGTAGTGAACCAGCTTCGCACGTTCCTCATTGAGCCGTTCGACATCATGCTGCACGCTACTGAAGACGGCGTAGCCGCGCTGCAAGCGCGCTTCTCGACATGGCTGCGGACGCTTTCCGGCGAAGCGCGTTTCCTGTGCTGGCAGATGCCCGCCACACTGGATGCCAAGATCGCCTCGCTGGATGCGACCGAAGCCGACACCGACGATCCACAGCGTCATGATCTGCTGGTTGAGTACCGCCGTGAATACGAGCGCATGAATGCCGACGCGGAGTACCAGCGTGCCTTGTGCGGGATGGCGCTGTGGAATGACCAGAATTCGCGCGCCCTCGCAGGCGGGCTGTCATCCGCGTTCGATACCCCCGTGTCTGAGGCGGCATTCCCAGCACTGTTCGAGGGGCGCTACGAACTGCGCGACCGCCCGTTCTGGCACCTTGCGCCTTCTGGTCGTCCCGGAGGTCGCCCACACTGGGCAGTGCTGACCAGCTACGAGTTCGCGCCGTCAACGTGGAACTTTTTCCGTCCACTACCGCCGCTGCTGCGCCTCAATTTTCCGCTTGCGCTGGCGGTGGACATCCCCAAAACCTACGACCGCAACGCCGCCATTGACGCGATTGAAGGCATCATTCAAGCGTATCAAGTGCATTTGGCGGGGGTACGCGGGGAGGACAGCCGCTCGGTGCAGCGCGTGAACGACTGCCGCCGCGCCTTGCAGGAAATCAACAACGGCGATGCCCTGCATCTGGTGCAGATCGCTGTTGCGGTTGCCGCTGACGATTTGGACACGCTGAAAGAACGTGTCGCTGCGGTGGTCAACGAGACGCGAGCGTGGTTCAGCCTGCGGCAGGAAGTTGGGGAGTTGCTGTCGCGGGCAGTCAGCTTCTTCAGCGCCAAGCGCACAAAAGACATCGCGCTGCCGTCGACGACATGGCCGGTCACGTCACGCGAATTGGCGCTGATGTTCGCCCCGCTCGGCTACCGTAAACTGTCCACGACGGACGGCGTACTGCGTGGTGAAGCCGTTGGTGGGGCGTATCCCGTCTTTCATAACTCGTGGCGGGACAAGCGCGCGACCCATGAAGTCTGGGTCGGACAGAGCGGCTACGGCAAGACTTTTGCGCTCAACTGCTATCTCACCCGCGAGTACGCCGAAAATGGCATCTCGTTCGACTTCCTCGAACCCATGGGACATGGACGACACATCGCCGAAGCCTTCGGCTTGCCGTGGTATGTCCTGAGTGCGAAAGCGACCCGCCTCAACCCGCAGGACGTGATGTTTCCGACGCTGCTAGAGCAGGTGTCGCACACCACGCGCCTGTATGAGACGGTCTTGGGACGGCAGCTTTCCGGTGGACAGCGCGAGAACCTGGAACGCGGTCTGCTCGGCGAAGCGCTGGAGACGCTCTATCGTGGTTTCCCCGATCTCACCCGCGTGTCGCCTGATCTCGCGCCAACGTGCGAGACGGTCTGTGACGTGCTATCGAGTTTGGGCGACAAACCCGCCATTCAGTCCATCGCCCGCGACTTAGCGGACGAGATCGCTGGACTATGTACTGGATCGGGGCCGTGGTCGTCGTTCCTGAACGGAACGACCAACATCGACCTGACGCGCGGCGGGCGTGATTGGATCAGCCCGCGCGTCTTCAGTTTTCACGAACTGGAAGGCGACCCAATTTTGCAGGCGCTGGCGTACACGCAAGTCTTGAGCGCCATTCGGCGTGACAGCCTGATTGACGAGCAACCCCGCATCATCGCCGTCGATGAGGTCTATCGCCTCATGCGCCACCCGTCGCTGCTCGACTTCCTGATCGAAGCCGCGAAGACCTTCCGCACGAGAAGGAAAAAAGCCCTCATGGTCGATCAACAGATGAGCGTCTTTTTGGAGGGGAAAGCCCGCCTGATCTTCGAGAACTGCCCGATCCGTGTGATCTTCTCGCAGCGTCAGGGGATGAACGTCTTCCGCGACGATGCCGCCTTCGCTCATTTCAACCAGCAGCACCGCGACATCATCGCGCAGCTGCCGCGCTTCCATTTCGTGCTGGACATTCAGGACGAAGGGCTGTGGTACCTGTTCGGCAAGGCGACGCCGGGCGAACTGGCGCGCTTCAAGACCACGTAAGTGGTCCCACCACCTGAGTGAAAGAGAAGGAGCCATGTCATGCCGACCAAAGCGACGTCAGCCGCGCCGTGGCAGGAACTGGAAACGCAGGCGTACCACGCCTTTCGAGAATGGCACATCTGGCTTGTCCTGCGTGAGCGAGAACTTGCCGACCGTCTCTCTGTTGGGCGGGCGGATAAACGCGCGCCGGGTACTGCGGCTGCTGTTGAAAAACCTGAACGCAAAACGACTGCACACGAAGGAGTGACCGAATGAAACTCGTGATCGTAGAAACGCCCGCGCAGGCGAAAATCCTGTCCGGTGCCCTCGGTGATGGCTGGCGCGTTGAGCCATGTTATGGTTTTGTGCGCGACCTGCCTGCCGATAAGCTTGGCATCGACGTGGACGACGACTTCCGCCCGACCTTCGCCATCGTGCCGGGCAAAGGCAATCTCGTCCGCCGCTTGATGAAGGCGATTCGGGAAAGCGAAGCGGTCTACACCGCCACACCGCCGAATCGCGCTGGTGAAGCGATGGCATGGCAGGCACTGGCGCTTTCGCCAGACATGAAAGACAAGCCGATTTTTCGGGTGACGCTCCCCGCGCTCACGCCAGACGCCATTCGTGCCGCGTTCGCTGCGCTGCGTCCACCCGATATGCGGCAGGCGGAAGCCTTCCTGACCGGTCGCATCATCGAACGACTGGCAGGCTGGAGCGCGAACCTTCACGCGCGCAAAGCGCTGGGTTGTCAAGCGACGGTGATCTACAGCGGCATGGTCGCGCTGCGGATGCTGGCAGCGCGCGAAGCGCAGATTGCTTCTCACTCAACTGAAACGCGCTGGCGCGCCTTGGTCACTTTCGAGCGGGATGGCGCGTCGTTCATCGCTCAGGTCTTGAATGCTAAAGGCTCGCCGCTGGCGCTGCGGAATCAGGAACAGGCAGCGCAACTGGAGACTCTGCTCAAGCAGGGCGTTTTCTGGGTGGACAGGACCGGGCAGGCGATGAAGGCGCACCCCTCGCCGAAACCACTCACGCTGCCAACGCTCATCGAAGCGGCTGAACGCGAACTCGCGCTGCCGCCAGAACGGGTGCTGACACTCGTTGAAACGCTGTACGAAGCAGGCTGGATCACGCATCCCGACAGCGCGCCGCTACCCGAAGCAGGCGAAGCGGCTCAGGCGTACCTCCGCCGCACATTCGGGACGGATTATGCCGTCCCCGATGCAGTCGTCACGCCAGGAATCGCGCCAAGCGATGTGAACCGCATTCCTGAAGACCTGCCCGGTGATGGCGTGGCGCTGTATGCCCTGATATGGAAGCATTTCATTGCCGCGCACATGCCTCCGGCGCAGGAACGGATCATGGGAGCGCGGATACTCGTTGGCACCGCTTCAGGCAATGCATATCCGCTCGAACTGCGCGCGACGACGAGACTGCTGTATGCCGATGGTTGGCGACGCATCCTGCCGTCCACCGCCGAAGATGAGGCGCTGCCGTTTCTCCGTCAAGGCGACGGGCTGCGTCCGGCGCAGATCGCTGTTGATGCCATGACCAGCGCACCCCCTGACCGCTACACGGCGGCTTCGCTGGTCAGCACGTTGGCGCGGCTTGGCACGGACGAAGGCAGAACGGCGCAAGCGCTCGACGCTCTTCGCGCTTCCGAGGCGATCATAGCTACTGATGGCAAGCTGGCGCTGACGGAGAGCAGCATAGCGCTGGCAGCCTATCTCGCGGAGACGTTTGGCAGCCTTACATCGCCAGACTACGCCGCCGAATTGAACGCAGAGATGGATCGAATCGCGTCGAGCGAACGAGAGCGGCTCGATGTGCTGCGCGCCTTCTGGTCGCAATTCGGCGAGGCATTGCGCCCGACACCTGTGCCGTCTTCCCGTACTGTTGGCGAACACAAGCCAGTCGTGCTGCGTCCTGCGGAGGAGGTTTAGCCCATGAGTCAGATGCCCCCGCCGCGCGATTGGGAAACGCTGCCTGAGCCGCCGGAACTCGACTTCTCGATGCCGGACGATAGGTTTCCCGCCGAGAGTTTCGACTATATGCCCGACGATGACGCTTTCAACCCGTTTTCGGTGACAGAATCCATCGAACCAGATTTGCCTGCCGCTGCCGCTCAGCCTGTCTTCAAAGGAGATGAAGGATGGGGCTGGTACGATGCCGGGATCATTGCCGTCGAGCGTGCCGCGTCGAATCGTGAAGGTGAACAGTACAGCATCGGTGCGATTGACCTGTACGCCAATGCCAACACCGGCGATCTGGGCGGCAGCTATTTGGAGATCGGCACGTTCGATGAGATTGACGAAGCCGCCGCGTTCTATCATGAACTCCAGGGCGAGATTCACGATAAGCGGCTGCTGCCGTTTCAGTTGACAGACTTTGCCTACGAGCGGGCAGCGGAACGCGCTGTCGAACGCGGCGAACCTGCCCCCGAATGGCGCGGCGCGAGTGGTGTGGAATACGCCGCCTACGAGGAGATACGCTCGCTCAACGAGCCAATTGCGCCTGACCTGCCGTCGGATGATCTCGATCTGGACGCCCTATTCGCAGACGACATTGGTGCGCCTGCTAGACCGGTCGAGTCGCCTACGTTCAAGGCGTTGCGCGACATTGGCATCGCCGCCGATGGGTTCAACCCGGATGCCGACCCGCCGCCGTTCATCGACCCGGAGACGGGGACAGCGTACTGGATTGGCGTGTTCCAGCCCGACAAGAATGACCCGGAGAACTGCGTGACCAGCATCCTCTCGCTCAATCGTGATCCCGACACGGGCGACGTGGAGGCGCAGCTTGCGCCATGCGTCCCCGGCGATTGGGACAAGGCATACAATGCCGCCGAATACCTGCTCAACGTGGTCGAGCGCGACGGCATTGAGCGCGCCTTCGAGACCGCTGAAGGCATGGCGCTGGCGACCGACCAGCGCAACCTGTGGGAGGCAGAACGCGGGCTGCCACTTGAACCGGATGCCGCACAGGATTTGGCGGATTACGCCCGCAGCGAATGGGAGATCGACTTATGAGCGATGGCTTAAAGGGCGATGGCTCGAAGAATTTCTCGCTCCGCCTCTCGGTGGACGATCAGGCGGGGCTTGAACGGCTGGCGCAGCGGCTTGAGGTGGATCGCACTGGCGCGCTGCGGTTGCTCATCCGCCGGGCGGCAGTCGCGCTCGTCGCGGACGGGCAGTTCACCATCGTTGAGCGCGGGCGCGCCGGACGCGATTTTCCTGTTCGCTTGATGTTGCAAAGGAGTACCGATGGCACAGGATAATATTCAGCACGAGCCTACCGATTTCGAGTTCGGCTGGGCGTGGGATGGCGACGGTTTCGACGCGCCGCAACCGGGCATCATCGACGACCCGGCGCTGCCCGTCACGCTGGAGGACAATCTCGTCCCCATCGACCGAACGAACGGCGTCTACGTGCCGAACCATCTGGACGCGCGCGGGACGCTGCACTTTTTTGCCGATGTCGATGTGTCGTATGAACCCGATTACAGTGACCTTTCGCGTGAACTACGCTACTACCGGGTCGCTCAGCCGGACGATGGGCGGCTGGTGCATGACTCGCACTCCGTCATGCCGCTGGAACACGACGGCGCATCACCGTTCCCCTTGCCTACGCTTCAGTTGATGTTGGAAGAGGGCGATCTGGAGACCGCGCAGGTGCTTGCCCATCACACCGCCGAATCACACGGATTGAATTTTCCCGACCCGGCGATACTGCCCGAACTGAACACGGGTGTGGACTATCGCTTTGTCGAGGCAAGCGGCGACGATGACAGCCCTACAATCGAAGCGGTCAAGGCGTGGCGTGAAGGGAATCAAGACCGCGAAGCGCGGCTGACCATCGCTAGCTACGGCATGAGCGAAGAACTCGCCGTCGATTTGCGCGAACTGAACGACGTGCGCGAACACGAAGGGCTGCAAGCGGCGATGAACCTCGCGGAAACGATGGCAGTCGCCAGCGGCTATCTGCATGATGGGCGCGACGATCCCCATCTGTTCGCCGACGGTCCGCCCGACCCGTTCACCACCCATCTTGAACGCGCACGCGCAGAGGCAGCGTTCATCCATGAGCATGGTGATGAGGATACCCAGCCGCTCACACCCGTCGCCGTTGCGCCGGAAGCGGCAGTCGAAGCTATTCGAGAGCAGTTCGCAGACTCCGCATACCGCCTGCTCGAACCGGTTGA